>NZ_JBQRUW010000002.1:0-365052 GCF_052663305.1 Streptomyces cyslabdanicus
GGGGGGGGGGGGGGGGGGGGGGGAGGGGGGGGGGGGGGACAAAAAACCCCCCCCCCCCCCCCCCACGACCCGCAGCCCGTCCCCCGCCAGCCGTGCGAAGCCGGCGAACGTCACGGACGTGCGGCCGCGCAGGCAACCCGCGCAGACGGCGGTCAGCGCCCACCAGCCGGGCCTGCCCCAGCCCGCGTCGGCCAGGGCGGAGGCGGGCGCGCCGCACGCGCACGGGCCGACCGTCGCCGTGTGCACCCGCTGGCGGGCGTAGCGGAATCCGCGTTCGTAGCGGATGTAGCTGCCGAGGACGGAGACCTTCAGCAGGACGGCGCCGCGGTGCTCGGCCGTGCAGAGCAGGGCCTCGGCGGCGGCGCGTCCGCACACGCAGTGGAAACCGCAGTCGCACCGGCGCACGGGTGGCCGGTGGCGACGGCCGTAGACGCAGGCCGCGTCCGCGACGACCCCGTACGGCAGCGCGCCGCCGAGCGACACACCCGTGAAGCGGGCCCGGGCTCCGTCGTGGGACAGCACCGGGTGGGCGATCTTGTATCCGGTCGGCGGCTCCGTCGGGCGTTCCGCGGGCAGCCGCAGCCTCATCGGGCGGCCGGAGCCTCTTCGGGCGCGACGGCGGCCTGCGGTGCCCGGATCTCCTGGCTCGCCCGGAATTCCCCGGCCTCCTGGATCCCCTGGCTCGTCTCGGGGAGTCCGGACTTCTCCGCGCGGACCGGCGACCGTTCCTCCGCGACTCCGGTGGCCAGTGCCTTGCCGAGCTTCATGACGCCTCCCGTACCTGCCCGTCGGTGACCTCCAGCCCATGGTGACGCATGACGGGCAACTTGGACACGGGACACCTTCGATCCAGCTTTGCTTAGGGGTATCCGGTAGAAGAATTAAGTGGAGCTTCACAATCGACCGGTCGACACTGCTCTCATGACGACCACAACCCCTCCCGCCCCTCCCTTCGGCCGCGCCCTGTGCGCCATGATCACGCCCTTCACCGACGCGGGCGCGCTCGACCTCGACGGCGCCCAGCGGCTCGCCGACCGCCTGGTGGCCGACGGGTGCGACGGTCTCGTGCTCAGCGGCACGACGGGCGAGTCGCCGACCACGACGGACGCCGAGAAGTCGGCGCTGGTCCGGGCCGTGCGCGAGGCGGTCGGTGAGCGCGCCTCGATCGTCGCGGGCGTGGGCACCGCCGACACCCGGCACACCGTGGAGCTGGCGCTGGAGGCGGAGAAGGCGGGCGCGGACGGGGTGCTGGTGGTGACGCCGTACTACAGCAGGCCACCGCAGGACGCCGTGGAGGAGCACTTCCGCACGGTGGCGGACGCCTCCGGGCTGCCCGTGGTGCTCTACGACATCCCCGGCCGCACCGGCACACGCATCGAGCCGGACACCATGCTGCGACTGGCCGCGCATCCCCGGATCGTGGCGGTCAAGGACTGCTCCTACGACTTCCTCGGCACCCAGAAGGTCCTGGCCCGCACCGAGTTGGCGTACTACGCGGGCTGCGAGGAGCACATCCTCGCGCTGTACGCGGTGGGCGGGGCCGGATACGTCAGCACGGTCGCGAACCTCGTCCCACGCCAACTGCACTCTATTCTCGACGCGTTCGACGCGGGCGACACCGCTGGCGCCGCCCGCCTCCAGCAACAGGCCACCGACCTCATCGAGTCGACGATGTCCGCCGGCCTGCCCGGCACGGTCACCGTCAAGGCCCTCCTGAACGACCTGGGCCTGCCCGCGGGCCCGGTCCGCGCCCCCCTGCGGCCCGCCGACCGCGAGACGACCGACGGGCTGCGGGCAGCGTACGAACGACTGCAAGCGGCGTAGTCACGGCTACGCGCCCGCCGTCATGACACCACGTCAGTCATGGCTGTTCAGCTCGCCCGCATACGCCACGTTGTCCCACGCCTGCCGCTGCTCGTGGCGCCCAGCACAGCGGCGGACGACCACGAACGTTGGCGCGACCACCCGCCCAAGCGGCGGGTGAGTTCCGCCAGCACCCTGCCCTCCGCGGGCTGACGGGGCCGTTTCTGTCTGCAACGGTACCCGGCGGAGGCCCGCCTGCGCGGCGGCGGACGGTCGGGAAGCCTGAAGCCGACGGGGTCCAGCCCTCGCGCAGGGCGCGTTCGATGACTTGGGCAACGTCGGATGGCAGTACCGCCTTGCCCTCGCGTCCGACCCAGTTGCTCGGGTGCGCCTGGCTGGTCGCAACCACGAGCGTTGTCCCCGGAATGTCAGCATGCTCAACCGCGAGCGTGCAGGCACACGTTGGTGGGACGGCTGGCCCAAGACCGTCCCGCGCATGCCACACGCAGAAGTCCGGCTGGAGAAACTAGAACCCCGCCAGTAGGGCGGCGATCAGGAGGAGAGCGACCACGGCCCCGAAGATGACACCCGCCATGGAGAGAACTTTCCAGGTGGGGGCCAGAGCGGTGCGGGCGATTTTAAGGTTGATGACCGCGCCGAGCACGCCGATGAGGCCGCCGAGCAATCCACCGATGAGGGGCAGGCCCAGGGGGAGGGTCGCGAGTATGCGTTGCCATCCAGGAAGATTACGGATTTGAGTGAGCCAGTTCTCTTTTGAGGTATCCAGGCGGAGATCGGGCATTTCAGCCATGTGGGCTTCCTCGGTAGCTTGAGAGTGGAAAGCGTGAAGATCCCAGAGCTGCCGGACACACATGGAAACTGTCCATTAACGATCAAGTGGAGCTGGATGTCATCGCAGGGAATTCGCCACTCCTCCACGGGCCGAAGCCTCACGACGGGAGTCGGCGCACTCAACTCGGGCCATTTCACGCTCGTTTCTCGCGCGTTGGCACGCGTCGTCCAGCCTTCATCCGATGCGACTAACCACCTCGACTGGTCCGAGTGGAGGCGTCGCCACCAGGCCGTGAGGCTGTCGGGGATCTTGAAGAGCGGGAGCGGCGACAGCGTCAGGCATTGAGGTTCTCGGCAAGCGCCGCCGGTATCGCTGCGGGTGAGTGCCGTCGTTACCCGGGGCCGGCCCATCTGGGCTGCCGATCTCTCCCGCCGGGTGTCTCCGCCAGCCTTGCCGCCGACTGCCAACTGGGGCTGCAATGAAGCCGGGAGAAGGGACATCGTGGTGAAGACGCTTGTCGCGGGAGGAGCCGGTTACATCGGCAGCACCGTCGCCTCGGCCTGCCTGGACGCAGGCATCACCCCCGTGATCCTGGACAGTCTTGTCCGGGGCCGCCGCGAGTTCACCGTAGGCCGTACCTTCTACGAGGGCGATATCGCGGACGGCGCGCTGGTCGACCGGATCTTCGCGGAGCACCCGGACATCTCCGCGGTGGTGCACTGTGCGGCGCTGATCGTGGTGCCCGAGTCCGTCGCGGACCCGATCGGCTACTACGAGGCGAACGTGGCCAAGAGCCTGGCCTTCGTCGGTCACCTGCACCGCAACGGCTGCGACCGCATCATCTTCAGCAGCTCGGCCTCCATCTACCAGGCCGAGGATGGCTCGCCCGTCGACGAGGACTCACCGCTGGCGCCGCAGAGCCCCTACGCACGGACCAAGGCCGTGTGTGAGGAGATGTTCGCCGACATCGCCGTGACGGGACCGCGTGTGCTGTCGCTGCGCTACTTCAACCCGGTCGGGGCCGACCCGCAGCTGCGCACCGGGCTCCAGCTCAAGCGGCCCAGCCATGCTCTGGGCGTACTGATCCAGGCACATGACGAAGGCCGTCCGTTCCCGGTCACGGGCACGGACTACCCGACACGCGACGGCTCGGGCATCAGGGACTACGTGCACGTCTGGGATCTCGCCGCCGCCCACATCGCGGCGATTGAACGCTTCGACACCATCCTCGTGGGGGCGGCACGCTCGATCGCGATCAACCTGGGTACGGGCTCGGGGACCACAGTTCGCGAGTTGTGCGCCGCGTTCAACAACGTCGTCGACACACCTCTGGCGACCATGGACACCGACCGGCGGCCCGGTGACGTCGCGGGCGGCTACACGCAGAGCGACCGGGCGGACAGGCTGCTGGGGTGGAGGCCGAAGTTGTCCCTGGAAGACGGCATCCGGTCGGCCCTGGACTGGATGCCGGTGCGCGACAAGCTGTTGAAGGACTGAGTGCCTGACGCTCTCGAGGGTCTTGAGGGTCAGGACTTCCCTGCGGTGCGCCATGCGGTTGGCCTTGGGATGCGCTGCCGGTCCAGGAAGCTCTGGGGACGAAGGGGCTGGCCAAGCTCCGAATATGAACATCCCCATCCCGTCTCCGGGGCCAATCACAGCTCCGTCGGCAGTCTCTCAGGCAGTGGGCAGGCGGTGTGGTGCTGCGCGGCGATGTCGAGGGCGGTCTCCAGGCGGGTTGCGGCGACGGCGTTGGCGATGTGCCCGCGGCGCATTGGAGCAGCCGACGACGGCACCGGGGACGGGTTCAGATCGAACTCCCCGTTCGGTGCTCACGCACGAGCGCCCTCCCAGGCCGTCCTCGGGCTGTGGAAGGGCGCTCAACCATGACCGACGTCGACCTCTGTCGTCGGCTCAGAGCGGCAGGTCAGAGCGTTGGTCCAGTACGCGGCCGCAGGTCACGGCCGCCCATGGTCAGTTGTGGCTGTGCAGGATCTCGTTCAGGCCGCCCCAGACCGCGTTGTTCGGGCGGGCCTCGACGGCGCCGGTGACCGAGTTGCGGCGGAAGAGGATGTTGGAGGCGCCGGACAGCTCGCGCGCCTTGACGATCTGGCCGTCGGGCATCGTCACCCGGGTGCCGGCGGTGACATAAAGGCCGGCCTCGACCACGCACTCGTCGCCGAGCGCGATGCCGACGCCCGCCTCGGCGCCGACCAGGCAGCGCTCGCCGATGGCGATGATCACGTTGCCGCCGCCGGAGAGCGTGCCCATGGTGGAGGCGCCGCCGCCGATGTCGGAGCCGTCGCCGACCACGACGCCGGCGGAGATGCGGCCCTCGACCATGGAGGTGCCGAGGGTGCCCGCGTTGAAGTTCACGAAGCCCTCGTGCATCACGGTGGTGCCCTCGGCGAGGTGCGCGCCGAGCCGCACCCGGTCGGCGTCGGCGATACGGACGCCCTTCGGGGCGACGTAGTCGGTCATGCGCGGGAACTTGTCGATCGAGGTCACCTGGAGGTGCAGGCCCTGGGCGCGGGCGTTGAGCCGCACCTTCTCGATGTCTTCCACGGCGACCGGGCCGAGCGAGGTCCAGGCGACGTTGGCGAGGTGACCGAAGATGCCGTCCAGGCTCTGGCCGTGCGGCTTGACCAGCCGGTGCGAGAGCAGGTGGAGGCGCAGGTAGACGTCGTGCGCGTCGATCGGCTTCTCGTCGAGCGAGGCGATGACCGTGCGGACCGCGACCACCTCGACGCCCCGGCGCGCGTCCGGTCCGATCGCCGCGGTGGCGCCGTCGCCGAGCAGCTCCGCGGCCCGCTCGGCGGACAGCCGCTCGCTGCCGGCCGGGCCGGGCTGGTCCGTCAGCTCGGGGGCGGGGAACCAGGTGTCGAGAACGGTGCCGTCGGCGGCGATCGTGGCGAGTCCGGCGGCCACGGCGCCGATGGTGCGGGGAGCAGTCGTGTCGGTCATAGAAGGAAACCTAACGTGAGGCGGCGCGCACCGGCGAACCGGTGCGGTGGGCGTCTCATGTGCCGGTCCGCGGCCCACGCGGGAGGTGGCGCGGCGGGCGCGCCAACCCTGCTCAGGTGTCCGCGGACGGCGGGATCACCCGCGCCAGGATCTCGCGCGCGTAGCCCTCGTCGTACGGGGTTCCGGTCAGCAGCACCTGGAGGCAGATGCCGTCCATCAGGGCCACCAGGGCGCGGGCGGTGGTGGGGTCGGTGCGGCGGGAGAGCAGGGCCGCGACGTCCTCGGCCCACTCGGCGGCGACGGGACGGAGCGCGGGGCGACGCAGGGCGGCGAGGTACAGCTCGTACTCCAGCTCGACTCCAGTGCGGTCACCGGCCAGCCACTGCCCCATCCAGCCCGCGAGCGCGTCCGCGAGGTCGGTGCGCGGGTCGTCGAGGCCGCCGCGCGCGGCGATCACCTTGGCGAACCCCTCGTTCGCCTGCCCGAGGGCCGCGACCATCAGCTCGTCCAGGGTCCGGAAGTGGTAGGTGGTGGAGCCCAGCGGTACGTCCGCCTCCTCGGCCACCGTGCGGTGGGTCAGCCCGGCGAGGCCCTTGGCGCCGACGACGCGCAGCGCCGCGTCGATGATCCGCTGCCGCCGCTCGGGGTCGTACCGCCGGGCCATCAGTGGGCCCCGCCCAGGCTGAGCACGACCACTCCGCCGATGATCAGGACGATCCCCGCGACCTTGGCGAGGCCCATCCCCTCCCCGAACAGCACCAGACCGAGGGCGGCGACGGCCGCGGTGCCGATGCCGGACCAGATCGCGTAGGCCGTGCCGATGGCCACGGTCCGCAGGGTCCGGGCGAGCAGCACGAAGGACAGGACGTACCCGAGGACGGTCACCAGCGAGGGCCCGAACCTGCTGAAGCCGTTGCTGTACTTCATGGCCGTCGTGGCGGCGACCTCCGCGGCGATGGCGCCGACGAGCAACACGTATCCCATGGGGGCGAGCGTATCCACCGATGTGTACGGTCGTACATATCGAGGGGCCGCGATGTCGATGCCGTCACGAAGAGCGGAACGACGAACGGGTGAGCGGAACGACGAACGGCGAGGCCCGTTCGGACCTCGCCGTTGGTCGTCGTGCTCGTGGATCTCAGACGTTGAAGCCGAGCGCCCGCAGCTGCTCGCGGCCGTCGTCCGTGATCTTGTCGGGGCCCCACGGCGGCATCCAGACCCAGTTGATGCGCAGCTCGTTGACGAGGCCGTCCGTGGCGGACTTGGCCTGGTCCTCGATGACGTCGGTGAGCGGGCAGGCCGCGGACGTCAGGGTCATGTCGACGGTCGCGATGTTCGACTCGTCGACGTGGATGCCGTAGATCAGGCCGAGGTTGACGACGTCGATGCCCAGCTCGGGGTCGACGACGTCCATCAGGGCCTCGCGGAGCTCCTCCTCCGAGGCCGGCTTCATCTCCACGGTCTCGCTCATGCGGTCTTCCTTTCGGCGTCGGCGCCGCCCAGCGCCTGGGCCGTCGCGTCCTTCCAGGCCATCCAGCTCAACAGGGCGCACTTGACCCGGGCCGGGTACTTGGACACCCCGGCGAACGCCACCGCGTCCTCCAGGGTCTCCTCCATCGCGTCGTCGGGCTCGATCCGGCCCTTGGACTGCATCAGCTCCAGGAAGGTCTCCTGGATCTTCTGCGCCTCGGCCAGTTCCCTGCCGACGAGCAGGTCGTTCAGCACGGAGGCCGAGGCCTGGCTGATCGAGCAGCCCTGGCCCTCGTACGAGACGTCCTCGATCGTCGTGCCGTCGTACTTCACTCGGAGCGTGATCTCGTCGCCGCACGTCGGGTTCACATGGTGCACCTCGGCGTCGCCATCCCTCAGACCACGCCCGTGCGGGTGCTTGTAGTGGTCCAGGATGACCTCCTGGTACATCGAGTCCAGCTTCATCCGATCGCTCGTCCCGTCAGCCGAAGAAGTTCCGTACGTGCTCCAGGCCGTCGACCAGAGCGTCGATCTCGGCCGGCGTGGAGTACAGATAGAACGACGCTCGCGTGGTCGCAGGAATTCCGTACCGCAGGCACACCGGCCGCGCGCAGTGGTGGCCCACGCGCACCGCGATGCCCTGCTCGTCGAGGACCTGGCCCACGTCGTGCGGGTGGATGTCACCGAGCGTGAAGGAGATCGCCGCGCCCCGGTCCTCGGCCGTGGTCGGGCCGATGATCCGCAGGTCGGGCACCTCCGCAAGCCGCCGCACCGCGTACTCGGTGAGCGCGTGCTCGTGGGCGAGGACCTTGTCCATCCCGATGGCGCTCAGGTAGTCGATCGCCGCGCCCAGACCGACCGCCTGCGCGATCGGCGGCGTGCCCGCCTCGAACTTGTGCGGGGCGGGGGCGTACGTCGACGAGTGCATCGACACCGTCTCGATCATCTCGCCGCCGCCGAGGAACGGAGGCAGGTCCTCGAGCAGCTCCTGGCGGCCCCAGAGCACACCGATGCCGGTCGGGCCGCACATCTTGTGACCGGTGAAGGCCACGAAGTCGGCCTGGAGGGCCTGCACGTCCAGCGGCATGTGCGGCGCGGCCTGCGAGGCGTCGATGCAGACCAGCGCGCCGACCTCCTGCGCGCGCCGGACTATCGCCTCGACCGGGTTCACGGTGCCGAGGATGTTGGACACCAGCACGAAGGAGACGATCTTCGTCTTCTCGGTGATGATCTCGTCGATGTTCGACAGGTCGAGGCGGCCGTCGTCGGTGAGGCCGAACCACTTCAGCTTCGCGCCCGTGCGCTGCGCCAGCAGCTGCCAGGGAACGATGTTGGAGTGGTGCTCCATCTCGGTGATGACGATCTCGGTCTCGTGGTCCACCCGGTAGGGCTCCTCGGCCCAGCCGAGCATGTTGGCCACGAGGTTGAGCGACTCGGAGGCGTTCTTGGTGAAGATCACCTCGTCGCGGCTCGGCGCGTTGACGAACGCGGCGACCTTGTCGCGCGCGCCCTCGTACAGCGCCGTGGCCTCCTCGGCGAGCACATGCACACCGCGGTGGACGTTGGCGTTGTAGCGCTCGTAGTACTCGCTCAGGGCGTCCAGCACCTGGCGCGGTTTCTGCGAGGTCGCCGCGTTGTCCAGGTACACGAGCTTCCGGTCGTCGTGGACCAGCCGGTCCAGGACGGGGAAGTCCTTGCGGATCGCCTCTGTGTCGAGGAGGCCCGGCAGCTGTGTCACGCGGATGCGCCACCCTTCACGTATGCCTCGTAGCCCTCGTTCTCCAGCTTGTCCGCGAGCGCGGGGCCGCCGGACTCGACGATCCGGCCGCCCGCGAACACGTGGACGTGGTCGGGCTTGATGTAGCGCAGGATGCGCGTGTAGTGGGTGATCAGCAGGGTGCCGACCTGGCCGCTCTCGCGGACCCGGTTCACGCCCTCCGACACGATGCGCAGGGCGTCGACGTCGAGGCCGGAGTCGGTCTCGTCGAGGATCGCGATCTTCGGCTTGAGCAGCTCCAGCTGGAGGATCTCGTGCCGCTTCTTCTCACCGCCGGAGAAGCCCTCGTTCACGTTGCGCTCGGCGAAGGCCGGGTCCATGGAGAGACGCTCCATGGCCTCCTTGACCTCCTTCACCCAGGTGCGCAGCTTCGGCGCCTCGCCGCGGACGGCGGTGGCGGAGGTGCGCAGGAAGTTGGAGACCGAGACGCCGGGGACCTCGACCGGGTACTGCATCGCCAGGAACAGGCCCGCGCGGGCGCGCTCGTCGACGGGCATCTCCAGGACGTCCTCGCCGTCAAGGGTGACGGAGCCGCTGGACACGGTGTACTTGGGGTGGCCCGCCAGGGCGTAGGCGAGAGTCGACTTGCCCGAGCCGTTGGGGCCCATGATGGCGTGCGTCTCGCCCTGCTTCACGGTGAGGTCGACGCCCTTGAGGATCTCCTTCGTGGCGTTGTCGGCCTCGACGGTGACGTGCAGGTCTCGGATTTCAAGCGTTGCCATGGATGCCTCAGGACTCCTGGGTGAGGGAGACGAGCACGTCGTCCCCTTCGATCTTTACGGGGTAAACGGGGACAGGGCGCGTCGCGGGGAGGCCGGACGGCTTGCCGGTGCGGAGGTCGAAGCTGGAGCCGTGCAGCCAGCACTCGATCTGGCAGTCCTCCACCTCGCCCTCGGAGAGGGAGACGTTCGCGTGCGAGCAGATGTCGTTGATGGCGAACACCTCCCCCTCGGTCTTCACGACCGAGACCGGCGTGCCGTCGAGTTCCACCCGCTTCGGGGTGTCCTCCTCCAGCTCGCTCAGTCCACAGACGCGTACGAAGGTGCCGCTCATCCGACCGCCGCCTCCAGTTCCTCCTCGATCTTGGCGATGAGGCGCTCCTCGATGTCCGTGACACCGATCTGCTGGACCAGCTCGGCGAAGAAGCCGCGGACCACCAGACGGCGGGCGTCCTGCTCCGGGATGCCGCGGGCCATCAGGTAGAAGAGCTGCTCGTCGTCGAAGCGGCCGGTCGCGGAGGCGTGGCCGGCGCCGACGATCTCGCCGGTCTCGATCTCGAGGTTCGGCACGGAGTCGACGCGGGCGCCGTCGGTCAGCACGAGGTTGCGGTTCATCTCGTAGGTGTCCGTGCCCTCGGCCTTGGCCTCGATCAGGACGTCGCCGATCCACACCGCGTGCGCGTCGTCGCCCTGGAGGGCGCCCTTGTAGGCGACGTTCGACTTGCAGTGCGGGGCGTTGTGGGTGACCAGGAGGCGGTGCTCCTGGTGCTGGCCGGCGTCGGTGAAGTACAGGCCGTACAGCTCGGCCTCGGCGCCGGGGCCGGCGTAGGTCACGCGCGGGTTCAGGCGGACGAGGTCGCCGCCGAAGGTGACGACGACCGACTTGAAGGAGGCGTCCCGGCCGATCAGCGTGTTGTGCTGGGCGACGTGCACGGCCTTGTCGTCCCAGTCCTGGATGGAGACGACGGTCAGCTTGGCGCCGTCGCCGAGCAGGTAGTCGACGTTGGCGGCGAGCACCGCGTCACCGGTGTGGTCGATGACGACGACGGCCTCGGCGAAGGCCCCGAGCTCGATGACCTGGTGGGCGTAGGCGACCCCGCCCTCGCCGTGCACCGCGATGCGGATCGGCTCGGTCAGGACGGCCTCCTTGGGGACGCTCACGACCGAGGCCTTCTCGAAGGCGGAGTAGGCCTGGGCGGCGACGCGGTCCACCGGGGTGCCGGCCTTGCCGAGCCGCGCGTCGTCGCGGCCGACGGTCTCGACGGTGACGCCGTCGGGGGCCTGGACGTCCACCTTGACGCCCTCGCCGGTGGCGGTCGCGGTGCCGTCGTGCAGACCGCGCAGCCGCTCCAGCGGGGTGAAGCGCCACTCCTCCTCGCGGCCGTGCGGGACCGGGAAGTCCGCCACGTCGAAGGAGGGCGGCGCGCTCATGCGCGTGGCGACGGTCGACTCGGCGGCGACCGCGATCTGGCCCGCGGTCGTCGAACCGACGGGGATGTTCTGGGCCTCAGCCATGGCTGTCGTATTGCTCGCTTTCTTGCGTATGGGCTGGATGGCGGACTGCGGGCCGGCGAATCGCCGGCCCGGGTCGGTGCTTAGCCGACCGCGCCCTCCATCTGCAGCTCGATCAGCCGGTTGAGCTCCAGCGCGTACTCCATGGGCAGCTCCTTGGCGATCGGCTCGACGAAGCCGCGCACGATCATCGCCATCGCCTCGAACTCGCTCAGACCACGGCTCATCAGGTAGAAGAGCTGGTCCTCGGAGACCTTGGAGACGGTCGCCTCGTGGCCCATGGACACGTCGTCCTCACGAACGTCCACGTAGGGGTACGTGTCGGAGCGGGAGATGGTGTCCACGAGCAGCGCGTCGCAGAGCACGTTGGACTTGGAGCCCGCGGCGCCCTCGCCGATCTCGACCAGGCCGCGGTACGAGGTACGGCCGCCGCCGCGCGCCACCGACTTGGAGACGATGTTGGACGAGGTGTTCGGCGCCATGTGGACCATCTTGGAACCGGCGTCCTGGTGCTGGCCCTCGCCCGCGAAGGCGATGGACAGGGTCTCGCCCTTGGCGTGCTCGCCCATCAGGTAGACGGCCGGGTACTTCATCGTCACCTTGGAGCCGATGTTGCCGTCGATCCACTCCATGGTCGCGCCCTCGTAGGCCACGGCGCGCTTGGTGACCAGGTTGTAGACGTTGTTCGACCAGTTCTGGATGGTCGTGTAGCGGCAGCGGGCGTTCTTCTTGACGATGATCTCGACGACCGCGCTGTGCAGGGAGTCGCTCTTGTAGATCGGGGCGGTGCAGCCCTCGACGTAGTGCACGTAGGCACCCTCGTCGACGATGATCAGGGTCCGCTCGAACTGGCCCATGTTCTCCGTGTTGATGCGGAAGTAGGCCTGGAGCGGGATCTCCACGTGCACGCCCTTCGGCACGTAGATGAAGGAGCCGCCGGACCACACGGCGGTGTTCAGCGCGGCGAACTTGTTGTCACCGGCGGGGATGACGGTGCCGAAGTACTCCTTGAAGAGCTCCGGGTGCTCCCGCAGCGCGGTGTCGGTGTCGAGGAAGATGACGCCCTGCTCCTCCAGGTCCTCGCGGATCTGGTGGTAGACGACCTCCGACTCGTACTGGGCCGCGACACCGGCGACCAGGCGCTGCTTCTCCGCCTCGGGGATGCCGAGCTTGTCGTACGTGTTCTTGATGTCCTCGGGCAGGTCCTCCCAGGACTCCGCCTGCTTCTCCGTGGAGCGCACGAAGTACTTGATGTTGTCGAAGTCGATCCCCGACAGGTCCGAGCCCCAGTTCGGCATGGGCTTCTTCTCGAAGAGCTTCAGGCCCTTCAGGCGCAGCTTGGTCATCCACTCCGGCTCCGACTTCTTGCCGGAGATGTCGCGGACGACGTCCTCGTTCAGACCACGCCTGGCAGAGGCACCGGCCTCGTCGGAGTCGGCCCAGCCGTATTCGTAGTTGCCCAGGCCCTCGAGTTCGGGGTGGGCAGTCTCCGTGGGGAGAGTCATGCGGGGTTCCTCCCGGCCGTGCTTGCGGATGCGTTGTGGCTGTGGTGATCGGTCTGGGAAATCTTGGGGATGAACGTCGTGCAGACGCCGTCGCCGTGCGCGATGGTCGCCAGTCGCTGGACGTGGGTCCCCAGCAGCTCTGCGAAGATCTCCGTCTCCGCCTCGCACAGCTGCGGGAACTGCTCCGCGACGTGGGCGACCGGGCAGTGGTGCTGACAGAGCTGCTCACCCCGCTGCGGGAGGGGCGCGTTGCGCGCCGTAGCAGCGTACCCGTCCACGCTCAGGGCCTTGGCCAGCGCCGCGGTGCGCTGGTCGGGAGCGACGGCCTCGATCGCCTTGCGGTACGCGCCCGCCTGCGCGGCGATCCGCGCCCGGGCGAAGGCGGCGACCGCCCCCTGCCCGCCCTCGTGCTCGGCGATCCAGCGGAGCGCGTCCACGGCGAGCTTGTCGTACGACTGGTCGAAGGCGTCCCGCCCGCAGTCGGTGAGCGCGAAGACCTTGGCGGGCCGGCCGCGCGTCCGCGCGCCGTACACCCGCTGCTCCCGCGCCTCGACCACGTCGTCGGCTACCAGGGCGTCCAGGTGGCGCCGCACGGCGGCCTGGGTGAGCCCGAGCCGGCCGGCCAGCTCGGCGACCGTCGACGGGCCGTGGTCCAGGATGGACCGCGCGACCCGGTTGCGCGTGGAGTGATCCGAGCGCAATCCGGTCGCGAACTCCTCCTGCGGGGCCCCCGTGGGGGTCTCCCGAGCCTGGCCGACGTTTTTCACAACGCCATTGTTGCGTAATTCCTCGAGACCTGACAAGCGGCGCTGCTCCGCCCGGGCGGTGCCCTGCATCACTTAGGCAAACCTAATCCCACCTGCGGAAACGATCTCCGGTCGAGCAAAGCGGTGGCATCCCCCCGCAGCCGTGCGCCAGACTGCCCGACCATGCCCACACCCCTGCCGACCGGCCCACTCGTCACCCGGGGCACGATCGCCGAGGCTCTGCGCGACCTCGGCGTCCGCCCCGGCGAGACCCTCCTCGTCCACTCCTCCCTCAGTTCGCTCGGCTGGGTCTGCGGCGGTCCGGTCGCGGTCGTCCAAGGGCTGCTCGACGCGCTCGGTCCCGAGGGCACGCTCGTGGTCCCCACCCAGTCCGGCGACCTCTCCGACCCGGCGCACTGGAGCAGACCGCCGGTACCCGAGGAGTGGTGGGACACCATCCGGGCCACGATGCCCGCCTACGACCCGCGGATCACCCCCACCCTCGGGGTCGGAGTGATCCCGGAGACCGTGCGCACCTGGCCGGGCACCCTGCGCAGCGCGCACCCGCACACCTCGTTCGCGGCGATCGGGCCCCGCGCCGCCGAGATCGTCGACGGGCACGCCACCGACTGCCGGCTGGGCGAGCGCAGCCCGCTCGCCCGGCTGGAGGCGCTCGGCGCCCGGGTGCTGCTGCTGGGCGCCGGATACGACTCCTGCACCTGCTTCCACCTGGCCGAGTACCGGATCCCCGCGCCGCTCGTGCGGGTGGGCCGGCCGGGGCCGCACGGCTGGGAGGTCGTCACCGACGTGTCCATCACCTCCGAGCGGTTCGACGAGCTCGGGCACGACTTCGAACGCGACCGGCCGGTGGTCCGCGGCACGGTGGGTGCCGCCCGGTCGCGGCTGTTCCCCCTGGCGGACGCGGTGGCGTACGCGCAGCGGTGGCTTCCGGTGCACCGGCCCCGGGAGGATGACTTCCCTCACCCGGCCGCCTGAGCCGTCCGGCGCGTCCCTAGACTTTGGCCTCATGCGAAGTGAGCCCGTGGTCCAGGTCCAGGCCCTGGTGAAGCGGTACGGCACGAAGACCGCGGTGGACGGCCTCGACCTGGTGGCCCGGGCGGGTGTGACCGCCGTGCTCGGCCCCAACGGCGCGGGCAAGACGACGACGGTCGAGACCTGCGAGGGGTACCGGCGGCCGGACTCCGGCACGGTGCGCGTCCTGGGCCTCGACCCGGTGAGACAGTCCGCGCGGCTCAGGCCCCGTATCGGCGTGATGCTCCAGTCCGGTGGCGTGTACTCCGGGGCCCGGGCCGACGAGATGCTGCGGCACGTCGCCAGGCTGCACGCCCGCCCGCTGGACGTGGATGCCCTCATGGAACGGCTCGGGCTCGGCAGCTGCGGGCGCACCTCCTACCGCCGGCTCTCCGGCGGCCAGCAACAGCGGCTCGCGCTCGCCATGGCCGTCGTCGGCCGGCCCGAACTGGTCTTCCTCGACGAGCCGACCGCCGGACTCGACCCGCAGGCCCGCCATGCCACCTGGGACCTCGTGCGCGACCTCTGCGCCGACGGCGTCTCGGTGATCCTCACCACGCACTACATGGAGGAGGCCGAGCAGCTCGCCGACGACGTCGCGATCATCGACGCCGGCCGGGTCATCGCCCAGGCCTCCCCGGAGGAGCTGTGCCGCGGTGGCGCCGAGAACACCCTGCGCTTCACCGGCCGCCCGGGACTCGACGTCGCCTCCCTCCTCAAGGCACTGCCGGCCGACTCCTCGGCCGCCGAGCTGACCTCGGGCTCCTACCGCGTCGTCGGCAAGATCGACCCGCAACTGCTGGCGACCGTGACGTCCTGGTGCGCGCAGCACGGCGTGATGCCGGACCACATCTCCGTGGAGCGGCACACCCTGGAGGACGTTTTTCTGGAGCTGACCGGCAAGGAGTTGCGCTCATGATTCCGGTGATTCCGGCCCACTTGAAGCACGGCCGGGGGTCCGGGGGTTGTCCCCCGGGAGAACACAGCCTGGAGCTGACCGGCAAGGAGTTGCGCTCATGATTCCGGTGATTCCGGCCCACTTGAAGCACGGCCGGGGGTCCGGGGGTTGTCCCCCGGGAGAACACAGCCTGGAGCTGACCGGCAAGGAGCTGCGCTCGTGACCACCGTCACCGCCACCGGTACGTACACCCCGGAGCCCGGCGCGGCCCCGCTGACCCGCATGATCGCGGCGCAGGCGGCGCTGGAGACGAAGATGCTGCTGCGCAACGGGGAGCAGCTTCTTCTCACCGTCGTCATCCCCACCCTGCTGCTGGTGCTGTTCAGCTCCGTGGACATCGTCGACACCGGCGCGGGCAGGGCGGTGGACTTCCTCACCCCCGGCGTCCTCGCGCTCGCCGTGATGTCGACCGCGTTCACCGGGCAGGCCATCGCGACCGGCTTCGAGCGGCGCTACGGCGTGCTGAAGCGGCTGGCCGCCTCGCCGCTGCCGCGCTGGGGACTGATGACCGCCAAGACGGCGTCGGTGCTGGTCACGGAGGTGCTTCAGGTCGTACTGCTGACCGTGATCGCCTTCGCGCTCGGCTGGTCGCCGCACGGCAACCCGTTCGCCGTGCTGCTGCTGATGGTGCTCGGCACCGCCGCCTTCTCCGGTCTCGGCCTGCTGATGGCGGGGACCCTGAAGGCCGAGGCGACCCTGGCCGCCGCCAACCTGGTCTTCCTGCTGCTGCTGGTCGGCGGCGGGGTGGTCGTACCGCTGGACAAGTTCCCGCCCGTCGCCCAGGACGTGCTCGGCCTGCTGCCCATCTCGGCGCTCTCCGGCGGACTGCGGGACGTGCTCCAGCACGGCGCCGGGATGCCGTGGGGCGACCTCGCGATCCTCGCCGTCTGGGCGGTGGCCGGTCTCGCGGCCGCCGGGAAGTTCTTCCGCTGGGAGTAGGACGCGATGGACCCTCGTGAAACCGTGCACAAGCGGACGCCTACGATGGATCGCGTGCCGAACCTGACCCGCGCCGACGCCATGGCCGCCGTGCGCAACCCGCTCGCCTTCATCGCCGAACGCTGGACCCCGCACCCGAGGACCGTCCGGCGGGCGGCCCTCTGCGCGCTCGTGATGGCGGTGGTCATCGTCGTCACCGGCGGCGCCGTCCGCCTGACCGGCTCGGGCCTCGGCTGCCCGACCTGGCCCACCTGCACGGACGACTCGCTGACCACCACCCGCGAGATGGGTGTGCACGGCGTGATCGAGTTCGGCAACCGGATGCTGACGTACGTGCTGTGTGCCGCCGTGGGCTGGGCGATCGTCGCCGCACGCGCCCAGAAGCCGTGGCGGCGCAGCCTCACCCGGCTGGGCTGGGCGCAGTTCTGGGTGGTCATGGGCAACGCGGTGCTCGGCGGCATCGTCGTCCTCGTCGGCCTGAACCCGTACACCGTCGCGGCGCACTTCCTGCTGTCCACGGCGCTGATCGCGGTCGCCACGGTGATGTGGCAGCGCACCCGCGAGGGTGACGCCGAGCCGCGCCCGCTGGTCGGCAAGCCGATCCGGCAACTGGTGGGGTTCCTGGTCCTCGCGAGCGTGCTGCTGATCGCGGTGGGCACGGTGGTGACCGGTGCCGGGCCGCACGCGGGCGACTCGAAGGAGGTCTCCCGCATCCCGATCGACTGGCAGACGGTCGCGAAGATGCACGCCGTGCTGGCGTGGATCGTGGTCACGCTGACGTTCGCCCTGTGGTTCATCCTCAAGGCCGTCGACGCGCCGCGGGGCCCGCTGCTGCGGACCCGCGACCTGTTCCTGATCCTGCTGGCCCAGGGCGCTCTCGGCTACGTCCAGTACTTCACGCACCTGCCCGAGGTCCTGGTCGGCCTGCACATGCTGGGCTCGTGCGTCATGTGGATCTGGGTGCTGCGCGTGCTGCTGTCGCTGCGCGAGCGGCCGCAGGCGGTGGCCGGCCTTCCGGGTCCCCTCGCCGAGGCGACGCCGGCCAGGGCCTGACGGCCGACGCCCAGCCGGGGCTCACCCCGGCCCGCACCCACGCTTCCAGCCGGCCGACCGGTCAGAACCCTGTATCCCAGAGGCCCTGACCGGTCGGTCGGCTGTCGGTGTCGCCGAGCCCGGTCCCGACGCTCCGCACCGGGGGTCAGCGGTTGGCGGGGCCGCCCAGCTGGAGGCCCGCCATGCGGCTCCACTCGTACGGGCCCGTCCGCACCTTGGCCGCGAACTCGCCGTCGAACGCCTCGTGGACGGTGATCCCGGACTTCTCCATCGCCTTCTCGGCGATGGCGTACGTCGGTGCCACGAGGTCGCCCCAGGTGCCGTCCTCGCCGACCAGGACGATCCTGGCGCCGCGCTCCCCCAGGTACGCGACCTGTCCCTCGGCCCCTCCATGGGCCTTGGAGAAGGAGCCGATCCGCCGCGCGAGGCGGGCGGCCCTGCGCTCGTTCTTGGGGTCAACCTGCTGCGTGTCTGCCATGTCTGGATGCTACCCACGAGTAGATCAAACGGCGACGGGCGGGGTGCGTGGCCTCGACCACGCACCCCGCCCGAGAAGAACCGCTACCACCCCCGCGCCCCCGCGCGGCAGGTCAGCGCAGGAACGGATCCACCGCCACCGCCACGAACAGCAGCGACACATAGGTGATGGACCAGTGGAACAGGCGCATCTCCTTCAGCTTCGTGCCGGTCGCCTCGGCCTTGGCCCGGTTCTGCAGCGCGTGCGCCTCCCACAGCCACCAGCCGCCCGCGGCCAGCGCCACCACCGTGTAGAACCAGCCGGTGTAGCCGAGCGGGGTCAGCAGCAGCGAGACCGCCACCATCACCCAGCTGTAGAGCACGATCTGCCGGGCGACGACCTTGTTCGAGGCGACGACCGGGAGCATCGGCACGCCCACACGCGCGTAGTCCTCCCGCACCTTCATGGACAGCGGCCAGTAGTGCGGCGGCGTCCAGAAGAACATGACGAGGAAGAGGATGACGGGCGCCCACGACATCGAGTTCGTGACCGAGGACCAGCCGATCAGGACCGGCATGCAGCCGGCGATGCCGCCCCACACGATGTTCTGCGACGTACGGCGCTTGAGGATCATCGTGTAGACGACGACGTAGAAGAGGAGCGCTGCGAGCGACAGCCACGCGGACAGCCAGTTGACGGTGAGGCCGAACAGCAGCGTGGAGACGACCGCCAGCGTGATGCCGAAGGCCAGACACTCGCGCGGGCTGACCATGCCGGTGACCAGCGGGCGCTGGGAGGTCCGGTCCATGAGCGCGTCGATGTCGCGGTCGATGTACATGTTCAGCGCGTTGGCGCCACCCGCCGACAGGTAGCCGCCGAGGCAGGTGATCAGGACCAGCCCCAGGTCGGGCACACCCCGCTGGGCCAGGAACATCACCGGCACGGTGGTGATCAGCAGCAGCTCGATGATCCGCGGCTTGGTCAGCGCCACGAACGCCTTGACACGGGCCCCGAACGGCCGGTGGCTCGGGCTCTGGCTCGCGAGCACCCCCGCTGGACGGGATTCGACGGCCGTCACGCACACCCCTGACAGAGACATCCCAGCGAGCCGACCGTGTGAACCGACGGTGAGGACTCGCGCGTACCACGCCACTGTAGACGTTGCCCAGACCCGGACATTCGCGGGGGTGGCGTCGTGTTGGCGGGGCCCTCCGGACGGGCGCGATCCGGCTCGATTGAGCGATCGGATGAGCACCCCCGTATTCATGTGTCCCATGGGATTCCGGCCGGTGGGGAGGCGGATCGAGAAGAGTCCCGGCACTCTGGAACGACGCGGAAAAACGCACGTTCTGACGGGATAGGCTCACATCGGCCGGCCGACGCCGAGAACGCCGGCAACCGGTGCGCGGTCCCCCCGCACGCCGGCATCCGACATGTGGAGAGGAGCCCTGACCCAGGGTGAGCACCAAGCCGACCACCACAGACCTCGAGTGGACCGAGTTGGACCAGCGTGCCGTGGACACCGCGCGCGTCCTGGCCGCCGATGCCGTACAGAAGGTCGGCAACGGCCATCCCGGCACGGCGATGAGTCTGGCTCCCGCCGCCTACACCCTCTTCCAGAAGGTGATGCGGCACGACCCGGCCGATCCGCAGTGGGTGGGGCGCGACCGCTTCGTGCTGTCCGCCGGCCACTCCTCCCTGACCCTCTACACCCAGCTGTACCTGGCCGGTTTCGGGCTGGAGCTGGACGACCTGAAGGCCTTCCGCACCTGGGGCTCGAAGACGCCCGGCCACCCGGAGTACGGGCACACGGCGGGCGTGGAGACCACGACCGGCCCGCTCGGCCAGGGTGTCGCCAACGCGGTGGGCATGGCGATGGCCGCCCGCTACGAGCGCGGCCTGTTCGACCCGGAGGCCCCCGCGGGCGAGTCCCCGTTCGACCACTTCGTCTTCTGCATCGCCGGTGACGGCTGCCTCCAGGAGGGCATCTCCGCCGAGGCGTCCTCGCTGGCCGGCCACCAGAAGCTCGGCAACCTGATCCTGCTGTGGGACGACAACCACATCTCGATCGAGGGCGACACCGAGACGGCCGTCTCCGAGGACACCGCTCTGCGGTACGAGGCCTACGGCTGGCACGTGCAGCGCGTGGAGGCCAAGGAGGACGGCGACCTCGACCCGCGGGCGATCCACGCGGCCGTCGAGGCGGCCAAGGCCGTCACCGACCGGCCGTCCTTCATCGCGATGCGCTCGATCATCGCCTGGCCGGCCCCGCACGCGCAGAACACCGAGGCCGCGCACGGCTCGGCGCTGGGCGAGGAAGAGGTCGCGGCCACCAAGCGCGTCCTCGGCTTCGACCCCGAGCAGCACTTCGAGGTCTCCGACGAGGTGCTGGAGCACACCCGCGCCGCCGTCGAGCGGGGCCGCCGGGTCAGGACCGAGTGGGAGAAGTCGCTCCAGGTCTGGCGCGAGGCCAACCCCGGGCGGGCCGCCGAGTTCGACCGGATCGCCGCGGGCGAGCTGCCCGCCGGCTGGGACGAGAAGATCCCGGTGTTCGAGGCGGGCAAGGGTCTCGCCACCCGCGCCGCGTCCGGCAAGGTGCTCCAGGCGCTCGGCGACGTGATCCCGGAGCTGTGGGGCGGCTCGGCGGACCTGGCCGGCTCTAACAACACCACCATCGACAAGACCTCGTCGTTCCTGCCCGAGGGCAACCCGCTGCCGGAGGCGAACCCGTACGGGCGCACCCTCCACTTCGGCATCCGTGAACACGCGATGGCCGCGGCGATGAACGGCATCACGCTGCACGGCAACACCCGCGTCTACGGCGGCACCTTCCTGGTCTTCTCCGACTACATGCGCAACGCGGTGCGCCTGTCGTCCCTGATGCACCTGCCGGTGACGTACGTCTGGACGCACGACTCCATCGGCCTGGGCGAGGACGGCCCCACCCACCAGCCGGTCGAGCACCTCGCCTCGCTGCGCGCCATCCCGGGCCTGAACATCGTCCGCCCGGCCGACGCCAACGAGACCGCGATCGCCTGGCGCGAGATCCTGCGCCGCTGGACCAAGGAGTTCGGCAAGGGCGCGCCGCACGGTCTGGCGCTGACCCGCCAGGGCGTGCCGACGTACGAGCCCGACGACGACGCCGCGCGCGGCGGTTACGTCCTGTTCGAGGCCGAAGGTGGCGAGCCCCAGGTCGTCCTGATCGCCACCGGTTCCGAGGTGCACGTGGCCGTGGAGGCCCGCGAGCAGCTCCAGGCCGAGGGCATCCCCACCCGGGTGGTGTCCATGCCGTCCGTGGAGTGGTTCGAGGAGCAGGACCAGGGGTACCGGGACAGCGTGCTGCCGCCGGCCGTGCGGGCCCGTGTGGCGGTCGAGGCAGGCGTGGGTCTGACCTGGCACAAGTACGTGGGAGACGCCGGCCGCATCGTTTCCCTCGAGCACTTCGGTGCTTCGGCCGACGCCAAGGTGCTCTTCCGCGAGTTCGGTTTCACCGCCGAGAACGTGGCGGCCAAGGCCCGGGAATCCATCGCCGCCGCCCAGCGCTGACGCTCATACACGACCCGTAGGAGATGCAATTTCCATGACAGACGCACTCAAGCGCCTTTCCGACGAAGGCGTCGCGATCTGGCTGGACGACCTGTCGCGCAAGCGGATCACGTCCGGCAACCTCGCCGAGCTGATCGACCAGCAGCACGTCGTGGGCGTCACCACCAACCCGACGATCTTCCAGAAGGCCATCTCGCAGGGGGACGGCTACGCACAGCAGGTCGCCGACCTGGCCGCCCGCCGGGTCACGGTGGAAGAGGCCATCCGCATGATCACCACGGCGGACGTCCGGGACGCCGCCGACATCATGCGTCCGGTCTTCGACGCCACCGGTGGCAAGGACGGTCGGGTGTCCATCGAGGTGGACCCGCGCCTGGCCCACAACACCAGGGCGACGGTCGCCGAGGCCCGCCAGCTGGCCTGGCTGGTCGACCGGCCCAACACGCTCATCAAGATCCCGGCCACGAAGGCGGGCCTGCCGGCGATCGCCGAGACCATCGGCAACGGCATCAGCGTCAACGTCACCCTGATCTTCTCGCTGGAGCGCTACCGCGCGGTGATGGACGCGTACCTGAGCGGCCTGGAGAAGGCCGCGGAGCGCGGCCTGGACCTGTCGAAGATCCATTCGGTGGCGTCCTTCTTCGTGTCCCGCGTGGACACCGAGATCGACCGGCGGATCGACGAGCTGGGCACCGACGAGGCCAAGGCGCTGCGCGGCAAGGCGGGCGTGGCCAACGCGCGTCTGGCCTACGAGGCGTACGAGGAGGTCTTCGCCTCCGACCGGTGGAGCGCGCTGGAGCGGCACGGCGCCAACAGGCAGCGTCCGCTGTGGGCGTCCACCGGTGTGAAGGACAAGGCGTACAAGGACACCATGTACGTCGAGGAGCTGGTGGCGCCGAACACGGTGAACACCATGCCCGAGGCCACGCTGGAGGCCACCGACGACCACGGCGCGATCCGCGGCGACGCCGTCACCGGCACCTACGAGCAGGCCCGTGCGGACATCGACGCGCTGGAGAAGATCGGGATCTCGTACGACGACGTGGTCCAGGTCCTGGAGGACGAGGGCGTCGAGAAGTTCGAGTCGTCCTGGAACGACCTGCTGAAGTCCACCGAGGCGGAGCTGGAGCGCCTCTCCCCCGCGGAGGGCTGAGAACCTTGGCGCCCCTTTCCGTCACCGGAGCGAACCCGCTCCGTGACCCCGCCGACCGACGGCTCCCGCGTATCGCGGGGCCGTCCGGCCTGGTCATCTTCGGCGTCACGGGCGACCTGTCGCGCAAGAAGCTCATGCCCGCGGTGTACGACCTCGCCAACCGGGGTCTGCTGCCGCCGGGCTTCTCGCTCGTCGGATTCGCCCGCCGCGACTGGGAGCACGAGGACTTCGCCCAGGTCGTGCACGACGCCGTCAAGGAGCACGCGCGCACGCCGTTCCGCGAGGAGGTCTGGCAGCAGCTCATCCAGGGCATGCGCTTCGTGCAGGGCACGTTCGACGACGACGAGGCGTTCGAGCGGCTGCGCGGCACGATCGAGGAGCTGGACAAGGCGCAGGGCACGGGCGGCAACTTCGCCTTCTACCTGTCGGTGCCGCCGAAGTCGTTCCCGGTGGTCATCCAGCAGCTGAAGAAGCACCAGCTGGCCGACCAGAGCCAGGGCTCGTGGCGGCGCGCGGTCATCGAGAAGCCCTTCGGCCACGACCTGAGGTCGGCCGAGGAACTCAACAAGGTCGTGCACGAGGTCTTCGCCCCGGACCAGGTCTTCCGTATCGACCACTACCTGGGCAAGGAGACCGTCCAGAACATCCTGGCCCTGCGCTTCGCCAACACCATGTTCGAGCCGATCTGGAACCGGTCCTTCGTGGACCATGTGCAGATCACCATGGCCGAGGACATCGGCATCGGCGGCCGGGCCGGCTACTACGACGGCATCGGCGCCGCCCGTGACGTCATCCAGAACCACCTGCTGCAGCTCCTGGCGCTGACCGCGATGGAGGAGCCCGCCTCCTTCGGCGCGGACGCGCTGGCCGCGGAGAAGACCAAGGTGCTCGGCGCGGTGAAGCTGCCCAAGGACCTGGGCAAGTCGACCGTGCGCGGGCAGTACGCGGCGGGCTGGCAGGGTGGCGAGAAGGTCATCGGCTACCTCGAGGAAGAGGGCATCGACAAGAAGTCGAAGACCGACACGTACGCGGCCGTCAAGCTGGAGATCGACAACCGCCGCTGGGCGGGCGTCCCCTTCTATCTGCGCACCGGCAAGCGCCTGGGCCGCCGGGTCACCGAGATCGCGGTGGTCTTCCAGCGGGCGCCGCACTCCCCCTTCGACACCTCGGCCACCGAGGAGCTCGGGCAGAACGCCATCGTCATCCGCGTCCAGCCGGACGAGGGCGTCACGGTCCGCTTTGGCTCCAAGGTGCCCGGCACGTCGATGGAGATCCGGGACGTGTCGATGGACTTCGCCTATGGCGAGTCCTTCACGGAGTCCAGCCCGGAGGCGTACGAGCGCCTGATCCTGGACGTGCTGCTCGGCGACTCCAACCTCTTCCCGCGCACCGAGGAGGTCGAGCTGTCCTGGCGGATCCTCGACCCGATCGAGACGTACTGGGACAAGCACGGCAGGCCCGCGCAGTATCCCTCCGGGACCTGGGGGCCCACCGAGGCGGACGAGATGCTCGCACGAGACGGACGGAGCTGGCGCCGGCCATGAAGATAGACCTGACCGACACCACGGCCAGCAAGATCAACAAGGCGCTGGTGCAGGGTCGCCGGGCGATCGGCACCCCGGCGGTCGGCATGGTGCTCACGCTGGTCGTCGTCACCGACGAGGAGAACGCCTACGACGCCCTGAAGGCCGCCGGCGACGCCTCGCGCGAGCACCCCTCGCGCAAGCTGGTGGTCATCCGGCGGGTCTCGCGCACGATCCGCGACCGCACGTCCTCTCGGCTGGACGCCGAGGTGCGGGTGGGCGCGGACGCGGGCAGCGGCGAGACGGTGGTGCTGCGGCTGTACGGCGAGGTGGCCGACCACGCCCAGTCGGTGGTGCTACCGCTGCTGCTCCCCGACGCGCCGGTCGTCGTCTGGTGGCCGGTGAACGCGCCGCTCGACCCGGCCAAGGACCCGCTGGGAGCGCTGGCGCAGCGCCGGGTCACCGACACCTACGCCTCCGAGCAGCCGGTGCGGGAGCTGTCGGCGCGAGCCGACGCGTACACGCCCGGCGACACGGACCTGTCCTGGACCCGGATCACGCCCTGGCGCTCCATGCTGGCGGCCGCCCTGGACCAGGTCACCTGCGAGGTCAGGGCCGTGGAGGTGGAGGGCGAGGAGTTCAACCCGAGCTGCGAGCTGCTGGCGATGTGGCTCGCGGACCGGCTGGACGTGCCGGTCAGGCGCGCGCAGTCCGCGGGTCCCGGTCTGACCGCGGTCCGCATGGACACCAGTTGCGGCCCGATCGCCCTGGACCGCGCCGACGGCAGGCTGGCGACCCTGTCCATCCAGGGGCAGCCGGAGCGGGCCGTGGCGCTGAAGCGGCGGGAGACGGCCGAGCTGATCGCGGAGGAGCTGCGGCGGCTGGACCCGGACGACACCTACGCGTCCGCGCTGCGGTTCGGCGTGGACCGGCTGGAGGGCGCCGGGGCGTCCGCGGGCTCCACGGCGTCCGCGAAGGAGCCGGTCGCGGTGCCCGTGCCGCAGGAGGAAGCCGCCAAGTGAGCACTCCGCAGCTGGTCGTCCACCACGACAAGGAACTGATGGCGCAGGCCGCCGCGGCCCGGCTGATCACCCGGATCGTGGACGCGCAGGCCTCGACGGGTTCGGCGTCCGTGGTCCTCACCGGCGGACGCAACGGCAACGGGGTGCTGGCCGCGCTGGCGGCCGCGCCCGCCCGCGACGCGATCGACTGGGGCCGCCTCGACCTGTGGTGGGGCGACGAGCGGTTCCTGCCGGAGGGCGACCCGGAACGCAATGTCACGCAGGCCCGCGAGGCCCTGCTGGACTCGGTGCCGCTGGACCCCGGGCGCGTGCACGCCATGCCCGCGTCGGACGGTCCCTACGGCACGGACGTCGAGGCGGCGGCGGAGGCCTACGCCGAGGAGCTGGCCCGCGCGGCCGGCCCCGAGAACCACGGCGCGGTCCCGGCGTTCGACGTCCTGATGCTGGGCGTCGGCCCGGACACCCATGTCGCCTCCCTCTTCCCGGAGCACCCGGGGGCGCGCGAGACGGAGCGTACGGTGATCGGCGTGCACGGCTCCCCCAAGCCGCCGCCCACCCGCGTCTCCCTCACCCTGCCCGCCATCCGCTCGGCCCGTGAGGTGTGGCTGCTGGCGGCCGGCGAGGACAAGGCCAACGCGGTGGCGATGGCCCTGTCGGGCGCGGGCGAGATCCAGGCCCCGGCAGTGGGCGCCCGGGGCCGCGCCCGCACCCTGTGGCTCCTGGACACGGCGGCGGCCTCCCAGCTGCCGCGGTCGCTGTATCCGCCGGCGTCGGCGTGAACGACACAGGTGCGGCGGCGGTGAGAACACCGCCGCCTCCCCCGTGTTGTTTTTCGTTTTAGGAAGAGGGCGTACCAGCCGAAGCGGGGGTCCGGGGGCGGCAGCCCCCGGGGACGGGAAGGGAAGGGGCGGCGAGGGCGAGAACCCTCCCCCGCCGCCGCCCACCGCACCGTCACTTCACCGACCCCGCCATCACCCCCTGCACAAAGTGCCGCTGGAAGGCGAAGAACACGACCACCGGCACGACCAGCGACAGGAACGCCCCCGGCGCCAGCACATCGATGTTGCTGCCGAACTGCCGGATCTGCGACTGGAGTTCCACCGTCAGCGGCTGCGACGAGGTGTCGGCGAACAGCAGCGCCACCAGCATGTCGTTCCACACCCACAGGAACTGGAAGATGGCGAGGCTCGCGATCGCGGGCCGCCCCACTGGCAGCACCAGCCGGGTGAAGATCCGCCACTCGTTGCCCCCGTCCATGCGGGCCGCCTCCAGCATCTCCTTGGGCATCTCGGCGAAGTAGTTCCGCAGCAGGAACACCGCGAACGGCAGTCCGTAGGCGACGTGGAAGAGGACCACACCGGGGATCGTGCCGAACAGGCCGAGCTGTCCGAAGAGTTTGGCGACGGGCAGCAGACCGATCTGCACGGGCACCACCAGCATGGCCACCACCAGCAGGAACAGCGGCTCACGGGCCGGGAAGTCCAGCCAGGCGAAGGCGTATCCGGCCAGCGCCGCGATGACCACGACCAGGAACGTCGTGGGCACCGAGATCAGCACCGTGTTCCAGAAGGCCCTGGTGATGCCCGAGTTCTTCAGCAGCGCCGAGTAGTTGTCGAAGGACAGCTGCCCGGGGCTGGCCAGCGCCGTCCACCAGCCGCCCTTCGCGGTGTCCGCAGCCGAACGCAGCGACGACAGGAACAGTCCCGCGAGCGGGGTCATCCAGACCAGGCCGATCACCACGAGGACGGCCTGGACCAGCCCGTTGCCCAGGCTCCGCCTGACCGCGTTCATCGCTGACTCCTTCGGAAGCGGCGGACGTTGAACACCATCGCCGGGATCACCAGGAGCAGCAGCAGCACACCGAGCGCGCTGCCCAGGCCCTGGTTGTTGCCACCGCCGAACGACACCAGCCACATCTGGGTCGCCAGCACGGTGGCGTCCTGCTGCACCGGGCCGGGCGCGATGATGTAGACGAGGTCGAAGACCTTCATCACGTTGATCACGAGGGTGACGAAGACGACGGTGAGGACGGGGGCGAGCAGCGGCACGGTGATCCGGCGGAAGATCTGCCACTCGTTGGCCCCGTCGATGCGCGCCGCCTCCAGCGCGTCACGCGGCAGCGCGGACAGTCCGGCGCCGATCAGCACCATCGCGAACCCGGTCCAGATCCACAGGTAGGCGCCGATGATCATCGGAGTGACGAGGGTCGGGCCGAGCCAGGAGACGCCCTGGTAGGGCTGCGCGAAGTTGGCCTGGGGCAGCTTCACCTCGTACGAGCCGGCCGTCAGGCCCGTGAAGCGGAAGGTGCCGTCGGAGCCCGTGGTGGTGCTCGCGACCGTCCGGCCGTCGCGCACCGCCTCGACCTCCATGCCGGGCAGACCGCTCTCGCCGTGGTCGACCTTGCCCTGGGTGCCGCCTCCGCCGGGCGCGAAGTCCAGGTAGACGACACCGCGCAGTTCGTCCGCGGCGGCCTTCTCGCCCTCCACCGGGCGGGCGGGCGCGGCATCGCCGGGCAGGTCCTTGGGCAGCACGCCGACCATCGGCAGGGTCACCGTGGCGCCCGGGGACAGGCTCGCGTCGGTGAGGTACGAGCCGTCCCGGCCCTGGGTCAGCCCGAACCCCTCACGGGCGCGGGCGCTCGGGTAGGACGGGGATCCCTTGAAGACGTCGTGCACGGAGACCACGGCGGCGTTGAGGACGCCCTTGTCCGGGTCCTCGTCGTAGGCGAGCCGGAAGATGATGCCGGCGGCCAGGAAGGACACGGCCATCGGCATGAACAGCAGCAGCTTGAACGCCGTCGCCCAGCGGACCTTCTCCACCAGCACGGCGAGGATCAGTCCGAGCCCGGTGAGCAGCGCCGGGGCGACGACGACCCAGATCGTGGTGTTCCGGACGGCCTTCAGCGTCGCCGGGTCGCGGAACATCTCGGTGTAGTTGTCCCCGCCGACGAAGCGGGTGCCGGAGGCGTCGAAGAAGCTCCGGCCGACGGAGAACAGCACCGGGTAGGCGACGAGCGCGCCGAGCAGCAGCAGTGCGGGGAAGACGAACAGCAGCGCGACGACCCGCCCCCGCCGCCGCGCGCGCCGGGCACGCTCGGCGTGCGCGGCGGGCGACGGGGGGCTCGCGCCCTTCTCCTTCGCGGGCATGGTGGCGGTCATGGTGGGTCAGCCCTGGTTCTTGTACGCCTTGGCCGCCGCGGCCTCCAGCTTCGCCGCGGTGCCCTTCGGGTCCGACGGGTCGCGCAGGAAGTCCTGGAGCAGCTTCCACTCGCCGACGCCGGCGGTGCCGCCGAAGGCCGCCGGGGCCTGGTCGGACATGTCGAACCGGACCGCGTCCGAGTCACCGGACTCGATCAGGGACTTGGCGGTGGCGCGGGTGACGTCGTCGCCGTAGGAGGCGAGGTCGAGGTTCTTGTTCGGGGACAGGAAGCCGCCGGCCTTGGCCCACACGGCCGCGGCCTCCGGAGTGGCCAGGTACTCGAGGAGCTTCATGCCGGCCTTGGCGTTCTTGCCGTCCTTGAGGACGACGGCCGCGTCACCGCCGCTGACGACCGGAGCGTTGCCGCCGTCGACCGGCGGGAAGGGGAAGAAGTCCGCGTCCTTGCCGATGGTCCGGTTGAACTGGTCGTGGGCGACGCCCGCGACGAAGTCGCCCTCGTAGACCATGCCGGCCTCGGGCTTGGGTCCGAAGACCTTCTCCACCGAGCCCGGGAAGTCGGTGTTGAGGGCGCCCTTCTGGCCGCCCGCGATCAGCTGCTTGTCCTTGAACAGCTTGCCGAGCGTGGTGAGCGCCTTGACCACGCTGTCGTCGGTCCACTTCAGCTCGTGCGCGGCGAGGGCGTCGTACTTGTCGGCACCGGCCTGGGAGAGGTAGATGTTCTCGAACCAGTCGGTCAGGGTCCAGCCGTCCTGTCCGGCGACCGCGAAGGCGGCGAGCCCGGAGTCGGAGAGGGTGTGCCCGGCCTTGAGCATCTCGTCGTACGACTTCGGCGCCTCGACCCCGGCCTGGCTCAGCGCGTCCGGGCTGAACCAGACGGTCGACTTGTGGGCGGCCTTGAAGTAGAGGCCGTACAGGGCGTCGTCGACGCTGCCGTACTGCTTCCACACGGGCGCGAAGTTGGCGTCCACCGACTTCTGGGTGGTGGCGGACAGCGGCTCGAGCCAGCCCTTCTTGGCGAACTGCTGGAGCACGCCGACCTGCGGGACCATCACGACGTCGGGGGCGTTGCCGCCCTCGATCTTGCTGCCGACGACGGTGGAGACGTTGTCGCCGGTCGACATGAACTGGGTCTTGGCGCCGGTCTTCGTGGAGAACGCGTCCAGCACCTTCTGGAAGTTCTTCTGCTCGCTGCCGGACCAGACGCCGGCCACGGTGACCGTCTGGCCGCTGAGCGTCTTGTCGCCGCCGCCCGCGGAGACGGGGTCGTCGCTGCCGCAGGCGGTGGCGCCGAGGGCGAGGACGAGGGCGGTGCAGCCGGTGAGCAGGGTGGTACGTCGTCGCATCATCGTTGATGTCCCTTCGGAAGGTGGGGAATTGACGAGGTTCAGAGGTCGGTGCCGTCGGTGATCCACCAGGCGGCGGAGGACCCGGCGAGCACCCCGGGCGGGCAGTCGCCGCTGGCCAGGAGCGGAGTGCCGGAGACCGGCGCGGCCGTGGGCGACGTGCCGAAGTTGACGGCGCAGACCAGTCCGTCGCCGCGGACGAAGGCGAGCACGTCGGGCTCGGTGTCCAGCCAGCGCAGTGTGCCGTCGCCCAGCTGGGGCAGGGCGGAGCGCAGTTGCAGGCCGTCGCGGTACAGGTGCCAGAAGGAGCGGGTGTCGGCGAGGGCGCGTTCGGTGACGTACTCGGCGAAGTACGCGGGCTGCGGCAGCCAGGGCTTGGCGCCCCCGGGTCCGGAGGTGAAGCCGAACGGGGAGGCCTGTCCCGACCAGGGCAGCGGCACCCGGCAGCCGTCGCGGACGTGGGTGCGGCTTCCGGTGCGGTGGAAGATCGGGTCGGTGAGCACGTCGTCGGGCAGGTCGACGACCTCGGGCAGGCCGAGTTCCTCGCCCTGGTAGACGTACGCGGCTCCGGGCAGCGCCAGCATCAGCAGGGCGGCGGCGCGGGCGCGGGCGGCGCCCAGGCCGCTGCCCTCGAGGGCCGGTTCGCCGTAGCGGGTGACCGTGCGGACCTGGTCGTGGTTGTTGAGGACCCAGGTGACCGTGGAGCCGGTGCCGGCGATGTCCTCCATGGCCTCGGAGATGACCTTGCGGAAGGCGTCGGCGTCCCAGGGGGCGCCGAGCAGGTCGAAGAAGAAGGCCTGGTGCAGCTCGTCCGCGCGGACGTACTGGGCGTGTTCGCGGGCGCTGGGCACGGACACCTCGCCGACCAGCAGGCGTTCGCGGCCGTCCCGCGCGGTGTACTCCTCGCACACCGCACGCCAGTGCCGCCACACGTCGTGCACCTCGGGCTGGTTCCAGGCGAGCGGGTTGACCGAGTCGCGGGTGCGGGCGTCGGCCTCCGGGTCCGGGGAGTCGGGCAGTTCGGGGTGCTTGAACAGGCCGGCGGCGACGTCGATGCGAAAGCCGTCCACGCCCCGGTCCAGCCAGAAGCGCAGGACGCGCTCGAACTCGGCGGGGATCTCCGGGTTGCGCCAGTTCCAGTCGGGCTGCTCGGGCGTGAACATGTGCAGGTACCACTGGCCGGGGCGGCCGTCCGACTCGGTGACCCGGGTCCAGGCGGGGCCGCCGAACATGGCGTGCCAGTTGTTGGGCGGCTCGGCGCCGTCCGGGCCGCGGCCGTCGGTGAAGTGGAAGCGGGCGCGCGCGGGACTGCCGGGTTCGGCGGCGAGCGCCTCGCGGAACCACGGGTGTTCGCTGGAGCAGTGGTTGGGGACGATGTCGAGAAGCACCCTGATCCCGAGCCGACGGGCGGTGTCCGTCAGCAGGTCGAACTCGGCGAGGTCGCCGAAGAGCGGATCGACGCCGCAGTAGTCGGCCACGTCGTAGCCGTGGTCGTGCTGCGGGGACGGGAAGAAGGGGCTCAGCCAGATGCCGTCGACGCCGAGCTTCTTCAGATAGGGCAGCCCGGCCCGGACCCCGGCGAGATCGCCGATGCCGTCGCCGGTGCTGTCCAGGAAGCTGCGGACGTACACCTGGTAGATCACCGCGTCGCGCCACCAACCATGCCTGTTCAATCCATTGACCTGTTCCTGTGAAGGCAGCAGTTATGCATGCATGTTAGGTAGCGGTGTCACGAAGGTGTCAATGAACGGAACAGAAGCTCCCGGGGAGTTGACTGCCCATGTCCGGACTTGTCCAGTCGAGTCGGACGCAGATGTGATGGCGGCGTTACCTAACAAGTAACTAGGGGCGGGGCTCCTGACGGCGCTTCCGCCGCACGCCCTTGCCGAATGTCCTACGAGCGGTCGGCGATGGCGTCGAGCTCGCGCGCGAGGCGCCGCACGGCCGCCTCGGGGGTCTGCCGCCCGGCCAGCGTGTCGTGCACGACCGCCTGCACCACCAGGCTGACCTGGTCGTAGTGCGGGCTCTTGGGGCGCGGCGCGGCGGCCAGCACGGAGGCACGCAGGGTCGGCAGGTACGGGAACCGCCGCACGAGCGCGGGGTCTTCGTACAGCGCGGCGCGCACGGGCGGCAGCGCGCCCTTGGTGAGCACCTGGCGCTGGACGGGCTCGCTGGTGAGGTACGCGATGAGGCGCGCGGCCGAATCGGGGTGCCGCGCATGTGTGTTGACGGCCAGATTGGAACCGCCGAGGACACTGGTGCCCGGCCCGTCGGGGCCGGGCAGCTGCACGGCCCCGACCTTCCCGGCGACCGCGGACCCCTCGCCGGAGGCGACGACGTACGCGTACGGCCAGTTGCGCAGGAAGAGCAGCCGGCCGTCCCGGAAGGCCTGCTTGGACTCCTCCTCCTTGTACGTCAGCGCCTCCTTGGGGATCCAGCCCTCACGGAAGCCGCGCGCCAGGAAGCCGATGCCCTCGCGGGCCGCGCCCGAGTCGACGGTGACGCGCTCGCCCTCGTCGCCGAGGATCGTGCCGCCCGCCGAGTACACGGCCTCCGCCGCGTTGACCGTCAGCCCCTCGTACGGCAGGAACTGGCCCGCGTAGCCGTCCAGTCCGTACTTCGGTGCGATCGTCCTGGCGGCGTGCTCCAGCTCGGCCCAGGTACGCGGCGGCGCGACGCCCTCCTTGTCCAGGATGTCCTTGCGGTACAGCAGCAGCCCCGCGTTCGTGACGTAGGGGACCGCGTACAGCCGTCCGTCGTAGGTGGCCGTGTCGACGACCGGGGGCAGGAAGGTGTCCAGCGGGAAGCGCTCGCGCGGCAGCGGGCGGATCCAGCCGGCGGCGGCGAACTCCGAGGTCCAGTTGACGTCGATGTTGAGCACGTCGAACCGGCTGCGGTTGCCGCCACGCAGGTCGGTGGCCATCTGCGCCCGGGTCTCGTCGGCCGCGTCGGGCAGCTCGACGAGGGTGACCCTCTCGGCGGGGTGGGTGCGGTTCCAGCCCTCCAGCAGCGGGCCGAGGTAACCGGTCAGATCGCCCGCGGTGGCCAGGGTGAGCGGGCCGCGGCCACCGCCCCCCTCGGTCGCCCGGGCCCCCGATGCCGTGTAACCGGTCATGATCACGACGAGAACGAGGAGGCCCCTACCAGCGGCGTGGATCCACCGCATAGGTTCCTCCTTGCACACCGGCGCCGGGCATCTTCGCGCGGCTCAGGCCATGTATACCTGTTAGGTATGGGCGATACTAGGGCCTGGCGTCAATCTCACGCCGTCCACCCCGAGACACCACGCATGACGCGTCTGACGAGGACCTAGGAGGAAAGCACGCGTGCGCCTGCCCCTCCTGGCACTTCTCGCGCGCGGTCCCGCCCACGGCTACGAGCTGAAGCAGGACCTTGAGCAACTGCTGGGCTCCGCGTACCCTCAGCCGAACGTCGGCCAGATCTACGTGACCCTCGGCCGCCTCGAGAAGTCGGGACTGATCGAGGGCGAGGAGGTCGAGCAGTCCAGCCGGCCCAACAAGAAGATCTACCACCTCACCGACCCCGGGCGGGAGGCGCTGCGCGCCTGGTTCGCGGAGCCCGAGGACGAGCCGCGGGTGCGGGACGAGTTCTTCATGAAGCTCGCCCTCGCCCCGCAGACCGGTCTCGCCGACCAGGTCGCCCTCATCAACAAGCAGCGGCGCCAGTACCTCAACACCATGCGCAACCTGTCCAAGCTGGCCGCCGCCGAGAGCCGGGACAACCGAATCGCCCATCTGCTGATCGAGGGCGCCATGCTGCACCTTCAGGCCGACCTGGACTGGCTGGAGCGGTGCCAGGAGGAACTGGAGGGGCTGGAGTGAGCGACGTCCGAGCTCCCGTGCTGCTGCGGGCCGAGGGCCTGGTCAAGACGCACCACGGCCAGGGGGCGCCCGCCCGGGCCGTGCGCGGGGTGGATCTGTCGGTGACCCGCGGCGAGTTCGTGGCGGTCACCGGCCCGTCGGGGGCGGGCAAGTCGACACTGCTGCACCTGCTCGGCGGGCTGCAACGGCCGGACGAGGGCAGCATCTGGCTGGACGGCCGGTGCACCGACGCCTACAGCGAGGCCCGCTGGGCCGAGGCGCGCCGCAACGGCATCGGGATCGTGTTCCAGTTCTTCAACCTGGTCTCCAACCTGTCCGTCGCCGACAACGTCGAACTGCCCGCCCTGCTCGCCGGCCGCTCACCGCGGCAGGCGCGTGCCGAGCGGGAGGAACTGCTGGCCGAGCTGGGCCTGGAGGGCAAGGAGCGCAGCATGCCGGGCGAGCTGTCCGGCGGGGAGCAGCAGCGGGTCGCGCTGGCCCGCGCGCTGGTCAACCACCCTCCGCTGCTGCTCGCCGACGAGCCCGCCGGCAGCCTCGACAGCAAGGGGACCCGCGAGGTGATGCGGCTGCTGTCCCGCTTCCACGGGCGCGGTCAGACGATCGTGCTGGTCACCCATGACGCCCGGCTGGCGAGCGCCGCGGACCGGGTGATCAGTTTCTTCGACGGCCGGATCGCCGACGACGCGGAGCTGGACGGGACGACGCCGTCGCGGAGCACCGGGATCTCCGGCGTGCTGGAGCTGAGGGACTGAATGCGGTGTACGACGACCTGATGTGCCCGGGTCCGCGCTCCGGACCGAGGGACTGAGGCCGGTGCGAGCCATGTTGCGCTGGGCGCACTCCGATCTGCGCGCCCACCGGGGGGAGGCGCTGTTCATCGTGCTGGCCACGGCCGGCATCGTCGCCTCGCTGCTGCTGGCCACCGCGCTGTTCGGCTACGCGACCAACCCCTGGCAGCGGGTGTTCACCCAGTCCCACGGGGCCCATGTGTGGCTGCACACGGCGCGGTCCGCCGAGACGGGACGGCTCGCCGGGCTGGACGGCGTGGAGGCGGTCACCGACGCCTACCTCGTCGAGTCCACCACCGTCGTCGCCCGCGGCACCCGCGCCACCGTGGAGTTGCGCGGTACGCCCTCGGCTCCCACCGTGGGCCGCCCGCTGCTCACCGCGGGGCACTGGCCGACCGCCGGGGAGCCGGACGGCGTGGTCCTGGAGAGCCGCCTGGCCACGGCGCTGCTCGCCGAGCCCGGGGACACCCTCGCCCTGCCCGGCACCGGACGCACGCTGAGCGTGGTGGGCATCGCCGACAGCGCCGAGCCCCGCTACGTCCCCGGCGAGCAGCCGGGGCTGGTGTGGGCACAGCCGTCCGCCGTGCGCGAGCCCGGCGGACGGGTGGTCGGGCTGCGGCTGACCGATCCCGGCGACACGGACTACGCCGTGCAGCGCGCCGTCACCGTGCTGGGCGCCGGCGTGGTCGGCGAGGTGTCCACCTGGCAGCAGGCGCGGGCCGAGGCGCAGGGCGACAACCGGCTGCTCGGGCAGGTGCTGGGCCTGTTCGGGCTGGGCGCGCTGGTCGCGGCCGGGCTGGCGGTGCACGGCGCGATCGGCACCCGTATCCGGGGGCATCTGCGGGACATCTCGGTGCTGAAGGCGATCGGTTTCACGCCCGCCCAGGTGGTCCGGATCTTCCTGCTCCAGCATGTGGCGTACGCCGTGCTGGGCGCCGTGGCGGCCGTGGCGCTGACCGCGGGTCTTGGCGCGCGGATCCCGGGCCGGCTGGGCGACGCGGTCGGGGTGTGGCAGGGCCTGCCGGGTCACACGGTGGCCGTGTTCGCCGTTCCGGTGGGCGCGGTGCTGTTCATCGGCGCGGTGACCGGGCTCGCGGCGTGGCGGGCGGGCCGGGTGCCACCGGTCCCGGTGCCGCGCCCCGTGGCGGTGCCGGGCGGCGGCCTGACCGCGGTCGCCCGCCGGGCGCTGGGTCTGCGCCTGCCGCCCGCGCTGGTCCTGGGCTGGCACCGGGCCTTCACCCGCCGCCCCCGCACGCTCGCCACCGTGGGACGGCTGGCGCTGCCGCTGCTGCTGATCGTGGTGGCGATGAGCGCCTGGACCACGATCGACCGCTTCCACAGCAGGCCGGAGGAGCTGGGGCTGCCGGCCGCGCTCACCGTCCGCCCCGACAGCACCCTGAACGATCCCGGGGCGCGGGAACTGCTGGCGCGGGAACCCGGGGTCGCCGCCGTCTACCCCGGTGTGGAGGTGGCCGCCCTGGTCCCCGGGCAGACGGCCACGATCGCCCTGCGGGGCCTCGGCACCCGCGCGGCCCCCTACCCGTTCGCCCTGGCCGAGGGCCGCCGTGCCGACGGCCCCGACGAGGCGGTGGCCGGGCAGGGCCTGCTGGACCTGCTCGACGTCCGGGTCGGCGACTGGGTGCGCATGACGGTGGGCGACCAGCCGCAGATCCTGCACATCGTCGGCCGCAGCATCGAGCCGGAGAACGCCGGCCGGGTCATCTCCACGTCCCTGGACACCCTGCACGAGAACGACCCGAACCTCAGCCCCACCTTCTACCAGCTCCGCCTCGGTCAGGGCGCCGATCCGCGCCAGGTCGCCACGGCCCTGTCCGCCACCGCCCACGGCCACCTGGACGTCCACCCGGTGACCAACCCGGCCGACGGCCTGTCGTCAATGCGCGCGGTCATCGCGGGCCTGATCTGCGTCCTGGCCCTGATCGGCCTGATCGAGCTCCTCTCCGCGATCGGCGGCACGATCCGCGAGGGCGAACGGGACCTGCTGGCGCTGAAGGCCATCGGTCTGTCCCCCCGCCAGATCACCGCGATCACGGTGACCTCGACCAGCTGCACCGCCCTGGCCGCCGCGGCCGCCGCCACCGCCCTGGCCCTCCCCCTCTCCACCTGGCTGATCAACACCCAGGGCCGCTCCAGCGGCGTCGGCGCCGGCATCGCCAGGACCCCCTCCCCGCTGCTGCTGCTCCTCTTCGTCGCCTCGGCGGCCCTGGGTGCCGCGGCCCTCTCCGCCCTTCCCGCCACCAGGGCTTCCCACCGCCGCCTGGCAGACACGCTGACGGCGGTGGCTTGAACCCTCAGGAGGGACCGGCGGGAGCGAGGGACGCGCTGCTCAGCGGGAGCGAAGGGCGCGGTACTTGGCGACCAGGGTCGTCGTGGACGGGTCAAGACCCTCCACCCGCGCGCCCTCCGTCAGAGCCGGCTCCACCCGCTTCGCCAGGACCTTGCCCAGCTCGACCCCCCACTGGTCGAAGGAGTCGATGTTCCAGACGGCGCCCTGGACGAACACCTTGTGTTCGTACAGCGCGATCAGCTGCCCCAGCACCGACGGAGTCAACTCGCGCGCGAGGATCGTGGTCGTGGGGTGGTTCCCCCGGAAGGTCTTGGGCGGCACCAGCTCCGGCGCCACCCCCTCCGCCCGCACCTCCTCCGGCGTCTTGCCGAAGGCCAGCGCCTGGGTCTGCGCGAAGAAGTTGGCCATCAGCAGATCGTGCTGCGCCCGCAGTTCGCCGCTCAGCTCGGCCACCGGCTCCGCGAAGCCGATGAAGTCCGCCGGGATCAGCTTCGTGCCCTGGTGGATCAACTGGTAGTACGCGTGCTGCCCGTTCGTGCCCGGCGTCCCCCACACCACCGGCCCGGTCTGCCAGCCCACCGGCTCCCCGTCCCGCTGCACCGACTTCCCGTTGGACTCCATGTCCAGCTGCTGGAGATACGCGGTGAACTTCGACAGGTAGTGCGAGTACGGCAGCACGGCATGCGACTGCGCGTCGTGGAAGTTGCCGTACCAGATCCCCAACAGGCCCAGCAGCAGCGGCACGTTGGACTCGGCCGGGGCGGTCCTGAAGTGCTCGTCGACGAGACGGAAGCCGTCCAGCATCTCCCGGAACCGGTCCGGCCCGATCGCGATCATCAGGGACAGGCCGATCGCGGAGTCGTACGAGTACCGCCCCCCGACCCAGTCCCAGAACTCGAACATGTTCTCGACGTCGATGCCGAACCCGGACACCTTCTCCGTGTTCGTCGACAGCGCCACGAAGTGCCGGGCGACCGCCTCCGGGCCGGCCTTCAGCTCGCCCAGCAGCCAGTTGCGCGCCGAGGTGGCGTTGGTGATCGTCTCGATCGTGGTGAACGTCTTGGACGCGATGACGAACAGCGTCTCCGCCGCGTCCAGGTCCCGCACGGCCTCGTGCAGGTCCGCGCCGTCGACGTTCGACACGAACCGCACCGTGATACCGCGGTCGGTGTAGGCCCGCAGCGCCTCGTACGCCATCGCGGGGCCCAGATCGGAGCCGCCGATGCCGACGTTGACCACGGTGCGGATCCGCTTGCCGGTGTGCCCCGTCCACTCCCCCGACCGCACCCGGTCGGCGAAGTCGCTCATCTTGTCGAGGACGGCGTGCACCCCGGGCACGACGTTCTCCCCGTCGACCTCGACCACCGCGTCCCGCGGCGCGCGCAGCGCCGTGTGCAACACCGCCCGGTCCTCGGTGACGTTGATCTTCGCACCGCGGAACATCGCGTCCCGCAGCCCGAACACGTCCGTCGCGGCGGCCAGCTCCCGCAGCAGCCGCAGGGTCTCGTCGGTGACGAGGTGCTTGGAGTAGTCGACGTACAGATCACCGACCTGGAGGGCGTACGCCTCGCCGCGCTCCGGGTGGGCCGCGAACAGATCTCGCAGACCGGTGTCGGCGAACTCCTCACGGTGCCTGGCCAGAGCGGTCCACTCCGGCCTCTGGTCGAGCCTGGTACGGGCGTCTGCGTTCATTCGGACCTCAGCCTTCTTTCCTAGCTGTCCTGCGTCCCTGCCCCGCTGCCGCACCAACCTAGTTGATCAGCGGGTGGCATGAGTCGTCGTCACGCCGTCCTCCGGCGCAACAACGAGTACGTCGGCGCGACGCGCGGGTATCAGCGCGGCCACGGAGAGGACGAAGAACCCGGCCGTGAGCAGCGCCGGCCAGTTCGGCCCCCACATCGCGGCGACGGCCCCGCCGAGCACCGCCCCGAGCGGCGCCCCGGCCACCGCGAGGGTGCGGAAGGCCGCGCTGACCCGGCCCAGCATCCCGGCGGGGCTGCGCTGCTGCATCAGTGTCGTCGTGTTGACGTTCCACACGATGCCCATCAGCCCGAAGACCGCCAGCGCGACCACCGCGACGGCCAGGCCGCGCACCAGCCCCACGGCCACCAGCGCGGCGATCTGCACCCCGCCGGCCAGCAGTACGGCCCGCATCCGCCCGAGCCGGTCCACGATCCAGCGGTTGGCCGCTCCCCCGGCCAGGCTGCCGAGCGTGTACGCCGTCAGCGCCGCCGCGTACCCCTTGGTGCCCGCGCCCAGCCAGCCTGTCACCACGATCACCAGGGTGGCGATGAGCGCGCCCATCCCGACGTTGCACAGCGCGGTGGCGGCGCACAGCCCGCGCAGGGCCCGGTCCCGCCCGAGGGCGCGCAGTCCTTCGGCGATCTCCCGCCGCAGCGTGCTGCCCGCGGGTCTCGGCTTCCGCTCGGGCGCGGGGACCCGCAGGGAGGCCACGAGCGCGGCGGCGACCAGGAAGGTGACCGCGTCGGCCGCGAAGGGGGCGGCGGCCCCCGCGGCGATCAGCAGGGGCACGACCGGGCCGCCCAGCAGCCCGCCCGCGAGACGCTGCCCGGTCATCAGACGGGCGTTGGCACTGCCGAGCGTCCGGGGCTCCACCAGGGCGGGCAGCAGCGCCGTGGCCGCGTTGTCGAAGAGCGTCTGGAGCGTGGTCAGCGCGAAGGCCAGGGCGATCAGCAGGCCGATCGAGGCGTGCCCGAGGGCCACCGCCAGGGCGAAGCCGCCGACCAGCAGGCCCCGTACCGTGTCCGCCGTCCACATCGCGCGCCGCTGGTCCACGCGGTCCGCGACGGCGCCGCCGAGCAGTCCGAAGACGATCCAGGGCAGATAGCCGCAGGCCGTGACGGAAGCGATGAGCAGCGGGTCATCGGTCAGGGACAGGGCGAGCAGCGGCAGCGCGGCCGTACGCAGCGCGTCGCCGAAGCTGGACAGCACGGCGGCGCTCCACAGCCGCCCGAATCCACCGCGCCACGCCGGCGCACCCGCGTCCACGGCCTCACGCCCGGCCTCTGCCCCCGTCATGGCTTCCCCTCCGCTCACGATTCGCCGATGCACAAACCGTAGAGGGCACCACTGACAATCGGTCCGCGGCGGCCGGTCCGCCCCGATACGCAACAGGCCCGGCCCCGCGCCTGAAGGCGGCCGACCGGACCTCAAGTCCTAGATCTCGCCCCGCAGTTTGGCGAGCGCCTCGGCCAGGATCGCCTCACCGTCCGCGTCGCTGCGCCGCTCCCGCACATAGGCCAGGTGCGTCTTGTAGGGCTCGGTGCGCGGCGGGGCCGGCGGGTTGTCCTGGTCCTGACCGGCCGGGAAACCGCAGCGCGGGCAGTCCCAGGTGTCGGGGACCTGCGCGTCGCTGGCGAAGCTCGGCTGAGTCTCGTGTCCGTTGGAGCACCAGAAGGAGATGCGCAGACGTGGCGCGGACTCGCCACGCTCGGCCTCGCCCATCGGCCCCGCCCCGACCCGGCTTCCTCGGATCGCGTTGCCACTTGCCACGGTCGTAACTCCCTGCGTGATGGTGCCGCGAAGCGAGTCGGCCTCCGCTCCGCTGCGAGCGCCTCAGTCTACGTAAGGCCCAACGCGCGTCCAGTGATAGGAGTTACCGCTCCCACACAGACGCAAGCCCCATGATAGGCCGCGCTCAGCAGCGCGCACCGACCATGGGGCTTTACGTACGGAATATGCGGTCCCGACCGACGGGCCGCCGCTCGTCAGCTGCTCGTCTTCATCAGGATGCCGAGCACGATGATGCAGGCGAGCCACAGCAGGCCGATCACCACGGTGATGCGGTCGAGGTTGCGCTCGGCGACCGAGGAGCCGCCGACGGACGACTGCATACCGCCACCGAACATGTCGGAGAGGCCGCCACCCTTCCCCTTGTGCATCAGCACCAGCAGCATCAGCAGCAGGCTGAAGACGATCAGGGCGATCGAGAACCCCAAAACCACGGCTGGACCAACTTCCTCGGATTCGGATGGACGACGGAGTCTGGCAGGTCATGCCTACCATGCCCCCGCAAGGGTACGACGGATCGCCGCCCGCGCATACTCACGGCCCGGCCCGCCGCGCACGGTGGGCCCGCGGCCCGGTACCCGCGGCGGGCCCGGCTCACTGCTCGGCGAAGCGCACGATCTTGACGAACTCGTCCGAGTCCAGCGAGGCACCGCCGACCAGGGCGCCGTCGATGTCCTCCTGCGCCATGATCTCGGCGACGTTGCCCGACTTCACCGAGCCGCCGTACTGGATGCGCACCTGGTCGGCGACCTCCTTCGAGTACAGCTCGGCGAGCTTGCCGCGAATGGCGCCGCAGACCTCCTGGGCCTCTGCGGCGCCGCAGACCTTGCCGGTGCCGATGGCCCAGACGGGCTCGTAGGCGATCACGATCGACTCGGCCTGCTCGGCGGGGATGTCCTTCAGGCCCCCCTCGACCTGGGCGAGCGTGTGCGTGACGTGGTTGCCCGCGTCGCGGACCTCCAGCTCCTCGCCGACGCACAGGATGGGGGTCAGGCCGTGCTTGTAGGCGGCCTTGACCTTGGCGTTCACCAGCTCGTCGGTCTCGTTGTGGTACTGCCGGCGCTCGGAGTGGCCGATCGCCACGTAGGTGCACTTCAGCTTGGCCAGCATGGGGCCGGAGATCTCGCCGGTGTAGGCGCCCGAGTCGTGCGCCGAGACGTCCTGGGCGCCGTACTTGATCTTGAGCTTGTCGCCGTCGACCAGCGTCTGCACGGAGCGCAGGTCGGTGAAGGGCGGCAGGACGGCGACCTCGACGGCCTCGTAGTCCTTGTCGGCCAGGGCGAAGGCGAGCTTCTGGACGTGCGCGATGGCCTCGAGGTGGTTGAGGTTCATCTTCCAGTTGCCCGCCATCAGCGGCGTGCGGGTGCTCATACGGTTTCAGTCCTCCAGTGCGGCGAGGCCGGGGAGCGTCTTGCCCTCGAGGTATTCGAGGGAGGCGCCGCCACCGGTCGAGATGTGGCCGAATGCCGACTCGTCGAAGCCCAGCGTACGGACGGCCGCGGCGGAGTCGCCGCCGCCCACGACGGTGAAGCCGTCCGAGTCGACCAGGGCCTGGGCGACCGCCTTGGTGCCCTCGGCGAAGTCGGGGTGCTCGAAGACGCCCATCGGGCCGTTCCAGAAGACGGTGGCGGCGTCGGCGAGCTTCGCGGCGTACAGCTTGCGGGTCTCCGGGCCGATGTCCAGGCCCATCTGGCCGGCGGGCATGGCGTCCGCGGCGACGGAGGCGGGGTGGGCCGGAGCCTTGGTCTTCATGTCGGGGAAGGCGGGCGCGACCAGGGTGTCCACCGGCAGGAGCAGTTCGACGCCGGTCTTGGCGGCGCGCTCGAGGTACTCCTTGACCGCCGGGATCTGGTCCTCCTGGACGAGGGACGTGCCGATCTCGTGGCCCTGGGCCTTGAGGAAGGTGTACGCCATGCCGCCGCCGATGAGCAGCCGGTCGGCCTTGCCGAGCAGCTCGTCGATGACGGCGAGCTTGTCGGAGACCTTGGCGCCGCCGAGCGCGACCACGTAGGGCCGCCGGACGTCCTCGGTGAGCTTCCTCAGGACGCCTACCTCGGTGGCGATGAGGTGGCCCGCGTAGTGCGGGAGGCGGGCCGGCAGGTCGTAGACGGAGGCGTGCTTGCGGTGCACGGCGCCGAAGCCGTCACCGACGTAGACGTCCGCGAGGGCGGCGAGCCGGTCGGCGAACTCGCCGCGCTCGGTGTCGTCCTTGGACGTCTCGCCGGGGTTGAACCGCAGGTTCTCGATGACCGCGACCTGGCCGGGCTGGAGGCCGTCCACGGCGTCGTGGGCGGCCGGGCCGACGGTGTCCTGGGCGAACGCCACGGGGGCACCCAGGAGTTCGCCGAGCCGCTCGGCGGCGGGCAGCAGCGAGAAGGCCGGGTCCGGGGCGCCCTTGGGGCGGCCCAGGTGGGAGGCCACGATCACCTTGGCACCGGCCTCGGCGAGGGCCTTGACGGTGGGCAGGACGGCGCGGATGCGGCCGTCGTCGGTGATGACACCGTCGGCCAGCGGCACGTTGAGGTCCGCGCGGACGAAGACCCGCTTGCCGTCCACGCCTTCAAAGAGAAGTTCGTCGATCGTCTTCATGGGGTGGGACTCCTGGGGAAGGGGCTCTTGATCGTACGAGGGCTGATCGATCCGCACGTGGGCGGGTTGTGGTCGTTCGGCCCGCTGTACGTGCGTCAGGGCCCGGACGACGCGTTGACGCGCCGTCCGAGCCCTGCTCTCACATGGAGGTGCCTGCCCTGCCGGTCAGAGCTGGTTGCCGACGAAGACCGTGAGGTCGACGAGGCGGTTGGAGTAGCCCCACTCGTTGTCGTACCAGCCGATGACCTTTACGTTCTTGCCGTCCTGAACCATGGTCAGGGAGGAGTCGAACGTGCAGGACGCCGGGGCGTTGACGATGTCCGAGGAGACGATCGGGTCCTCGGTGTAGTCCAGGAGGCCCTTCAGCTCGCCCTCGGCGGCCTTCTGGAAGGCGGCGTTGACCTCTTCCTTGGTGACCTCGCGGGACAGCTCGATGACGAGGTCGGTGACCGAGCCGGTGGGAACCGGGACGCGCATGGCGATGCCGTCCAGCTTGCCCTTGAGCTGCGGCAGCACCAGGGCGGTGGCCTTGGCGGCGCCGGTGGTGGTCGGGATGATGTTCTCGGCGGCGGCACGGGCGCGGCGCAGGTCCTTGTGCGGGAAGTCCAGGATGCGCTGGTCGTTCGTGTACGCGTGCACCGTGGTCATCAGGCCCTTGACGATGCCGAAGTTCTCGTCGAGGACCTTCGCCATCGGCGCCACGCAGTTGGTGGTGCAGGAGGCGTTGGAGATGACGTGGTGGTTGGCCGGGTCGTACTGGTCCTGGTTGACGCCCATCACGATGGTGACGTCTTCGTTCTTCGCGGGGGCGGAGATGATGACCTTCTTGGCGCCGCCGGCGATGTGCTTCTCGGCGTCTTCCTTCTTGGTGAAGATGCCGGTGGACTCGATGACGATGTCGACGCCGAGTTCACCCCAGGGGATGTCGGCGGGGTTGCGCTCGGACAGCACCTTGATGGTGTGGCCGTCGACGGTGATGGTGTCGGCGGTGTGGGAGACCTCCTGCTTGAGGCGGCCCAGGATGGTGTCGTACTTCAGCAGGTGAGCGGTGGTCGCGGTGTCACCCAGGTCATTGACAGCCACGATCTCGATGTCTGCACCCTGCTCCAGCAGCGCGCGGAAGTAGTTACGACCGATGCGGCCAAAGCCGTTGATGCCTACGCGGATCGTCACGAACCGATCTCCTCGTTGGTACGCCGGTTTCGACGCCGGCGAGCTGTGTTTGGGATGTCCCCGACCACCCACGACCCTACCCCTCCGAGGCCTCCGAAGTGACATCCGGACGCGACCCGGACAGCACGGCTTCGACAAAGACCCGAACTCGTCGCGCGAGCTGCCTGGATCACCCGATTTCGCTATGGATTGCCCATACCAATTGACCACGTTGGTCACTCGTTCGTGAGCCCCCCAGCTCACTTGTGAAATGCCGCGATCTCCGGCCAATCCGGACTTCCGGCAAACCCGGCAATTGCCTCACGGGGACCACCCCTGGAGCGGGCCGCCCCACCCTCCGCCCACGCCCCGTCCACCCCGCCTCGCGGTGACCTGGGACGGCGGTCGAGCACCGTCGCGGCCCGCGCCCGCCGACCCGGGTCGGTCACTGTCGGTAGTTGCCCGAACGACCGACCGGCCACCACCGATCAACCGTTCAGTGCCGGTTGGCCGGTGGTGGCCGGTCGGGATGAGGCGACAGTCGATGCGGGGCGGCGGTCGCTGGGGGCGGCGGTCGATGTGGGCGTGCCGATCGGGACGTGGGGGCCGGCCAGGACATGGGGTCCGGCCGGGCGGTCCGGCCCTGGCGGTCCGGCAGCGGTCAGCCCACGAGGTTGTCCGCCAGTTCCTCGGAGAGGTTCGCCTCGGTGCCGGGGACGCCGAGGTCGGAGGCCCGCTTGTCGGCCATGGCCAGCAGGCGGCGGATGCGGCCGGCGACGGCGTCCTTGGTCAGCGGGGGGTCGGCGAGCGCGCCGAGCTCTTCCAGGGAGGCCTGCTTGTGCTCCATGCGCAGGCGCCCCGCGGCGGCGAGGTGCTCGGGGACGTCGTCGGCGAGGATCTCCAGGGCGCGGGCCACCCGCGCGCCGGCGGCGACGGCCGCGCGCGCGGAGCGGCGCAGGTTGGCGTCGTCGAAGTTGGCCAGGCGGTTGGCCGTGGCGCGGACCTCGCGGCGCATCCGCCGCTCCTCCCAGGCCAGCACGGACTCGTGGGCGCCCAGGCGGGTGAGCAGGGCGCCGATCGCGTCGCCGTCGCGGACCACCACCCGGTCCACGCCCCGCACCTCGCGGGCCTTCGCGGCGATGGACAGCCGGCGGGCGGCACCGACCAGGGCGAGTGCCGCCTCCGGGCCCGGGCAGGTCACCTCCAGGGAGGAGGAGCGGCCGGGCTCGGTGAGCGAGCCGTGGGCCAGGAAGGCACCGCGCCAGGCGGCCTCGGCGTCGCAGGTGGCCCCCGAGACCACCTGCGGCGGCAGGCCGCGGATCGGCCTGCCCCGCCCGTCGACCAGCCCGGTCTGGCGGGCCAGCTGGTCGCCGCCCGCGACGACGCGCACGACGTAGCGCGAGCCGCGGCGCAGCCCACCCGGCGCCATCACGATCAGCTCGGAGCTGTGGCCGAAGATCTCCAGGATGTCCCGCTTCAGGCGCCGTGCCGCCATGGCGGTGTCCAGCTCCGCCTCGATCACGATCCGCCCGCTGACCAGATGGAGGCCGCCGGCGAACCGCAGCAGGGCGGAGACCTCCGCCTTCCTGCAGCAGGTCCGGGTGACGGGGAGCCGGGAGATCTCGTCCTTCACCGCTGCCGTCATCGCCATGGGCCGATCCTTCCATGCATCCGAAAAATACGGTCGTACGCGGCGGCCAGCAGCTCCGGGTCGTGCCGCGGAGTTCCGTCCCTCCGGGCCACCGGCGCGAGCTCGACCGCGGCACCGAACCGCTTGGCGGCCTCGGTGAGCACTTCGCGGTCGGGCACGGCGGCCTCGTCGGCCAGCACCACGTCCAGGGCGAGTTTAGGGGCGTGTCGTCCCAAAACCTCCAAATGACGCTGCGGGGAGAAGCCCTCGGTTTCTCCCGGCTGCGGCGCGAGGTTCAGGGACAGCACCCGGCGTGCTCTGGTCTCGGTGAGCGCCTCGAGCAGCTCGGGCACCAGCAGGTGCGGAATGACCGAGGAGAACCAGGAGCCGGGTCCGAGCACCACCCAGTCCGCGTCCAGGACCGCGTCGACGGCCTCGGGCACGGCGGGCGGGTCGTTCGGGACCAGGTGCACGGACTGCACCTCGCCCGGGGTGAGCGCGACGGTGGCCTGGCCGCGCACGGTGTCGACGGCCTCGGGCCGCTCCGGGTCGTGCCCCTTGACGAGCGCCTGGAGCTCCAGGGGCACGGCGGACATGGGCAGCACGCGCCCGTGCGCGCCCAGCAGCTTGCCCACCAGGTCCAGCGCCTGGACGTGGTCGCCGAGCTGTTCCCACAGGGCGACGATCAGCAGGTTGCCCACCGCGTGGTCGTGCAGGTCGCCCTGGGAGGTGAAGCGGTGCTGGATCACTCGGGCCCAGGTCTGGCCCCAGTCGTCGTCGCCGCACAGCGCGGCCAGCGCCTTGCGCAGGTCCCCGGGCGGCAGCACGCCCAGCTCGTCGCGCAGCCGCCCGCTGGAGCCCCCGTCGTCGGCCACGGTGACGACGGCGGTCAGGTCGCCGGTGATCCTGCGCAGTGCCGCGAGCGAGGCGGACAGACCCATGCCGCCGCCGAGGGCGACCACCTTGGGCTGGGCGCCGCGGCGGCGCGGCCGGGCGCCCCGGGCCTCGGCCGGGCGTGCCGCGCGCGCCGCGAGCGCCTGCCGTGCCGAACGCCCCTCCGGCACCACCCGGCGCAGCCTGCTCAGCCGGGGAGTACGTCTGCTCACTCGCGCCCCATGTCCCGGTGGACGACGACGGTCTCCACGCCCTCGGCCGCGAGCCGCGCGGCGAGCTTCTCCGACATGGCCACCGAGCGGTGCTTGCCGCCCGTGCAGCCGATCGCGATGGTCACGTACCGCTTGCCCTCACGCCGGTAGCCGGCCGAGATGAGTCGCAGCAGCTCGGCGTAGCGGTCGAGGAACTCCTTGGCACCGGGCTGGTTGAAGACGTACGCGGCGACCTCGTCGTTCAGGCCGGTGTACGGGCGCAGTTCGGGAACCCAGTGCGGATTGGGCAGGAACCGCATGTCGGCGACCAGGTCGGCGTCGACCGGCAGGCCGTACTTGAAGCCGAACGACATCACGGTGGCCCGCAGCTCGGGCTCCTCCTCGCCGGCGAACTGGGCGTCCATCTTGGCGCGCAGTTCGTGCACGTTGAGGCTGGAGGTGTCGATCACCAGGTCGGCGTCGCCGCGCAGTTCGCGCAGCAGCTCGCGTTCGGCCGCGATGCCGTCGACGATCCGCCCGTCGCCCTGGAGCGGGTGGGGCCGGCGCACCGACTCGAAGCGGCGCACCAGGGCCTCGTCGGAGGACTCCAGGAAGACGATCCGCCGGGTGACGTGCTTGGCCTCCAGGTCGGCCAGGGACTCGCGCAGGTTGTCGAAGAAGCGGCGGCCGCGGACGTCGACGACGACCGCGATGCGGGCCACGTTGCCCTGCGAGCGGGCACCGAGCTCCACCATGGTGGGGATCAGCGCCGGCGGCAGGTTGTCGACGACGAACCAGCCGAGGTCCTCCAAACATTTGGCGGCCGTGGACCGGCCGGCCCCGGACATGCCGGAGATGATCACCAGCTCGGGAATGGCCGTGTCGGGGACGCCGGCCGTGTCGATGCCCGTACTCACCTGTGCTCCGTTTTCCTCGGGCGCGCGCTCGTGCTGTTCCTCGCGCGGTCCCTCGTGGGACTGATCTCGCTCGGCGCTTCGCCGTGCGTCGTGCTCGGTCATGTCTCCTGCCCCCGTCGGTCGTCCGGGACGCCCGTGGGCACGGGCGCCTCCGCGTCACCCGCCGTCGTCACCGATGGCGCTTCTTCCACGTCTTCCATGATCTCTCCAGTCGCCGTGTTGACGGCCGGTGCGGCCGGGGCCGCCTGGGCGAGGGCCGCGGCGATGGTCTCGGCCGTTTTGCGGCCTATACCGGGTACCCCGCAGATCTGGTCGATTGTCGCGGACCGCAGCCGCTTCACCGAGCCGAAATGCTTGATCAGCGCCTGTTTGCGTGTCTCGCCGAGGCCCGGCACGTCGTCCAGGGGGCCGGCCCGGAAGCGCTTGGCCCGTCTGGTGCGCTGGTAGGTGATCGCGAACCGGTGGGCCTCGTCGCGTACGCGTTGCAGCAGGTACAGGCCCTCGCTGCTGCGGGGCAGGACCACCGGGTCGTCGTCGCCGGGCAGCCACACCTCCTCCAGGCGCTTGGCCAGCCCGCACACGGCGATGTCGTCGATGCCGAGTTCGTCCAGGGCCCGCTGGGCTGCCGCCACCTGGGGCTGACCGCCGTCGACGACGACGAGTTGGGGCGGGTAGGCGAAGCGCTTGGGGCGGCCGTCGTCCTCGGTGAGGGCGCCGACGGGGCCGCCGGGTGCGCCGTCGGGCGAGTCACCGGGGGTTCCGTCCGCTGTTCCGCCGGGCGATCCGTCCACGGCGACGTCCTCGCCGTCGACCCACTCGCCGGTCCTCTCCTTCTCCGCGAGGTAGCGCTTGAAGCGGCGGGTGATCACCTCGTGCATGGAGCGGACGTCGTCCTGCCCCTCGCCGTGCCAGAGCTGCGTGTCCCCGACACGACCCTTGATCTGGAAACGGCGGTACTCGCTCTTGCGCTGGAGGCCGTCCTCGAAGACGACCATGGAGGCCACCACGTCGTCGCCCTGGAGATGGGAGATGTCGTAGCACTCGATCCTGAGCGGGGCGCTGTCCAGGTCGAGGGCCTCGGCGATCTCCTCCAGGGCACGCGAGCGCGTGGTGAGGTCGGAGGCGCGCCTGGTCTTGTGCAGGACGAGCCCCTGCTGGGCGTTGCGCTGCACGGTCTCCATGAGCGCCTTCTTGTCGCCGCGCTGCGGGATGCGCAGCGAGACGTTGGAGCCGCGGCGCTCGGCGAGCCACTGCTGGACGGGCTCGACCGGGTCGGGCAGGGCCGGGACGAGGACCTCCTTGGGGACGGCGTCCCCGCTCTCCTCGCCGTACAGCTGCTGAAGGGCGTGCTCGACGAGGGCGCCGGTGGTGACGTCCTCCACCTTGTCGGTCACCCAGCCGCGCTGGCCGCGCACCCGGCCGCCGCGCACGTGGAAGATCTGCACCGCGGCCTCCAGTTCGTCCTCGGCGACGGCGATGAGGTCGGCGTCGGTCGCGTCGGCGAGCACGACCGCGTTCTTCTCCATGGCCTTCTTCAGGGCCTCGATGTCGTCGCGCAGGCGGGCGGCCCGCTCGTACTCCATCTCCTCGGCCGCCTCCGTCATCCGCCGCTCCAGGCGGCGCAGATACGTGCCGGTGCGGCCGGCCATGAAGTCGCTGAAGTCCTCGGCCAGTTCGCGGTGCTCCTCGGCGGAGACGCGGCCGACGCAGGGCGCGGAGCACTTGCCGATGTAGCCCAGCAGGCAGGGGCGGCCGGTACGGGCGGCGTTCTTGAAGACACCGGCCGAGCAGGTGCGCACCGGGAAGACGCGCAGCAGCAGGTCGACGGTGTCGCGGATGGCCCACGCGTGCCCGTACGGCCCGAAGTAGCGCACGCCCTTCTTCTTGTGGCCGCGCATCACCTGCACGCGCGGGAACTCCTCGTTCATCGTCACCGCGAGGTACGGGTAGCTCTTGTCGTCGCGGTACTTGACGTTGAACCGGGGGTCGAACTCCTTGATCCAGGAGTACTCCAGTTGCAGCGCCTCGACCTCCGTGGACACCACCGTCCACTCCACGGACGCGGCCGTGGTGACCATGCTGCGGGTGCGCGGGTGGAGGTTCGCGAGGTCCTGGAAGTAGTTCGCCAGGCGCTGGCGCAGGCTCTTCGCCTTTCCCACGTAGATGACCCGGCGGTGCTCGTCGCGGAAGCGGTAGACCCCGGGAGAGTCCGGGATGTCTCCCGGCTTGGGGCGGTAGCTGGAGGGGTCGGCCATGACTCAACCCTACTGTCGGGCGCTGACACCGCGGCGGCCCTCCACACCCCGGGCCGCGGCGCGCCCCGGGCGGGGCGGCTTCCCCGGCCGGGAGAGCACTCCCGTCGTGTCCCGGGTGTTGTCGGGACTTGGTCAACACGCTTCAATGCGGGGGAACTCGGGGCCGTGAACGACGGCGTACGGATGTGAAGAACCTCTGCCTTCGCGCGGGCGGCCCCGACGACCCGCGTGAGGGGTCCGCCGAGCGGCCCGCACCTTCACAGAAAGGCCCGCGCATGCCGCACGCCCCACAGCAGGCGGACGTCGCCACCGCGGAACTGGACACGGCCCTGCGGGGCGGCCCCTTCCACGTGGCGCTGCGCGCCGCGATCGCCGCCCGTGGGCTGCCGTTGCAACGCGTGCAGCACCATCTGACGCGCTACGGGGTGAAGGTCGGCGTCACCAGTCTCAGCTACTGGCAGCAGGGCGCCCGGCGCCCGCAGCGCCCGGAGTCCCTGCGGGCCGTGCGGGCGCTGGAGGAGATCCTGCGGTTGCCCGACGAGTCGTTGATCCGGCTGTTGGCCGACGCCGACGAGCACGCGGCGGCCGGGCGGCCCGCCGTCCGCTCCTACCGCTCCCTCGTCCAGGCCTCAAACGTGCTGCGCGGGCTGCTGGCGGAGCTGGACTGTCCGCCCGGCGACGGGCTGCACGTGCTCGGACACCACGAGCGGGTGCTGATCGGGGCGCGGCGCGAGCTCGCGGGCCGCGAGTCCCAGCACATCGTGCGCGCCCACCGCGACGGCGTGGACCGTTTCGTGGCCGTCCACCACGGCGATCCGGGGTGCGCTCCGGAGCGGATGACCGTGCACGCCCTGGAGAACTGCCGTACCGGGCGGATACGCCGGGACCACGACACCGGAGTGGTGGTGGCCGAACTGCTCTTCGACACCCGGCTACGGGCCGGTGACACGTTCCTGTTCCGGCACGGCGTGGAAGACGGAACGGCCGGGACGACGCGCGAGTACGTCCGGGAGTTCGCCTCCGCCGGCGGCCAGTACGCCCTTCAGGTGCGGTTCGACGCCGGCACCCTGCCGGTGCGCTGCCACCGGTTCACCCAGGCGTCGGCGGCGGCTCCGCGCAGCGGCCGCCGGGACCTGCCGGTGAGCGAGCGGCACCGTTCGGTGCACCTGGTGGAGCCGCGCGTGCGGTCGGGGACCCTGGGGGTCGGCTGGGACTGGGAGTGAACGGGCCGGGCCGGCGGCGGCCGTCAGTCGCCGGGTCCGGCGACGAGCCGGCCGCCCTGCGCGCGCACCGGCAGTTCGGGCAGCGGCACGCTGGCCGGGGAGCGCACCACCTCGCCGGTCGTGGCGTCGAACTCGCTGCCGTGGCAGGGACAGATCAGCTTCGTGCCCTCCAGCTTGTTGATCGGGCACTGCGCGTGCGTGCAGATCGTGCTGAACGCCTTGAGGGTGCCGTCCGCCTCCCGGCTGACCACCACGTTGTGGTCCCGGTACAGCTTGGCGCCGCCCTCGGGAACCTCGCTCTCGGCGCCGAGGTCGACCGGCGCGGTGGGCGTGGCGGGGGTCGAGACGCCGCCGATCGGTCCGCAGGCGGTGAGCCCGAGCGCGACGGCGGGGGTGAGGGCCGCTCCCCGCAATATCGTGCGGCGGCTCGCGGAGGGATGGCCGGACATGAAGGCCTCCACTGGTCAAGGGGCTGGACACGCCGACGATACCCAGCGGGTCCGGACCGTACGGGGGCGGGTCGGGCGGATCGGGGCGGGTCGGGCGGACCCCCGGGCCGGCGTTTTACCTCCGGCGCGCGATGGGATACCTTCCCGGGCCCGAGCTGTCCGAGGAAGGAACCGACTCGTGATCGTCGTCGCCGGTGAGGCCCTGATCGACCTGGTACCGCGGGGAAGGGGCGCCCTCGCGGACCTCAGACCGGCGCTCGGCGGCGGCCCGTACAACACGGCCGTCGCGTTGGGCCGCCTCGGCTCGCCGACGGTGTTCTGCTCGCGCACGTCGTACGACGCCTTCGGCGAGGCCCTGCTCGACGGGCTGCGGGGGGCCGGGGTGGACGTGTCCGGTGTGCAGCGCGGCGCCGAGCCGACCACCCTGGCGGTCGCCACGGTCGGCACCGACGGCTCCGCCGCGTACTCGTTCTACGTCGACGGCACCGCCGACCGTCTGTTCACCGCGCCGGCGGCGCTGCCCGCCGGGACCCGCGCGGTGTCCTTCGGTACCTGTTCGCTGGTGCTGGAGCCGGGCGCGAGCGCCTACGAGGAGCTGATGCGGACGGCGTCCGAGCAGGGTGTGTTCACCGCGCTCGACCCGAACATCCGGCCCGGGCTGATCGCGGACGCGGACGCCTACCGGGCGCGCTTCGCGAGCTGGCTGCCCTCGGTGTCGCTGCTGAAGCTCTCCGAGGAGGACGCAGAGTGGCTGGGCGGCACTCCGCGCGAGTGGCTGGCCGCCGGACCCTCGGCGGTGGTGATCACCCACGGCGGCGACGGGCTCACCGCGTACACCCGGGACGGCGCGGAGCACTCCGTGCCGGGCGAGAAGGTCGACGTCGTCGACACCATCGGCGCGGGTGACACCGTGAACGCGGCCCTGCTGCACGGACTGTCCGTCCAGGACGCCCTCTCCGCCGAAGGCCTCGCGGGCCTCGGCGCGTCCGGCTGGAGCCGGCTGCTGCGGTTCGCGGCACGCGCGGCAGCGATCACCTGCTCCCGCGCGGGAGCGGAGCCGCCGTACGCGGCGGAGGCGGGCGCGCCGTAGGCGTCCGGTGCCCCTCGCGCCCCACGGGAGTGCCCCGGGGCGCGAGGGACCTGTCGGACGGTGCCTCAGGCCTTGCGGGCCCGCGTCGTCTTCTTCGCGGGCGTCGCCTTCTTGCTCGCCGTGCTGTTGACGGTCTTGGTCGTCGTCCTGGCCGTGGCCGTCTTGCGGGTCGCCGACGCGGCCGCGACGCCCTTCTTGGCGGCGGTGCCTCGCGAGGCCTTGGCCGAGGAGGCGGCGTCGCTGATCCGGTCCGGCTGGAGGATCTCGCGCAGGAACTTCCCGGTGTGGCTCGTCGGCACGCCGGCGACCTGCTCGGGTGTGCCCTCGGCGACGACCAGGCCGCCGCCGGCACCGCCCTCGGGACCCATGTCGACGACCCAGTCGGCGGTCTTGATCACATCGAGGTTGTGCTCGATGACGATGACCGTGTTGCCCTTGTCGACCAGTCCGGACAGCACCTTCAGCAGCTTGCTGATGTCCTCGAAGTGCAGACCGGTGGTGGGCTCGTCCAGGACGTAGACCGTGCGTCCGGTGGAGCGGCGCTGGAGCTCGCTGGCGAGCTTCACGCGCTGCGCCTCACCGCCGGACAGGGTGGTCGCGGACTGGCCGAGCCGGACATAGCCGAGGCCGACGTCCTTGAGGGTCCTGAGGTGGCGGGCGATCGCCGGGACGGCCTCGAAGAACTCCGTCGCCTCCTCGATCGGCATGTTCAGCACGTCGGCGATGGACTTGCCCTTGTAGTGGACGTCCAGGGTCTCCCGGTTGTAGCGGGCGCCGTGGCAGACCTCGCAGGGGACGTAGACGTCGGGCAGGAAGTTCATCTCGATCTTGATGGTGCCGTCGCCCGCGCAGTTCTCGCAGCGCCCGCCCTTGACGTTGAAGGAGAAGCGGCCGGGCTGGTAGCCCCGGACCTTCGCCTCGGTGGTCTCGGCGAACAGCTTGCGGACGTGGTCGAAGACGCCGGTGTACGTCGCCGGGTTGGACCGTGGGGTGCGGCCGATGGGCGACTGGTCGACGTGCACCACCTTGTCGACGAGATCGTCGCCGTCCACGCGCGTGTGCCGGCCGGGCACGTTGCGCGCGCCGTTCAACTCGCGGGCCAGGTGTGTGTAGAGGATGTCGTTGACCAGCGTCGACTTGCCGGAGCCCGAGACTCCGGTGACGGCCGTGAACACGCCGAGCGGGAAGGACACGTCGATGTCCTGGAGGTTGTTCTCCCGGGCGCCGTGCACGGTGAGCTGCCGCGACGGGTCGAGCGGGCGCCGGATGTCGGGCAGCGGGATCGCCTTCTCGCCGGACAGGTACTGCCCGGTCTGCGACTCGGCGTTGGCGAGCAGTTCCTTCAGGGAGCCGCTGTGCACGACCTTGCCGCCGTGCTCGCCCGCGCCGGGGCCGATGTCGACGATCCAGTCGGCGGTCTTGATGGTGTCCTCGTCGTGCTCGACGACGATGAGCGTGTTGCCCATGTCGCGCAGCCGGACCAGGGTCTCGATCAGCCGGTGGTTGTCGCGCTGGTGCAGGCCGATGGACGGCTCGTCGAGGACGTACAGGACGCCGACGAGCCCGGAGCCGATCTGCGTGGCCAGACGGATGCGCTGGGCCTCGCCGCCGGAGAGCGTGCCGGCCGCGCGGTTCAGCGAGAGGTAGTCGAGGCCGACGTCGACCAGGAACCGCAGCCGCTCGTTGACCTCCTTGAGCACCCGCTCGGCGATCTTCTTGTCGCGGGCGTCGAGCTTCAGCCCGCGCAGGAAGTCCGCGCAGTCGCTGATCGACATCGCGGAGATCTCGGCGATCGACCTGCCCATGAGCGTGACCGCGAGGACGACCGGCTTCAGGCGCGTGCCCTCGCAGGTGGGGCAGGGCACCTCGCGCATGTACCCCTCGAAGCGCTCGCGGCTGGCGTCGCTCTCGGCCTCGCTGTGGCGGCGCTTGACGAACGGCACGGCACCCTCGAAGGGCGTGGTGTAGACGCGCTCGCGCCCGTACCGGTTGCGGTACCGGACCTCGATCTGCGTCTTGTGGCCGTAGAGCAGGGCCTTCTTGGCGCGCTGCGGAAGGCCCGCGAAGGGGATGTCGGTGCGGAAGCCGAGGGCGTCGGCGAGGGCCCCGACCAGCCGTCCGAAGTAGTCCTTGGTGTGCCCGTGCGACCAGGGGTGGATGGCGCCCTCGTCGAGGGTCTTCTCCTCGTCCGGGACGATCAGCTCCGGGTCGACCTCCATGCGGGTGCCGATGCCGGTGCACTCGGGGCAGGCGCCGAAGGGCGAGTTGAAGGAGAAGGAACGGGGCTCCATCTCCTCGAAGGACAGGTCGTCGTACGGGCAGTACAGGTGCTCCGAGTACATCCGCTCGCGCTCGGGGTCGTCCTCGGGCAGGTCGACGAAGTCGAGCACGACCATGCCGCCGGACAGGCCGAGCGCGGTCTCGACGGAGTCGGTGAGGCGGCGCTTGGCGGAGTCCTTGACCGTGAGGCGGTCGACGACCACCTCGATGGTGTGCTTCTCCTGCTTCTTCAGCGTGGGCGGGTGGGAGAGCTGGATGGTCTCGCCGTCCACGCGCGCGCGGGAGTAGCCCTTGGTCTGGAGGTCGGCGAAGAGGTCGACGAACTCGCCCTTGCGCTCGCGCACCAGCGGCGAGAGGACCTGGAAGCGGCTCCCCTCCGGCAGCTCCAGCACCTTGTCGACGATGGCCTGCGGCGACTGGCGCGAGATCGGGCGGCCGCACTCGGGGCAGTGCGGCTTGCCGATGCGGGCGAAGAGCAGCCGCAGGTAGTCGTAGACCTCGGTGATGGTGCCGACCGTCGAGCGCGGGTTGCGCGAGGTCGACTTCTGGTCGATGGAAACCGCCGGGGACAGGCCCTCGATGAAGTCGACGTCCGGCTTGTCCATCTGGCCGAGGAACTGGCGGGCGTACGAGGAGAGCGACTCCACGTAGCGCCGCTGGCCCTCGGCGAAGATCGTGTCGAAGGCCAGGGAGGACTTGCCCGACCCGGACAGGCCCGTGAAGACGATGAGCGAGTCCCGAGGCAGGTCGAGCGAGACGTTCTTCAGGTTGTGCTCGCGCGCGCCACGGACGATGAGACGGTCGGCCACGCCGGTCCGCACCTTTCTTGAGAGAAGTGACAGGGGCGGGGCCCCCGTGCTTTCTCAGACTAGGGGGAGCCACTGACAACGCCGGGCGGGATTCCCGGATGCACCCGGATACACAACAAACCCCGGCTCTCCAGCATGCCCGATGCCACGCCCGAGCTTATAGCACGTACATTCGATTTACGGTCGTCCTTCGCCACCTTCACCCGAAGGTGTGGTGGGACTAGGGTCGGCGTCATGATTGATCACGTACGCGACCTGGCGTCTGTGCAGGACGCAACCGAGCGACTGCTGACCGCAGTCGGCAAGCTGGACAACGCGGCTGTGACCGACCAGTCACGCCTGCCCGGCTGGACCCGGGGTCACGTCCTGTCCCACCTCGCCCGCAACGCGGACGCACTGGTGAACGTGTTCGAGGGCCGTCCCATGTACACGTCCGCCGAGGCCCGGGACGCCGACATCGAGCGGGACGCCCCGCGCCCCCTCGACGCCCAGCTCGCCGACGTGCGCGAGAGCGCGGCCCGCTGGCAGCGGACGGCGGACGCGCTCTCGGACTGGTCGCGGACGGTGGAGCTGCGCAACGGCGTCACCGACTCCGCGTCCCGGGTGCCGTTCCGGCGCTGGGTGGAGGTCGAGCTGCACCACGTCGACCTCGGGATCGGCTACGAGCTCGAGGACCTTCCGGCGGAGTTCGTCGAGCGGGAGATCGGGTTCCTCGCGGAGCGGTTCACGAACCATCCGGAGGTTCCGGGCATCGCGCTGATGGCCCAGGAGGACGCGGTCCGTCTCGAGTGGTGCACGGGCCGGCAGCTCGACGACGAGCCGATCGTCGTCCTGGGCCCCTCCACCGCACTGCTGGGCTGGCTGTCGGGGCGGACTCGGGGCGAGGGCGTGGACGTCCTCGACGAGGGTGTGGCGCTGCCCGTGCTGCCCACGCTGTAGCCGCGTGCGCGGTGGTCCCCGGGCGGCTGCCCCGCTATAGGCTGACGGCCATGACGTACAGCGGAGAGGTGAAGGTCGGCGGCCCGGCGGACGTCCACGAGCTCAAGGACCTGATGATCACGAAGATCGCGGTCGGCCCGATGGACAACAACGCCTATCTGCTGCGCTGCCGGGCCACGGACGAGCAACTGCTGATCGACGCGGCCAACGACGCGCACACGCTGCTCGCCATGATCGGTGACGACGGCATCGCCTCCGTGGTCACCACCCACCGGCACGCCGACCACTGGCAGGCGCTGGCGGAGGTCGTGGCGGCCACGCACGCGCGTACGTACGCGGGACGGGACGACGCCGAGGGCATCCCGGTGCCGACCGACGTCCTCGTGGACGACGGCGGCACCGTCCGGGTGGGGCAGGTGGAACTCACCGCACGCCACCTCGTCGGCCACACCCCCGGCTCGATCGCGCTCGTCTACGACGACCCGCACGGCCACCCGCACGTGTTCACCGGGGACTGCCTCTTCCCCGGCGGAGTCGGCAACACCCACAAGGACCCGAAGGCGTTCGCCGACCTGATCCACGACGTGGAGACGAAGATCTTCGACGCCCTCCCGGACGAGACCTGGGTCTACCCGGGCCACGGCAACGACACGACGCTGGGCGCCGAGCGCCCGCATCTGCCGGAGTGGCACGCGCGCGGTTGGTGAGCGCACGGCGGTTGTGAGCGGACGGCGAGTGGTGGACGGCGGCGTACGGCCGCACGCCGCTACGCGTCCGCCCGCGGCACGCCGGCCAGTGCCGCGACCCGCTCCACCGCGAACGCGTAGCCCTGCACTCCGCATCCGGCGATGACGCCGTCGGCACGCAGGGAGACGTACGAGTGGTGCCGGAACTCCTCGCGCTGGTGGATGTTGGAGATGTGCACCTCCACCACCGGCAGCCCGTCACAGGTGTTGAGCGCGTCGAGGATCGCGACGGAGGTGTGCGAGTAGGCGGCGGGGTTGATGACGATTCCGCAGTGGTTCAGCCGGGCCTCGTGGATCCAGTCGACCAGTTCGCCCTCGTGGTTGGACTGACGGAAGTCGACCGTGGCGCCGTGCGCGGCGGCCGCCTTGACGCACAGCGCCTCGACGTCCGCGAGCGTGCCGGAGCCGTAGATCTCCGGCTGCCGCTGCCCGAGCAGGTTCAGGTTGGGGCCGTTGAGAATCATGATCGGGGCGTTGGCCAGGGTGCGGGGCACGGTTCCTCCGGTCCGTTCGTCCTACGGCGGCCGATGGGCGACTGCCGCTTGGGACCCCGGTCTATCACGACGCGCCGGTCCACCTAGGGGTTGATCGCCAACTCCAGATAGGCCGCGAAGATCACCAGGTGGACGCCGCCCTGGAGCGGTGTGGCCCGTCCCGGCACCACGGTCAGCGAGGTGACCACCACGGTGAGCAGGAGCATCAGCATGTGCGTGGAGCCGAGGCCGAGGACCAGCGGCCCGGGCAGCCACAGCGAGGCCAGCGCGACGGCCGGGATGGTCAGGCCGATGCTGGCCATCGCGGAACCCAGCGCGAGGTTGAGGCTGGTCTGCACCCGGTCGCGCCGGGCGGAGCGCAGCGCGGCGATGGTCTCGGGCAGCAGCACGAGCAGGGCGATGATCACACCGACGACCGCGTGGTGCAGACCGGCGGCCTCCACCGCGGACTCGACTGTGGGCGACACGCCCTTGGCCAGTCCGACCACACCGACCAGGGCCATGCCCAGCAGGCCCAGGCTGATCCAGGCGGTGCGGGAGGACGGTGCCGCCGCGTGGTCCTCGGAGGTGATCACCTCTCCCTGCCGGGTGATCGGCAGGAAGTAGTCGCGGTGCCGCACGGTCTGGGTGGCCACGAACAGGCCGTACAGGACGAGCGAGGAGATCGCGGCGAAGGTGAGCTGCACTCCGGAGAACTGCGGCCCCGGCTGGCTGGTGGTGAACGTGGGGAGCACCAGGCTGAGCGTGGCCAGGGTCGCCACCGTGGCGAGGGCGGCGCCGGTGCCCTCGGCGTTGAAGACGGCCGTGCCGTGGCGCAGGGAGCCGACCAGCAGGCTCATGCCGACCACGCCGTTGCAGGTGATCATCACCGCCGCGAACACCGTGTCCCTGGCGAGCGTCGAGGACTTGTCGCCGCCGTCCGCCATCAAGGTCACGACGAGCGCGACCTCGATGACGGTGACGGCGATCGCGAGGACCAGGGAGCCGAAGGGTTCGCCGACGCGGTGGGCGACCACCTCCGCGTGGTGCACCGCGGCCAGGACCGAGCCGGCGAGGACCAGGGTGACCAGGCCGACGAGCGTGCCGGGCAGGGAACGCCCCCAGGTGAGGATCAGCAGGACGACGGCGAGCAGCGGCACGATGATCGTCCACGCCGCCACGAGTCCCCTGAGCCGCGTGATCATGCTGCGATCGTCGCAGAGTCCGGAGACGTTCGCATGCGCGATCAGGGGGCGGGTGCGCTCCCCCTCACGCTCAGGCATCGGCCCGGCCCTTCGCCGCGACCTCGTGGCGCTCCTGGCCCTCCTGGCGCTGGCGCTCCTGGCGCTCCTCCTGTGCCTGCGTCCGCCGCGCCTCCTCCGCGGTCTGCTTCCTGGCGGCCAGCAGGCTGGTGACGGTGGTGACGGCGAGAACCGCGCAGATCACGCCGAGGGAGACCGGGATGCTGATCTCGGGGACGTGCGCACCGGACTCGTGCAGCGCGTGCAGCACCAGCTTGACGCCGATGAAGCCGAGGATCACCGACAGGCCGTAGGACAGGTGGACCAGCTTCTCGAGCAGGCCGCCTATCAGGAAGTACAGCTGCCGGAGGCCCATCAGCGCGAAGGCGTTGGCGGTGAAGACGATGTACGGGTCCTGGGTGAGGCCGAAGATCGCGGGGATCGAGTCGAGGGCGAACAGGATGTCGGTGGTGCCGATCGCGAGCATCACGACCAGCATCGGCGTCATCACACGCTTGCCGTTCTGCCGGATCCACAGCCGGGTGCCGTGGTAGCGGTCGGTCACGCCGAAGCGGCGCTCGGCGGCCTTGAGCAGCTTGTTCTCCTCGAAATCCGCTTCCTCGTCCCCGCCGGAGCGGGCCTCCTGGACGAGTTTCCAGGCGGTCCAGATCAGGAAGGCGCCGAAGAGGAAGAACACCCACGAGAAGCTCGCGATGATCGCGGCTCCGGCGGCGATGAACCCGGCCCGCAGGACCAGGGCTATGAGGACGCCGATCATCAGCACCCGTCGCTGGTACTGCGACGGCACGGCGAACTTGGCCATGATCAGGACGAAGACGAAGAGGTTGTCGACGCTCAGCGACTTCTCGGTGATGAAGCCGGCGAAGAACTCGCCCGCCGGCCGGCCGCCGCCGAGGACGAGCAGGCCGAGCCCGAAGAAGCCGGCCAGGGCGACCCAGACGGCCGTCCAGATCCCGGCTTCCTTGATCGACACGTCATGGGGTTTGCGGCCGATGAAGAAGTCGACGGCGATCAGCGCGGCGAGGCCGACGATGGTCAGGGCCCACAGGGACAACGAGACATTCACAGGACAAAACGGTACCGGAATGACCAAGGAATGGTAAAGAGCCAGGTAAAGAAAAGTGCAAAAACGGAGGTCAGAGCGGGTTTACGATTCCTTTGGGAAGGGGTGATGCGGGGCGCGTGCCCCGCCTCAGCGGTTCCCGTCGCGACGGGCCGTCGCGACCTCGGTGAGCACCAGCTGAAGCACCTGACTGCCCGGCGGCACCACCGGCGGCTCGTACGTCCAGGCGTGTCCGACCCAGGGGTCGGCCAGGTGGTCGTCAGGTACCGGGGTCAGTCGCATCAGCGAACGCCACAGCGGGTCGAGCAACGGACCGTAGGCGGCGGCGTCCTCGCGGTCGGCGACCATCATCAGGTGGACGCCGACGGCCGGGCCCTCGTCGGCGAGGTAGCGCAACCGGGTCACGGCGCGGTCGTCGAAGCCGTGCGGGAAGTCGTTGACGATCAGCAGCTGTTCGGCCGCGTCGAAGCCGGGCGGCAGCGCGTCCGGCGCGCCCCCGCGCATGGCCATCTGCACCAGGTCGACCCGCTGGGTGAGCCGGCTCAGGACGTCAGCGACCCCGGCGGCACCGGCCGCGGGCGGCCACGCGAGCACGCCCGTGTGCGCCAGGGGCGCGAGTGCCCGCGCACCGGATCCCGCCGGGTCGATGACATGGACGCCGAACTCGCCCGGCGGGTGGACGGCGATCAGCCGGGCCGCGTGCGCCACGGCCGCCTCCATCGCCAGGAGGCGCCGTTCGCCCGCGTCGTCGAAGGAGTCGTCGGGGGACGCCCAGCGGCCGCTGTCGATCCACAGGCCGCGTTCCAGCGGCAGCCGGATCAGCATGGGGATGCGCAGGAACGGGTCCTCGGGCAGGTGGAGGTCGCCGAGGCGTATCGCCATGGGGGGCTCCATCGGCACGCGGTAGCCGTGCCAGACCGGGTTGTCCCAGCGGGCGTACGCCGGCGGCAGGGCCGGCTCGACGACCTCGGACTCGTCGGTGAGCTGGGCCAGGTCTCTGTCCAGCACCGCTCTGGCCTGGTCGACGAGCTGCGCGTGCTTGGCGCGGGCCGCCTCCCGGGCGGCATCGCCCTGACCTCCGATGCGGCTGCGCGGGTCGGACAGGGCCTGGTCCAGCTCCTTGTCCATGCGCGAGTCGGCGAAGTCGACGGCGCTGCGATAGGCGGCCGTGGTGCGAGCCAGGTCCTCGAACATCCCCCAGACCTGGTTGTAGAGCCGCTCCTCCATCGACCACCCGGTCGCGTCCCCCGCGACGGGCCGCGCGGGCTGCTGGTCATGGCCCGGAAACGCGGCCGGCTGCGCGGCGGGGTGTCCGGGCGGGGGCGCGGGCTGTCCGGAGGGGTCCGGGGGTGCGGGCTGTCCAGACGGAACTGGTGCTGCGGGCCCACGCCGCGGATGCCGGTAGTCGATGGTTCCCCCCGTGGATGCCGGGGGCGGTGATCCAGCCGCGGGGGCCCCTCCTCCGGATCCCCCCGGAGCCGCCGGCTGCGGCGCCGAGGATCCAGCGGCCCCGGAGGCCTGTCCGGCGTGGGAAGAACCCTCGTGGGTGGAAAGGGAAGCCGTCGGGCCCGGCCGGGACGGCGCCGGGGCCTGGCGGGAGCGGGCGTCATCCGTCGTACGGGCGTCATCGGTCGTGCGGGGCGGAGGCACCGCCACCGAGCGGGCCAGCCCCTGGGCCACCGCCTCCTCGGCGGCGGCGGCCAGTTCACGGGACTCGGTCAGCCCCAGGTCGGCGAGGAGTTCGGTGAGTCCGCCCGCGTAGCCCTGGCCGACGGCGCGCACTTTCCAGGCACCCTGACGGCGGTACAGCTCCACGGCGATCACGGCGGACTCGGTGTCCAGGCCGGTCACCGTGTAGCTGACGAGCTCGGTGCCGTCGAGGCCGGTGACCGCGACGAAGGGTGCGGCTACCGTGCCGAACCGGGTCGGGCCCCCGCCCTCGGCGGGCAGGGCCAGCAGCACGTCGACGCGGTGCACCGCTTCGGGCATGGCAGCCAGGTCGACGGCGAGCCGGTGGTCGGCGGCGGCCTGGCGGGAGACCTCCAGACCGGGCAGGCCGGGAGCGCCGGGGTGCACCACCCACTCGGCGCCCCGCGCCCTGCCGCTGTCGTCGCTGAGCGCGGCCGCCGCCACGACCGGCCGGCCGGCCGAGATCCGGATCTCCAGGCGAACCTCGGAGAGCGGGTGGTTCTGCCCCCGCACCAACTCGGCCGTCATCGCCTTCGTCCCCCTGGTGTCATGTGCTGTCGTGCGCCACTCACCGGGCCGCCCGGCAGTCAGAACCGTGCGGACAGTCCGAACACCCCGGACAGTCCGAACGCTTCTACAGGTGCGGCAGGATCGCCGGCATCAGGTCCTGGAAGGTGCGGCCGTTGGCGGGGACGCCGAGGGCCGTCATCGTCCAGGCGCCGTTCACTCGGTGGACCTTCGCCATGATCTGGGCGGTGTAGTCGCCACCGCCCGCGAGGGTGTAGCGGGCGAGCTCCTGGCCGTTGGTCTCGTCGACCAGACGGCAGAACGCGTTCTGCACTTCCTGGAAGGTCTGGCCCGTGAAGGAGTTCACGGTGAAGACGATCTGGTCGATGTGGACCGGGACGCGCTGAAGGTCGACGAGGATCGACTCGTCGTCGCCGCCCTGACCCGCGCCGCCGACCAGGTTGTCGCCGGTGTGGCGCACCGAGCCGTCGTCGCTCACCAGGTGGCGGAAGAAGACGACGTCGACCGGCTGCTTCTCGGCGAAGAGCACGGCGGAGGCGTCGAGGTCGATCTCGCGCGTGCGTGAGCCGAACAGTCCCCGGCGCGGGGCCGCCTGCCAGCCGAGACCCATACGGACCGCGCTCAGGCTGCCCCCGTCGTTCTTCTGCAGACTGATGGCCTGACCCTTGGTCAAGTTGACGGTCACGGCTGATTCCCCTCTCGAACTACGCCCCAGTCACCGCCGTTCCGCGGCTGCCAAGAACCCTACGCAGAGGCAGTGACATCACCGCACACGGGTCCGCACTTTGTGTCGGTCTTGCAACACGGCGCAGTCGGTCAGGACAGCCCCGCCTCGCGCATCTGGCGCAGCTCCTTCTTCATCTCCGCGACCTCGTCGCGCAACCGGGCCGCGACCTCGAACTGGAGGTCGGCGGCGGCCGCGCGCATCCGCTCCGTCATCTGTTCGATCTGCTCGGCGAGTTCGGCGGCGGGACGGTCGGTGGGCACCGTCTCCTTCGCCTTGCCCTTGGCGGACTTCGCGGACTTGGCCGGCTTGGCGGCGCCGGCTCCGTCGCCGCGGGCGGGCACGGGGCTCTTCGCGCCCTTGCCGTCCTTCCCCTTGCGGTACCCGGTGCCGAGCAGTTGCTCGGTGTCGACCTCCTCACGGGCGATCTGCGCGACGATGTCGTTGATCTTCTTGCGCAGCGGCTGCGGGTCGATGCCGTTCGCCTTGTTGTACGCGATCTGCTTCTCCCGGCGGCGGTTGGTCTCGTCGATGGCCTTCTCCATCGCCGGGGTGATCTTGTCGGCGTACATGTGGACCTGGCCGGAGACGTTGCGCGCGGCGCGGCCGATGGTCTGGATCAGCGAGGTGCCCGAGCGCAGGAAGCCCTCCTTGTCGGCGTCGAGGATCGCGACCAGGGACACCTCGGGCAGGTCGAGACCCTCACGCAGCAGGTTGATGCCGACCAGGACGTCGAACTCGCCGCTGCGCAGCTCACGCAGCAGCTCGACCCGGCGCAGGGTGTCGACGTCGCTGTGCAGGTAGCGCACCTGGATGCCGAGCTCCAAAAAGTAGTCCGTCAAGTCCTCGGCCATCTTCTTGGTCAGCGTGGTGACCAGGACGCGTTCGTCCTTCTCCACGCGCCCGCGGATCTCGTGCACCAGGTCGTCGATCTGGCCCTCGGTGGGCTTGACGACGACTTGCGGGTCGACCAGGCCGGTGGGGCGGATGATCTGCTCGACCTGACCGTCCGAGCGGGACAGCTCGTAGGTGCCCGGCGTCGCCGACAGGTACACCGTCTGGTCGATGCGTTCCTGGAACTCCTCCCACTTCAGCGGGCGGTTGTCCAGGGCGGACGGCAGTCGGAAGCCGTGCTCGACGAGGGTGCGCTTGCGGGAGGCGTCGCCCTCGTACATCGCGCCGATCTGGGGCACGGTGACGTGCGACTCGTCGATGACGAGCAGGAAGTCGTCCGGGAAGTAGTCGAGCAGGGTGTTGGGCGGAGTGCCGGGCGCACGGTCGTCGAAGTGCATCGAGTAGTTCTCCACGCCGGAGCAGGTACCGATCTGGCGGAGCATCTCGATGTCGTAGGTGGTGCGCATCCGCAGCCGCTGGGCCTCCAGCAGCTTGCCCTGCTTCTCCAGCTCGGCCAGGCGCTCCTCGAGCTCCTTCTCGATGCCCCTGACCGCCCGCTCCATGCGCTCGGGGCCGGCGATGTAGTGCGAGGCCGGGAAGACGTACAGCTGCTGGTCGTCGCTGATGATCTCGCCGGTGAGCGGGTGCAGGGTCGACAGCGCCTCGATCTCGTCGCCGAACATCTCGATGCGGACGGCCAGCTCCTCGTAGACCGGAAAGATCTCGATGGTGTCGCCGCGCACCCGGAAGGTGCCGCGGGTGAAGGCCATGTCGTTGCGCGTGTACTGGATGTCCACGAAACGGCGCAGCAGCTCGTCGCGATCGATCTCGTCGCCGACCCGGAGGGGGACCATGCGGTCCACGTACTCCTGCGGGGTGCCCAGGCCGTAGATGCAGGAGACGGAGGCGACCACGACGACGTCGCGGCGGGTGAGCAGCGAGTTGGTCGCCGAGTGGCGCAGGCGCTCGACCTCCTCGTTGATCGAGGAGTCCTTCTCGATGTAGGTGTCCGACTGCGGGACGTAGGCCTCGGGCTGGTAGTAGTCGTAGTACGAGACGAAGTATTCGACCGCGTTGTTCGGCAGGAGTTCGCGGAACTCGTTGGCCAGTTGGGCGGCGAGCGTCTTGTTCGGCGCCATGACGAGGGTCGGGCGCTGAAGCTTCTCGATCATCCAGGCGGTGGTGGCGGACTTGCCGGTACCGGTGGCGCCGAGCAGGACGACGTCCGGCTCCCCCGCCCCGATGCGCCGGGCGAGTTCGGCGATGGCCTGCGGCTGGTCGCCGCTGGGCTGGTAGGGGCTGACGACCTCGAAGGGCGCCACCGTGCGTTCGATGTGAGAGACGGGCCGCATGACATCCACCGTACGACCCACCACTGACAACGGGTCCGGATCAGCGGCTCTGCGGAGCGCGGGAGCGTTCGTGGACCGTCTCGAGTTCGGGGCCGAGGTGGGCGCGGGCCGGTGGGCGACGGGCGGAGTGGGCGACGAGCTCGCGCGCCGGGACGCCCGGCTTGTCCTCGACCGGGGTCCAGCCGGACGTGCCCGTGATCATCAGCGGATCGAACAGTACGACGGCGCCGGTGAGCAGCAGGAAAAGGAGCGGGCCGATCAGCATCGGCGTGAGCAGGGCCGCCGGCGACTCGCCGGTGCCGACGCCGCCGCTGTCGTGCAGGTGGACGCTGAGCGCGGCCATGCCCGTGTAGTGCATGCCGACGACGGCGAGTCCCATGACGACGCTGGCGCCGACGCTCCAGAGGAATCCCTTCGCCCGGCCGGCTGCCCAGAGGGCCGCGGTCGCCGCGACGACGGCGATCACCACGGAGGCCGCGACGGTGAGGGTGTTGTACTCGAGCGTGCCGTCGAGCCGCATCCCGGCCATGCCCAGGTAGTGCATGCTGGCGGCGCCGAGGCCGGTGATCGTGCCGCCGGTGAACAGGGCGGAGCCGGTCGCGCCGCGGTAGCCCACGATGAAGATCCCGATCCCCGCCATGACGACGGCGACGGCCAGGCTCGCGTACGTCGTCGGCCGGTCGTAGCCGATCGACGCCTCTTCGACGGTGAAGCCGGTCATCGCGACGAAGTGCATGGTCCAGATGCCCGCGCCGATCGCCGCCGAACCGAGGGCGAGCCAGCCGGGACGCCACGAACGGGCGACGAGGAGGGCGCGCGTGGTGCAGCGCAGGCCGAGGGCCCCGCCGAGGCAGGCCATGAGACAGGCCACCACGGGGGTGACGAGCCCGTAGCTGAATCCGTCGACGGTGCCGTGCATGCGCGGTTGCCCTTCCGCCCTCTTGAAGTCCCGGAAATCGTGAATCCCCCCGTCCCAGGACTGCCACGCGAGTCAAGGTTGACGCTGAGAGTATGACTGCCGCCGGAATGGCCGAACGACTTTCCGGCAAAGAAGCACGGCCTCGTCGCAGATGTGCGGCACCCGTGAGCGGGCCGGACCGGCTCCGCGGCGGTCCGTGGCTCCACCCGTAGCCCTTCTGCGAGCGCCTCGTTGACTCTGTGCTGTCACGCTTGAGCTGTCCGTGATCACTCGTCGCGAGGAGTACGCATGCACGCGCGCGCAGTCGCCACCCTGGCCACCGCTCTTGCGGCGGCCGGCGACCTGTTCCTGCCCGTCTCACAAACGCGGGCCGCCGACGCACAGCACCCGCAGCCCGTGGTCGTCGCACAGCGGCGGCCACAGCCTGTGATCGTCGCACACCGGGGCGCCTCCGCCCACGCCCCGGAGAACACGCTGCCCGCCGTCGACAAGGCGGCGGCGCTCGGCTTCTCCTGGGTGGAGAACGACGTCCAGCGGACCAAGGACGGCGAACTCGTGGTCGTCCACGACACCACCCTGAAGCGGACGACCAACGTCGAGCGGATCTTTCCCGGCCGGGCCCCGTGGAAGGTGAAGGACTTCACCGCCGCCGAGATCGCCCGCCTGGACGCGGGCAGCTGGTTCTCCCCCGCGTTCGCGGGCACGCGCGTACCGACGCTCGACCAGTACCTGCGCCGGATCGAACACAACCACGAGAAGCTGCTCCTGGAGATCAAGAACCCCGAGTTGTACCCGGGTATCGAGGCACAGACCCTCAAGGTGCTCGCCAACGACGGCTGGCTCGACCACCGGCACCTGGCGGACCGGCTGATCGTGCAGAGCTTCAGCGCCGACAGCGTGCGGGCCGTGCACCGACTGAAGCCCGCCATCCGCACTGCCTACCTCGGCCACCCGGACACGGCGGAGCTGCGCCGGTACGCGACCTTCGTGGACCTGATCAACCCCTCCTACCCCACACTGTCGGCGGACTACGTGGCGGCCGTCCACGCGCACCGGGGGCCGCACGGCGCTCCCCTGCGTGTCTTCGCCTGGACGGTGGACGACGCCTCCGGCGCCCGGACCGGCGCCGGCTACGGCGTGGACGGTGTCATCACGAACAAGCCGGACGTGGTGCGCGCGGCGCTCAAGGCTGTCTGAGTCCGCGACGGCGCAGGTCAGAGGGTGTTGTCAGTGGCGGGCCGTACCGTAATCGCATGGACAGCCACGAGCAGGACGAGCAGCGGGTCGCTCCGGACGAGCAGCGGGTCGTGTGGGCCGTCGTCGATACCGGCATCGGCCCCCTGCTGCTGGCCGCGACCCCCGAGGGCCTGGTCAACGTCGTCTTCCACGCCACCGACGCGATACGGGAGCGCGCGCTGGACAGGCTGGCGTCCCGACTGGGCACCGAGCCGGTCGAGGCGCCCGGCTCCCCGCTGCTCGCGGAGGCGATACGCCAGGTGCGGGCGTACTTCGCGGGCGAGCGGCAGGACTTCGAGCTGCCGCTGGACTGGTCGCTGATCTCCGGCTTCAACCGGCAGGTGCTGCGCGAACTGGCATCGGGAGTGCCGTACGGCACGGTCGTCGGATACGGCGATCTGGCCGACCGGGTGGGGCAGCCGGGTGCCGCCCAGGCGGTGGGCGCGGCGATGGGCGCCAATCCGCTGCCGGTGGTCGTGCCGTGCCATCGGGTCGTCGAGAGCGACGGGGGCATCGGCGGCTTCGGCGGCGGCCTGGAGGCCAAGCGCAGGCTGCTCGCTCTGGAAGGCGTGCTGCCCGAACCACTGTTCTGAGGCACCCGGCACGAGGCGCACTGCTCGAAGTGGCATGGCGTGTTGTCGTCATGCGTTCCCGGCTGATGCCGTGCGGTACGGGTCGTGAGGGTTTGACCCGGTGCGGCACCCGCCAGAGATGAGGGGGAGCGCGACAGACGGGAGACAGGCACATGCTGCTGGTGTCCGAAGAGGTGCGGGAGGCGCTGGCCGCGCGCCGTCCCGTGGTGGCCCTGGAGTCCACGATCATCGCCCATGGGCTGCCGCGCCCGCGCAACCTCCAGGTGGCGCTGGAACTGGAGGACGCGGTGCGGCAGGAGGGTGCTGTGCCCGCGACCATCGCGGTGCTGGACGGCCACCCTCAAGTCGGCCTGGACAAGGGGCAGCTGGAACGGGTCGCGAACGAGGAGGGGATGCGCAAGCTCGGCCACCGTGACCTGCCGCTCGCGATGGCCGCGGGGGCGAGCGGGGCGACCACGGTGTCGGCGACGGCGCTGCTGGCCTCGCTGGCGGGCATCCGCGTGTTCGCCACGGGCGGGCTCGGCGGAGTGCACCGGGAGTGGACCCGGACGCAGGACGAGTCCGCCGACCTCGGACTGCTGGCGCGCACGCGCATCACGGTCGTGTGCGCGGGGGTCAAGTCGATCCTGGACGTGCCGGCGACGTTGCAGCGGCTGGAGACGCTGGGCGTCGCGGTGGCCGGGTACGGCACGGACCGCTTCCCCGGCTTCTACCTGTCCGACTCGGGTCATCCGGTGGACTGGACGCTGCGGACGCCGGAGGACGTGGCCGAGGTCATGCGGGCGCAGAACGCGCTGCGGGCACCGGAGTCGGCGCTGATCGTCGCGAACCCCGTGCCACGACAGGAGCAGTTGGACCCCGAACTGCACGCGCGTGTCCTCACCGACGCTCTGCACGCGTGCGCGGAGCAGGGCGTCACGGGGCAGGCGGTCACCCCGTTCCTGCTCGACCACCTGGTGCGGCACACCGACGGTGCCTCGCTGCGCGCCAACCTGGCCGCGGTGCGCGGCAACGTACGGCTGGCGGCACGGATCGCGGCGGCGTGGGCCCTGCGGTGACGGCCGGCGGGGCGCTGCTGGTGGTCGGGGACGTCGTGACGGACGTGGTCGTACGGCATCGCGGGCCCCTGGCCACCGGCACCGACACCTCCGCCGCGGTCCGGATGCTGCCCGGCGGGGCGGGGGCCAACGTGGCCTGCTGGGCGGCCCACAGCGGGTGCCGGGAGGTCCGGTTGCTGGGGCGGGTGGGCGCGGAGTCGGCGGTCTGGCACGAACGGGCGCTGGCCGCCTCGGGGGTGCGCCCCCACCTGGTGGTCGATTCCGGGGCCCCGACCGGAACGGTGGTCTGCCTCGTCGACTCGTCGGCGGCGGCCGAGCGCACGTTCCTCACGGACAGCGGGGCGTCGCTGCGTCTGGAGGCGGGTGACTGGTCCGACGCGCTGCTCGACGGAGTGGCCCGGCTGCATCTGTCGGGCTACCTGCTGTTCTCCGGTACGGGCCGGGCGGTGGTGGCGAGCGCCGTCGCGGCGGCCCGCGCGCGTGGTGTGCCGGTGAGCCTGGATCCCGCGTCGGCCGGATTCCTCGTCGCCCTGGGTGTGGACCGGTTCCTCGCGCTCATCGAGGGCGTGGACGTGCTGCTGCCCAGCCGCGACGAGGCCTGCCTGCTGACGGGTCTGCGCGACCCGGCGGACGCGGCGGCCGAGTTGAGCCGCCGTGTACCGCTGGTGGTCGTGAAACAGGGCTCTGCCGGGGCACGGGTGGCGCACACCGGCGCCGTCCGCGCCCACGTACCCGCGGTACCGGCCACCCCACGGGACACCACCGGCGCGGGCGATGCCTTCACCGGCGCCTTCCTCGCCGCCCTGCTGGCCGGCGCCACCCCCGAGACGGCGGCGTCCCGGGGCTGCGCGGCGGGCGCGCTCGCGGTGGCACGGGTGGGCGGGCGGCCTCCACAAGCCCGGTGACCCTCCGAGACCCCGGGGACATTCCGGTCGGCGGCCCAGAGGTACCGCGGCCGGCGGCCCGGAGGTACTACGGCTTGGTGCCCCACGCGGAGATCATCGGCGCGGTGGCCAGGTCCATGGTGCCGGAGGCCACGTTGGTCAGGTGCTGGTCGATCTCCTCGTCGGTGGCCAGGCCCGCGGCGACGAGCCGGGCGCGGATCTGCCGGACCGTGGCGGACTCCAGGGCGGTGCAGGCCGGCGAGGTGACCGGGAAGTAGGCGTCGGCCTCCACCCGGTGCAGACCGGCCTCGCGCAGCAGGCGCGGGAGTCTGCGGCCGTAGGCCAGGTCGGCGCCCCGATCGGCCAGCAGGCGGCAGAAGCCGTGGCGCAGCCGGTTGGCCAGTTCCTCCGCGGGGCCGTGTTCGTCCGGGCAGAGCAGGGGCTGGAGGGCGGGGTCGGCGTCCTCCAGCAGCAGCCGTCCGCCGGGGCGCAGCGCCCTGATCATGGACCGCAGCGCCCGTTCCCGGTCCGGCACGTGGACCAGGACGAGCCGGGCGTGCACGAGGTCGAAGCCCTCCCCCGGCGGCTCCTCGGCGCCCACGTCGTGGACCCTGACCTCCACCGGCGGGTGGGCGGCACCGGCGACCAGCGAGGTGTCGATGTCGGTCGCCACGACCGTACCCGTGGGGCCGACCCGCCGGGCCAGCCAGGACACGACGGAGGTGCCGCCGGCGCCGACCTCCCAGCAGCGCCACCCGGGTCCGACGCCGAGTCCTTCGAGGTGGCGGAACGTCGTGGGGTCGAAGAGGGTCGCGAAGGCGTCGAAACGCTCACCCGCCTCGGTCTGCCGGTTCTCGAGCAGATACCGGTCCCCGTCCGGGCCCTGCTGCCGCCCCTCGTCCCGGCTCTTGTCCCGGCCCACCGCCGGGCCCTCCTGCGGGCCGTTCTGCGGGCCGTCCTTGCCCTGGTAGGTGTCCGCGCCCGAATGCCCGCCCGGATGCTCGTCGCTGTGCGTCATACCGGGATCATCCCAGCCTCGTCCGGCGCCCGCCGCGCCCGTCCACAGGCGGGAACAGAGCGGAATGTGCGGTTTCCACAGGCTTACCCGGCGCTCGCGCGAGCCTGGCAAACTGGCTCGACCAGGCGGCAAGAAGTGCACGCGAGGAGATCCGGATGTCCATGGCGGGGAATCTGCGGAAGGTGGCTCGGCTGGCGCGAGGGCGGCGCCGGGTCGACCTGAGCCACCCTGCCCGGTCCCCGCTGGGCTCCTCCGTGGTGAACTGCGTGGCCTACCAGGACGGCGAGCGGCTCCCGGAGGCCGGCGATCTGGTGGAGGCCGTGACACGGGTGCGCAAGGCCCGTGACGGCTTCGTCTGGCTGGGACTGCACGAGCCGACGGACGAGGAGTTCGCGGGCATCGCGGACCTCTTCGACCTGCACCCGCTGGCGGTGGAGGACACGGTCAAGGCGCATCAGCGCCCGAAGGTGGAGCGGTACGGCCAGACGCTGTTCGCGGTATTCAAGACGGTCTACTACCTCGAACACGAGAAGCTGACGGCGACGAGCGAGGTGGTGAGCACCGGCGAGATCATGGTGTTCACCGGGCAGGACTTCGTGATCACCGTGCGGCACGGCCGGCACGGCTCGCTCGGTCCGCTGCGCGAGGAACTGGAGTCCGCTCCGGGCCAGCTCGCCAAGGGACCGGCGGCGGTGCTGCACGCGATCGCGGACCACGTGGTCGACGGCTACCTGGGTGTCACCGACTCGTTCCAGCAGGACATCGACGAGGTGGAGACCGCGGTGTTCGCGGAGGACGGCGCGCGGGTCGATCCGGGGCGGATCTACCAGCTCAAGCGGGAGTTGCTGGAGCTGAAGCGGGCCGTCGTGCCGCTGAGCCGCCCGCTGGAGGAGCTCTCCGCCCGGCCGATGCGGGTGATCGACCCGGAGATACAGGCGTACTTCCGGGACGTCCTCGACCATCAGACCCGGGCCAAGGAGCAGATAGCCGCCTTCGACGAACTGCTGAACTCGATTCTTCAGGCCCACCTCGCGCAGGTGACGGTGGCGCAGAACGAGGACATGCGCAAGATCACGGCATGGGCCGCGGTGATCGCGGTGCCGACCATGGTGTGCGGGGTGTACGGCATGAACTTCGAGGTGATGCCGGAACTCGACTGGCGGTTCGGCTATCCGCTGGTCATCTGCCTGATATCGGCCGTGTGCGTGTCGCTGTACCGCGGCTTCCGCCGCAACGGCTGGCTCTGAACCGTCGGCCCGCCTCGGGAGACGGCCGCCCCGGGAACCCGGTAGGGCGGGGACCCACAGCCGCGGTGATCGGGGGCGCTGGGCTCAGCCGCTCCAGGCCGGGTGCCGGGGGTCGTCGGCGCGCACCAGGACGTCGGCGGTGCGGGCCGGGTCGGTCTCGGTGTCGTAGCGCGCGAAGGCGGGCAGCGTCCAGTGCTCCGTCTCCGGGGTGCGGCGGCGCAGGGCGCCCGGGGAGAGGAGGACGTGGACGGTCAGGTCGAAGGGGAACCAGTGACGCAGCAGGAGGGGGCCGTGCAGCAACAACAGGGCACCGGGCGGAAGTTGGACGTAGGCGCTGCGGGTGGCGCGGTCGGTGACCGGGTCCCACAGGTCGGGCAGGACGCGGCCGTCACCGCCGGGTTCGAGCGGGCCGAAGACCTCGCGCCACAGGGCGCCGGTGTCGAGCCAGCCGTTGTAGTAGGACTCCTCGTCCCGGTGACCGTGTTCCAGGCGGAGGGAGGCCGGGCGCAGGAAGCCCTCGGTGCCCACGACCAGCGCGGGGCGGCCGAGCGGCCGCAGCGCCTCGGCGACGCGGTGGGCCAGGTCGCCCGGGAGCGCGGCGGGGGCACCGTCGAAGGCGACGCGAGGCCAGGGGCTGCCGTCGGCGGGCTTCAGGTCGAGCAGGCGCTCGGCGAGCAGGTCGCCGAGTCGTTCCCAGGTGATCGCTTGGAGTCGCACACGGCCCATGATGCGCCAGGGCGGGAGCGGGGTGCGGCGTGCGGCGTGCGGCGTGCGGCGTGCGGCGTGCGGCGTGCGGCGTGCGGCGAGAGTGGGAGGTGGCCAGACGGGAGGCGGGAGCGGGAGCGGAAGTCGGAGGCGAGAGTGGGAGTGGGAGTGGGAGGAGGGGCCGGGCGCGCGCTCGGGAAAGCACGTCGTATGGCCCCGCGTATGGCTCCAGGTATGGCTCCCCTTCCGGTTCCCCGGCCCTCCGACGGCCTCCTCGTCGTCCAGCCGCTGCGACGCAAGCGCTGCTCCGTGTGCCGACGCGGCCCGCTCCCGCTGCTCGTACTCGAGGAGGAAATGCCGCGGTGCCTGGACTGCGCCGACCTCGGGCACCTGGTCTTCCTGCCGCGCGGCGACACCGCGCTGACCCGACGGTCGCGACAGGAGAGCGCGCTGTCGGCGGTGGTGGTGCGGTTCAACCGGCGCAGGAGCCGGTACGAGCGGCAGGGCGTCCTCGTCGAGGAGGCGGCGCTCGCCCGCGCGGAGCTGCGCTGCCTGGCCGACTCCGAGGCCCGGCGCCGTCGCCGGGCGCGCGACGCGCGGCGACGGGCGGCGGAGGACATACGCTTCGCGGACGCGTTCACGGCGGAGATCCTGCGGCTCTTTCCCACCTGCCCGCCGGACCGCGCGCGAGCCATCGCCGGGCACGCCTCCCTGCGCGGCAGTGGACGGGTCGGCCGCAGCGCGTCGGGCCGCGCCCTGTCCGAGACCGCGGTCACCTCGGCGGTCGCGGCGTCCGTACGCCACCTGGACACGCCGTACGACCGGCTGCTGATGAGCGGGATGGCACGTCCCGAGGCCCGGCGGCGGATCAGGGCCGGCGTGGACTCGGTACTGAGGGCCTGGCGAGAGCAGGAACCGCACGGGTAGCACCCGCCCGGGCCGGCAGCTCCCCACGTACCGGTATCCGGCTCACCGCGCACCGCCACCCGGCCCCGCGCGCACCGCTCCACGGACGTATCCGGCCCCCCGCGTACCGCTCCACGCGCGTGTACCGCTCCGCGGACGTACCCCGTTCCGCGCGCACCGCGCGAGGGACATCACCAGGGGACGTACCGGGCCCTGCGTCTGCTGCGCGCCGGACGTATCGTGGCCGGAAAGAGGTGGTGCCCGAGGCAAGGGGGACGGCCATGGCCGATCCCAAGGGTTTCATGACCACACCCCGCCAGGAGTGGCCCCGCAGGCCGGTCGAGGAGCGGGTGCGGGACTGGCACGAGGTGTACGTGCCGGGCGGGTTGCTTCCGATCATCAGCAAGCAGGCCGACCGGTGCATGGACTGCGGGGTGCCGTTCTGCCACGAGGCCTGTCCGCTGGGCAATCTGATCCCCGAGTGGAACGACCTGGTGTCCCGGGAGGACTGGCGGGCGGCCGCCGACCGGCTGCACGCGACGAACAACTTCCCGGAGTTCACCGGGCGGTTGTGCCCGGCGCCGTGCGAGGCGGGGTGCGTGCTGGCGATCAACCAGCCGGCGGTCACCATCAAGAACGTCGAGTGCGCGATCGCCGACCGGTCCTGGGAGGAGGGGTTCACCCCGCCGCGCCCGCCGGACCGGCTGTCCGGGCGGACCGTCGCGGTGATCGGGTCGGGGCCGACCGGGCTCGCCGCGGCCCAGCAGCTGACCCGCGCGGGACACACGGTCGCCCTGTACGAGCGGGACGACCGGCTCGGCGGGCTGATGCGGTACGGCATCCCCGCGTTCAAGATGGAGAAGCACCATCTGGAACGGCGATTGGAGCAGATGCTGGCCGAGGGGACGAAGTTCCGTACGTCGACGGAAGTCGGGCGAGACGTCGGGGCCGGGGAGCTACGGGCGCGCTACGACGCCGTGGTGATCGCCACGGGCGCCACGGCCTGGCGGGAACTCCCGGTGCCAGGCCGCGAGTTGACCGGCATCCACCAGGCGATGGTGTATCTGCCGCTGGCCAACCGGGTGTGTGAGGGCGACTTGGAGGCCTCCCCGGTGTCCGCGGCCGGACGGCACGTCGTGATCGTCGGCGGCGGCGACACGGGCGCCGACTGCCTGGGCACGGCCGTGCGGCAGGGCGCCGCGTCCGTGACGCAGCTGGACATCTACGCCCAGCCGGGCGCGGAGCGCGACGAGGACATCGAGCCGTGGCCGACCTACCCGAAGATCTACCGGTTGTCGCCCGCGCACCAGGAGGCGGGCGATCTGGGCACGGCGCCGGTCGCGGACGCCGACGCGCGGCTGTTCGCCGCGTCGACGCTGCGCTTCGCCGGTGACGCCGACGGGCGTGTGCGTGAGCTGCACCTGGTGGAGGTGGACGCGGAGCGGCGCCCCCTGCCGGGCAGCGAGCGCACGATCCCGGCCGATCTGGTGCTGCTCGCGCTGGGTTTCTCCGGCCCGTCCCAGGAGGACGGCCTCATCGACCAGTTGGGTCTGCGACTCACCGACCGGGGCACGATAGCCCGCGACCCCGCCTTCGCGACCAACGTCCCCGGCGTGTTCGCCGCCGGGGACGCCGCCCGTGGCCAGTCGCTGATCGTCTGGGCCATCGCCGAGGGCCGCGCGGTCGCCGCGGCCGTGGACCACCATCTGACGGGCGCCTGGAGCCTCCCGTCCCCGATCGGTCCGTTCGACCGTCCGATGCGGGTGTGATGGCGACGGCGCCCCACCTGGCAGGCGGGGCACCGCGAACATCACTGCGTCATGGCTTCACTGCGTCATGCCGTCACTGCGTCACGGCTTGCGCGCCACCGCCCCGTAGCCCGGGATGACTCCGTCGTCCTGGCCCGGGATCGGTTCGCCCAGTTCCGGGTGCCACTTGTGGACGACCTCCACGCCGGGATCGACGAGTTCCAGGCCGTCGAAGAAGCGGGTGAACTCCTCGCGGGAGCGGAGGGCGAGAGTGACGCCCCCGGCCTTCAGCTTGGCCGTGGCCGCCTCCGACTCCTCCGGGGTGAAGTCGGAGGTGGCGTGGGTCATCATCAGGTAGCTGCCGGAGGGCAGTTCGGCGAGGAGCCGGGCGACCAGGTCATGGGCGCCGTCCTCGTCGGTGATGAAGTGGAGCAGCGCTATCAGGGAGAGCGCCACGGGCCGGTCGAAGTCCAGGACCTTCCCGGCGCCCTCCAGGATCATGGCGGGGTCGCGGACGTCGGCCTGCACGTACTCGGTGATGCCCTCCGGCGCGCTGCGCAGCAGGGCCGCCGCGTGGGCCAGCACGATCGGATCGTTGTCGCAGTAGACGACCCGCGCGTCGGGCGCGACCGACTGGGCGACCTGGTGCAGGTTCGGCTCGGTCGGTATGCCGGTGCCGATGTCCAGGAACTGCCGTACGCCCTGGCCGGCCAGCCATCGCGTCGCCCGGTGCATGAACGCGCGGTTGACCTTGGCCATCACCGGCACCCGCGGCTCGAGTGCCAGCATCTGCCGGCCCAGTTCCTCGTCGACCGGGTAGTTGTCCTTGCCGCCGAGGTACCAGTCGTACATCCGCGCGGGATGCGGCCTGCTGGTGTCGATCTCGGTCATACGGCACCTCGTAAGCGTCTGAAGTGAGCAATGGTCATGATCAAGTGATTACCAAGATTAGGGAGTTGAGTCAGCCAACAGACAGGGGTCGTTCAGGTCAGAAGGAAGTCCGCCTCTCCGGCCTTCGCGCCCTCGATGAACGCCGTCATCTCGTCGGTCGTGTAGATGAGCGCCGGTCCTTCCGGGTCGGTCGACTGACGGACCGCGATCCGGCCGTCGTCCAGCTTCATGGCCTCCAGGCAGTTGCCTCCGTTGCCCCCGCTCCACGGCTTGTGCCAGCCCTCGCTGCCGAGTTCGCCGGCGGGCATGCCGTTGTAGATCCCGCGGCGCAGCCGCGGCTTGGGCTGGGACGTGATGCGTTCCATTCACAGCTCCTTGCGGAAATCCCGGAGGATCTCCTTCGTGCGATGTGCAGTAGCGGCCTGCGCCGCCATGCGGTCCATGACCTCGAGGTGGCTCGCCACCTCCTCACGCGCGTCCAGGTAGACCGCGCCGGTCAGGTACTCGCTGTAAACCATGTCCGGCAGTTCGGGCACGGCGAATCGGAACAGCACGAAGGGTCCGTACGTGCCGGCGTGCGGCCCCGCGGAGAACGGGGCGACCTGCAACGTCACGTTGGGCAGCTTCGCGGCCTCCAGCAGCCGGTCGATCTGAGCACGCATCACCTCGGGGCCGCCGACCTGGCGGCGCAGCGCGGTCTCGTCCATCACCGCCCAGAACCTGGGGGCGTCCGGACGGGTCAGCAGATCCTGGCGTTGCATGCGCAGCGCGACATGGCGCTCTATGTCCTCGGGGCTGGTCTGGCCGACGGCGCCGGACTTGAGCACCCCGCGCGCGTAGTCCTCGGTCTGGAGCAGTCCGGGGACGAAGTGCGGCTCGTAGGACCGGATGAGCGCGGCGGCACCCTCCAGGCTGACGTGCATCGAGAACCAGCCCGGCAGGATGTCGTGGAACCGCTGCCACCAGCCCGGCTGGTTGGCGTCCTCGGCCAGCCGCATGAAGGCCTCGGCCTCCTCCTCGGAGACGCCGTACGCCTTCAGCAGCAGCTGGAGGTACGGGATCTTGAGGGCGACCTCGGCCATTTCCATGCGTCGCACGGTGGCGGGGGCCACGTGCAGGACGCGGGCGGCCTCCTCACGCTTGAGCCCCGCGCTCTCCCGCAGGTCCCACAGGCGCCTGCCGAGCACGACCTGCCCGACGGTCGGCGCGGACCGCGGCTCGCTCACACTCCACCTCCACTGACCCAGGAGCGAACTGTACGGACGGACGTGAGGATTCCGGAGGTTCGGTAAGGAATCCCGCACGGCCCACGGCAATCGTTCGAAGACCTGTTCGAAAGTCCGGGGATCCGGTGGCCTCAACTGGTGCCGTTCGACGTGCTGTTGCGAGCAGTGTGCCATGGCGCCTGAGCGCGACTCCAACACTCTGCAATTTCCAGAGTGACACTTGCCAAGTGTTCACGGCGGGGAGATAGTGGCAAGCGTGATTCCGTCTCCGCCCTTAGGAACAGACGCCGCCGCGAGCCTGCTGAGCCACGGCGCCAGCACGGGAGCGGGCCCCGGCGGGGCCGTTGCCGAGCGTCGGTTCCGTTTCGAACTGGCCGCGCATCCCGGTTCCCCCGCGCAGGCCAGGCGCCTGACCCGAACCTGGCTGACCGGCTGGTCCGTGTGCGAGGACACCTGTGACGCGGCGGCCCTGGTCGTCTCCGAGCTGGTCACCAACGCCATCGTGCACACGGCCAGCAGGCAGATCGTGTGCGAGCTGCACGACGGGGACGAGCTGGTGCGCATAGCCGTGCGGGACGAGGGGTGCGCGCCGGGCGAGCCGCAGCCGTCGCCGCGGCAGCCCGAGGAAGAGCACGGGAGGGGACTGCTCCTCGTCGACGCCGTATGCCTGGCCTGGGGAGCCCAGGAACAGGGCACCGGCCTGGTGGTCTGGGCGGATCTGCCGCGCCGTTCCGCGCCCGTGCGGGGCGATCTGGGCTGGGGCGCCCGCCCCAAGCCGGCTCCCGCCCGCGACACGGGCGACAAGAACGGCCCGCAGGCGCATGGGCACGGGCCGGGGCAGGGGCAAGGACAGGGGCACGGCCAGGCACACCGGCAGGCACATCACGAAACGGGGACCGCATGGCTGTGACCGGCGCCGGCTCCTTGGGCAGCTCAGGCCAGCCGCTCAACCTGGACACGCTCGTACGCCTGGGACGCGGTCTGCGCACCCACGGCGCACCCCGGCGGCTGTCCGTGCCGGAGGGCATGACCGCCCCCCTGGGCTGCGACGCGGTCGCGGTCCCCGCCCACCTCGGTCCGCAGCTGATGCCCCGGCTGCCCCGCGTCGGCTGCGTCTACGCCGACCGCGCGCACTGGTGGTGGGTCGTCCCCGCGGACTCCGACTACGCCCTGCGCTGGCCCGCTCCCGCCCACTACTCCCCGGGCGCGGCGCTCCCCGCCTCGCCGACGGCGCCCTTCCTCGTCCACCGCCCGGCGGGCACGATCCCCTACACCCCGCCGATCCCCCTCTATCTGGCCCTGTGCCGGATCACCGGGACGACCCCGGCCTGGTCGAGCCCCGTCAGCGCGTAACCGACCGGACTGATCCGGTCGACGGCCACGGGGGATGAGGGACTGATCCGGTCGAGGTCGACGCCTGCCGGGTCACGCCGTGGCGTCACCGCCGGAGTCTCCGCCGCGGACGATCACCAGGAACGTGTCTGTCGCGAGGTCCATGACAACCTCGGCGGGCAGGCCTTCCAGACGCCGCGCATGCGCGAACTCCTCCGCCGGCCACGACCCGCGCGGACCACCGGCGGGAAAGCGCTCGAGCACCGTTCGCCCGTTCACCCTGCACCTCCACGTTCACTGCTGTACTTGCAAATTTAAACGCCTAGCAGGGGGCGAACGCCTCTCCTGGTGCCCCTACTGAGACGTACGTGACACCAGCCCCCTACCAAAGGTGCGTCCCACCTCACACTTCCGGCCGACACGAGCACCGTCCGCACCGATCCGCCTACAACCCGTGCTCGACCCTCGCGCCGCGCGCGGAAGCGGGTGTCCCGTGACCCACGACGCGGGTCACGGGACCGCCCGGGAACTGCTGGGCCTGGCGCCGGAACGCGCTGCCGGGGGACGCCCGCACCCGACGATCGGCGCCACCTACCCGCTGGAGCAGGCCGCACCGAAGTTCGAACCTCAAGTCGACCCCCTCCACACCTACTTGGCGTGGAATTGTCGTGAGCACGATCTCTGCATTCCGTTCCGCAAGCGTTCAACTCGGCGTCCCCGCAGGCGTCGTGTGTCGTCCCTACGGTCCTTGAGGGCTGCGAAGGAAGGGACTCATGGACACACTCCTCGCGATCCGGGCGCGCGGGACGACCAAGTGTTTCGGCGATGTCGTCGCGCTCGACGGCGTCGATCTCAACGTGGAGCGGGGAAAGATCCACGGCTTGGTCGGGCCCAACGGCGCCGGCAAGACCACCCTGCTCGGCCTCCTGCTGGGCCTGGCCGTCGCCGACAGCGGGTCCCTCGAAATCCTGGGGACGCCGGCCGGGCGGGCGCTCGCCGCTCCCGACGGTGTCGCCGGGTTCGTGGACGGGCCCGGTCTCTACCCCTCGCTCACCGCACGGCAGAACCTCGCCGCGCTGGCCGCTCTGCGCGGCCTCGACACGCGGACAGCGGGGATCGACGGCGTGCTCGACCAGGTCGGGCTCACCGATGTCGCCGACGACCCGGCCCGCGGATTCTCCCTCGGGATGCGGCAGCGGCTTGGACTCGCCGCGGCCCTGCTCACGAAACCCCGGCTGCTCGTCCTCGACGAACCCGCCAACGGCCTCGACCCGGCCGGCAAGAACCACGTGCACGGTGTCCTCACCCGGCTCGCGGCGGACGGCACCTGCGTCGTGCTGTCGAGCCACCGCATGGAGGACCTGGAGGCGCTGTGCTCCGAGGTCACCATCCTCGCCACCGGACGAGTCGTCTTCTCCGGCCCGCTGGGCAAGCTGGCCGCCGAGAACCGTGAACTCGACTACCGGCTGCTCACCTCCGACCCGCGGGCGGCCCGCCGGCTGGCCGACGGCACGGCCGGGGTACGCGTCGTCGACGACGCCGGAACGCGGCACGGCGCCGACGCGCTCGTCGTCCGCGCACCGGTGCCCGCTCTCGACGAACTGGTGGTACGACTCGTGGGCGCGGGCATCGCGTTGCGCGAACTCGCCCCCGTCGTGTCGCCGTTGGAGGCCGCGTTCCTCGCCCTCACCGAAGAGCGGGAGGCCGGCCGATGACCGCGACCGCCACGCACGAGCACACCGCCGGCACCCACCACGTCCCGGTGACCCGCGCCTACCGCTTCGAACTGGTCAAGCTGGTCTCGCAGTGGCGGATCCGCCTGCTGGTCCTCGCCTGCTGGATCGTGCCGGCGCTCTTCGTCGCCGCGGTGAGCCTCCAGAGCACACTCCCCTCCGACACCCTCTTCGGCCGCTGGATGCACGCCACCGGGTGGGCCGGACCGCTGGTGATGCTCGGTTTCGCGGGCACCTGGGCGCTCCCGCTGCTGACCTCGGTGGTCGCCGGCGACGTGTTCGCCTCCGAGGACCGGCTCGGCACCTGGCGCCACCTGCTGGTGGCGGTCCGCTCGCCCCGGCGGATCTTCGCGTCGAAGGCGCTGGCCGGCCTCACCGTCATCCTGCTGCTCGTGGCCGGACTGGCCTGTTCCAGCACCGTCGGCGGCGTCCTAGCGGTCGGCAACCAGCCGTTGGTCGGCCTCGACGGCCATCTGCTGACGCCGGCGGACGCCGCGGGCAAGGTCCTCCTCGCCTGGCTCTGCGTCCTCGCCCCCACCCTGGCCCTCGCCGCGATCGGACTGCTCGGGTCGGTCGCGCTGGGCCGGTCCCCGATGGGGCTGCTGCTGCCCGCGCTCGCCGCGCTCGCGATGCAGCTCGCCCAGATGCTGCCGCTGCCCGTCGCCATACGCCTCGCCCTGCCCGGCTACGCCTTCATCGCCTGGAACGGCCTGTTCACCAGCCCGGCACAGCTCGGCCCGCTGCTGATCGGCATCGTGGTGGGCCTGGTATGGGCGGTGGCCGCCACGACCCTGGCGTATCTGCTCTTCCTGCGGCGCGACTTCACCAACCCGGCCTACGACGGCTCCGGGCGGCGCGCGATCACCACCGGACTCCTGCCGCTGGCCGGGCTGACCGCCCTCACGGTCGCGGTCGTCGCCGTGGCGACACCGTCGACGGGCTCCGGAATCGAGCAGGCCAAGGTGCAGCGGTCGGTCGCCACGGCGTTCGCGCACCTCTACCGCCTGCAGACCGACCAGCTCAACCGCCCGGCCGTCACCGAGGCGCAGCTGCGGGTCACGGCGGCGTGCGACAAGGGCGGCGGCCAGCTCGCCGCACGGGGGCCGGGCAACGACTGGCGCTGCGTCGTCACCTGGCATCTGCCCGGCGTCGAGGCCCCGGGCACGGCGATCTACCAGCTCGACGTCACCGCGGACGGCCGGTTCGTGGCCGACGGCGACGGACCGAAGGAAGTGAACGGCTACTTCCTGGTGCGGACCCTGACCGGGGACACACCGAACCCGCTCTGGCAGTTCGACGGCAACGTCGAACTTCTCCGGACCACTTCGAAGGGATGATCCATGCAGGTGACTCGGCGCCGTCGGCAGGTCGAGAAGGAGCAGGTCAGTCTGTTCGGCAGACATTTCAACCGCCGGACCTCGCTGGTGACGGCGTGCATCGCCACCGCGGCGCTGGTCGTCTCCGGCACGGCTTTCGCCGACACGCACCAGTTCGGCACCCAGCAGGTCGGCCAGACGACCGACCAGGGCCTGGTCGTCTCCAGCGACCAGTACATCGCCCCGTACGGTGACCGCCTCGTCATCGACAACGGCAAGATCATGTCGTCCTCGGTCAGTCCGGACGGTACCCACGTCGCGGCCTCGGTCACCGACGGTGGAGTGGCGCTCGCCATCGTGGACCTGAAGAACTGGAAGGTGCAGCAGCTCGTCGGCAACAACGCGGCGGCGGACCTGCGCATCAGTGGCAATGACGTGGGCCAGGAAGGCCCTGCGTACTCGCCCGACGGCACGCAGCTGTGGCTGGGCCAGACCGACGGCTACACCAGGTTCACGGTACGGCCGGACGGCAGCGTCGCGGACCCGACGTTCATCACGATCCCGGCGGACGGGTCCAAGCACGCACTGGTGGGCGCGGCGGTGTTCTCGCCCGACGGCTCCACCGTGTACTCCGCGGTCAACGGCCAGAACCGGGTGGTCGCCATCAATGCGGCAACCGGGGTCATCGAGCAGAGCTGGACCGTGGGCAACGCCCCGCGTGGCATGGTCCAGGTCGGCACCAAGCTCTACGTCAGCAACGAGGGCGGACGGCCGGCGAAGCCCGGCGACACCACGATCAACTCGTACGGCACCCAGGTGCCCGCCGACCCGAAGACCGGTGCCACCACCACCGGCACGGTCAGCGTCATCGACCTGGCGGACCCGGCTGCCGCAGTCGGGAGCGTCGACGTCGGTCTGCACCCGACCACCATGTACGCCAGGAAGGGGGCGGTGTTCGTCACCAACACCGCCACCAACGACGTGTCGGTCATCGACACGCGCCGCGACAAGGTCGTGCAGACCATCGCGACCCAGCCGTGGCCGGAGGCGTCGGTGGGCTACCACCCCAACGCGGTGACGCTCACCGACGACGGTCATCTGCTGGTGACGCTCGGCGGCGCCAACGCGGTCGCCGTCTACCGGTACAAGACCCCGCAGGAGCCGGTCAGCTACGTCGGCCTGCTCCCGACGGACTACTTCCCCGCGGAGATCGCCACCGTCGGCAACGAGGTGGTGGTCTCCAACACCCGTGGTATCGACGCCCGCCGCCCCACCAACAGCGCGGGGCGCGGCACCCACGACACGACGTCGAGCGTGCAGCGGTTCACGCTGCCGTCCGACAAGGTCGTCAAGTCCGAGACGTCCAAGATCTTCGAACGGAACGGCTGGACCAAGAACTCGGTCAAGCCGGCCCAGGGCAAGGGCCTGGGCCGGACTCCGGTGCCGGTCCCGGAGAAGCTCGGCGATCCCTCGACGATCAAGCACGTGTTCATGATCGTCAAGGAGAACCGGACCTACGACCAGGTCTTCGGTGACATCCCGCAGGGCGACGGCGACCCGTCGCTGACGCAGTTCGGCGAGAACGTGACGCCGAACCAGCACGCACTGGCCAAGCAGTTCGGGCTGTACGACAACACGTACGACATCGGCACCAACTCGGCCGAGGGTCACAACTGGCTGATGCAGTCCGACAACCCGGAGTACACCGAGTCCTCGGCCGGTGAGTACGCGCGCAGCTACGACACCGAGGACGACGCCCTCGGCCACCAGCGGACCGGCTTCCTCTGGACCGGCGCGCAGGCGGCGGGCAAGTCCGTGCGGAACTTCGGCGAGTTCCACCAGTTCCTGACCAAGCCGGCGGACGCGACCTGGCAGAACCTGTACTGCGACAGCAAGAACATGGAGGCGACCGGTCAGGACACCGCCTACACCCTGAACTCGTCCTCGCCGATCCCGTCGCTCAACGACGTGTCGGTGCCCGGCTTCCCGAAGTACGACCTCAGCGTCCCGGACGTCTACCGGGCCCAGATCTGGAAGCGTGACTTCGAGAAGAACGGGCCGGCCAACCTGAACATGTTCTGGCTCTCCAGCGACCACACCGGTGGTCCGGCGAGCGCGGCGGCTCAGGTCGCGGACAACGACCTCGCGGTCGGCAAGATCGTCGACACGATCTCGCACAGCAAGTACTGGAAGGACTCGGCGATCTTCGTTGTCGAGGACGACTCCCAGGCCGGCCTCGACCACGTCGACGGCCACCGTGCCCCGATCCAGATCATCAGCCCCTGGGCCCAGCACGGCACCGTCGACAGCCGTTACTACTCGCAGATCACGATGATCCGCACCATCGAGCAGATCCTCGGGATCCACCCGATGAACCAGAGGGACAGCGCGGCCAGCCCGATGGCGGGGGCGTTCACCCGGACGCCGGACTTCACGCCGTTCACCGCCCTGCCCAACCGGACCCCGCTGACCGATGGGGTGAAGAGCGCGCCTTCCTGCGGCCTGGACACCCCGGCGCCGCAGAACCCCAAGGCGGCGGCCGTGCCGTCGGCAACGGTGCCGGCGGCCCAGCAGGCGGTCGCGGCGAAGTGGGAGAACTGGAAGTCGAAGCAGCGGCTGACCGGGCCCAACGCCAGGCCCGACTTCGCGAACCCGGCTCAGATGAACCACTTCACCTGGTACGAGACGCACCAGTGGAGCAAGCCGTACCCCGGCGAGAAGAAGATCTTCGCGCCGGACGACGTGCCGGGCGCGTACATCCCGTCGCCGGAGTCGGACGGCTGACGGCTGACGGCTGACGGCTGACGGCTGACGGCTGTCTGAGCATGCGAAGAGCCCCTGACCGGCGTCACCGCCGGCCAGGGGCTCTCTCGGCTCGGGCGCCGGGCCCTCCCCTTTCACCCCTTCGGGAGGCAGCCGCCCAGCAGGGCCTCGGTGTCGGTGAGCGCGGCGGTCAGGAGCCCCGGCCTCGGTGCGAGTCCCGCCACGATGTCGTCGACCGCGCGCAGGCCCGCGCGGTCGATCAGCCCCTTGTCGTTGGTGGTCCACTCCCCCCGTGCGGCCAGCACCGCGTGGGCGGCCTGGGTCGCGGCGAGGGCGATGGCGCCGGCAACCTGGGTGAGGTCGCCCTTCGGGGCATGACCGGCCTTCGCGTAGGCCAGGGTGGCGGTGGCCAGGCCGTACCAGTGGTCGGGCGCCGAACGCCGAAGGGCGGGCGGATAGCCGGCGGGGCGGGGCAGCGCGCCGCGCAGCACCCGGTTGACGGCGAGCTCCGCGACGACCAGATAGCTGGGGATCCCTGCGAGATGGAACAGCAGCGGCTCCACACGGAACCGCCCTTCCTCCGCCTCCGCGCACTCGTGCTCCACCACGTCCAGGTCGCGGTAGTGCACGTCGACACGCCGCCCGTCGATGGTCAGCCAGGCGCCTCCGTTGAACACGCCCCCGCCCCAGGCCCCGATCCCGGACACCTCGCCCTCCCAGCCGACGGCCCGCAGATCGGCGGGGTCGAAGCGGCCCCGGTAGTAGACGGCCAGGTCCCAGTCGCTGTCGGGCCGGTGGGTGCCCTGGGCACGAGATCCGCCGAGAGCCACCGCGCGGACTCCGGGAAGGGCGGCCAGGCGGTCGGCGGTGGAGTCGAGGAACGAGGAATCACACGTCACCGTCCCTGGCTACGCCGACCGGCACCGCGACGCCAGCGAATTTCCGCTTGCGGCCCGCGGCGAGGACCTGAGGCCCCTGACCGCTAATTCGGCTGCGCCGCAGGGGGGCGAGCGCGCATGATCGGGAAGCTGCCCGTGCCTGTGTCCGTTCCCGCGCCCGTCTCCGTTCCCGTATCCGTTCTCGTTCAGGAGCTCGTCGTGATCCGTCGTGTCACCGCCCCCGGCCTCTTCGCGCCACCCGCCTACTCCCACGCCTGCGTCGTCGAGGCCGGGACGAGGCTGGCGTTCCTGGCCGGATCCGTGCCCCTGGACGCCCGGGGGGAACTGATCGGTGCGGGGGATCCCGTACGCCAGACGGAGCAGGTGATCGCCAATCTCACCGAGCAACTGCGTGAGGTCGGCAGCGACTTGACGCATGTTCTGGCGACCGACGTGTACGTCGTCAGCAGCGATCCCGCCGTGCTCTCCGCGGTCTGGGACGTCGTCGAGGCGTCCGGACTCAGTACGGGACCGCACGCGTCGACACTGCTCGGGGTCGCCTGCCTCGGGTACAAGGGACAGCTGGTGGAGATCACGGCGACGGCGGCGGTGCCGGAGGCGGAGGAAGTGGCGCGGGACGCGAGTGCGGTGAGCGGTGTCGTGCTGCGGCGGGCCGGTGAGGCGGACGCGGGGGCCGCCGCCGACGTGTGGCTGCGGTCCTTCGCCGCCGCGCTGCCGGGGGTCGTGAGGCCGCACTCCGACGACGCGGTGCGCACCTGGTTCCGGGAGCTGGTGGTACCGCGGCTGGAGACCTGGGTCGCCGAGGCCGCTGACGGCAGCGGCGTCGTCGGCGTCATGGTGCTCGACGACGACGTGCTGGAGCAGCTGTATCTCGCCCCGGACTGGCGCGGACGCGGCCTCGGCGACCGTTTCGTCGCCCTCGCCAAGGAGCGCAGGCCGGAGGGACTGTCCCTGTGGACCTTCCAGGTCAACCGGCCCGCGCACCGCTTCTACGAGCGCCACGGCTTCGTGTCCGTCGAGTACACCGACGGCGGCAAAAACGAGGAACGGGAGCCGGACGTACGGTACGTGTGGCGGCCGTGAGGCCGGACGGACGTCAACGTCGGGCGTACGTGTCCGTCGCCGCCACCAGGGCCTCCACCACGCCCGGTGCTCCCGAGTCGTGCCCTGCCTCGTCCACGACGGTCAACTCGCTGTCCGGCCAGGCCCGGTGGAGGCGCCACGGGGTGCCGAGGAGGTTTCCGAAGTCGAGGCTGCCCTGGACGAGGGTGCCGGGAATGCCCTTGAGCCTGTGGGCGTCGCGCAGCACCACGCCCTCGTCGTTGCCCTCGCCGAGGAAGTGGTCGCTGCCGAAGTAGTGCGTGACCGTACGGGCGAAGCCCATGCGGAACGCGGGGTCCTCGTAGCGCGCGACGGAACGGGGCGGAGCGGGGATGGTCGCCGTCTCCCAGTCGGTCCAGGCGCGCGCGGCCCGCTCGCGCACCGCCGGGTCGGGCAACTCGATCAGCCGGTTGAAGGCGGCCGCGAGGTTTCCGGTGCGGTCCGTCTCGGGCAGCTCGGCGAGGAAGCGCTCGAAGGCCTCGGGGAAGATCCTCCCCAGGCCTCGGGTCAGCAGGGTCACCTCGGGGTTGGAGCCGGTCGCGATCCCCGTCAGAACCAGCTCGGAGACCACGCCCGGGTGTGTCTGCGCGTAACGCAGCGCCAGCACCGCTCCCCACGAGGCGCCCCACACCAGCCACCGCTCGACGCCCAGGTGGCGCCGCAGCAGCTCCAGGTCGGCCATCAGGTGCCCGGTCGTGTTGACGCTCATGTCGGTGCCGTACACGCTCGCGTGCGGTGTGGAACGGCCACAGCCGCGCTGGTCGAGCAGCACGATCCGGTACGCGGCGGGGTCGCAGTAGCGCCGGTGGCCCGGAGTGCACCCGGAGCCCGGCCCGCCGTGCAGCATCACCGCCGGCTTGCCGCGGGGGTTGCCGCAGACCTCCCAGTACACCCGGTTGCCGTCGCCGACGTCGAGCATGCCCTGGTCGTACGGTTCGATCACCGGATACAGGCTCATCGGGGCACCGTAACGGGCCTACGGCGTCCGCGTCGCCTCGTTTTCGCAGGTGATCGGAGACGACCCCGTCGGCGCCGCCACCGGGAGCCCCGCCGCTCGTGCCGCCGTCCGCAGGACGTCCCGGAGCATGTCGGGGGTGAGTCTGCCGGTGAAGGTGTTGCGCTGGCTGACGTGGAAGCAGCCGAAGAGATCGAGGCCGTCGAGGGACACCCGGGTGCCGTGGGCGAAGGGCGGGCGGGGGCGGGGTACGGGCCAGCCGGCTTCGGTGAAGGCCGGCAGGGCCGCCTGCCAGCCGAAGGCGCCCAGGACGACCGCCGCGCGGAGGGTGGGGCGCAGCAGCGTCAGTTCCTGGACCAGCCAGGGACGGCAGGTGTCGCGCTCGCCGGGGGTGGGTTCGTTGGCGGGGGGCGCGCAGTGCACGGGGGAGGTGACACGCACCCCGTACAGCTCCAGGCCGTCGTCGGCGGAGGTCGAGGTGGGCTGGGAGGCGAGGCCCAGCTCGTACAGGGCCTCGTACAGCACGTCGCCGGAGCGGTCGCCGGTGAACATACGGCCGGTGCGGTTGCCGCCGTGCGCCGCCGGGGCCAGTCCGACGATCAGCAGGCGGGCGTCCGCCGGTCCGAAGCCCGGCACCGGGCGGCCCCAGTACGTCCAGTCGGCGAACGCGGGCCGCTTGGTGCGGGCCACCTCCTCCCGCCAGGCGACCAGCCGCGGGCAGGCCCGGCAGCCGGTGATCCGCTCTTCGAGGGCGGCAAGGCTGCTGGGGTCCATGGCTCCACGGTAATTGCCTCCGGGCCGGGGCGGTCCTGCCGCTAAGGTCGGACGCATGGCTTCGCAGGACGACCGAGACGTGGATCCGAAGACGGCCGCCGCTGTCGCCGCCGCCGAGGCGGCCGGGCCGGCGAGCGGGGAGACGGTGCGGATCGACAGCTGGATCTGGGCCGTCCGGCTGGTCAAGACCCGCTCCCTGGGCGCCACCGCGTGCCGGGGCGGGCATGTCCGGGTGAACGGGGAGCGGGTGAAACCCGCCTACTCGGTGCGCGTCGGCGACGAGGTGCGGCTGAGGCATGAGGGCCGCGAGCGGATCGTCGTCGTCAAGCGGCTGATCCGGAAGCGCGTGGGCGCCCCCATCGCCGTGCAGTGCTACGTCGACAACTCCCCGCCGCCCCCGCCCCGCGAGGCCGTCGCCCCGATCGGCATCCGCGACCGCGGCACCGGCCGCCCGACCAAGCGCGACCGCCGCGAGCTGGAACGCCTGCGGGACCTGGGCGGGCCAGGTGGTGGCGCGGGCAGCCCGGGGGACCGTCCCAGGGGGCGCTGACGCTGGTCCGGCGCCGGCCGGTCCGGGCTGCCGCGCCCGTCACACCTGCCGTCGCACCAGCCGCAACAGCTGTGCGTTGCGGTCCCGCCGCGCCCAGGCGATGAGCGCCAGCGGCACGATCAGGACGACCGGGGTCGCCGCGTTCTGCCCGTCGAAGACGGTCAGCTGCACGCTGAACGCGCCTACCATCAGCGCGCTCAGCGCCACCGCCGACACCGACTGGAGCACCGGGACCAGCAGCGCCACGCCCCCGGCCAGCTCCAGCACCCCGATGCTGTACATGCCCGTCCTGCCCCAGCCCATCTCGTCGAAGATCTCGACCGCCGACGGATGCGCGATGAGCTTGGGCAGCGCGCTGGCGAACACGAAGAACAGTCCGAGCAGCACCTGTACGACCCGCAGCGCGACACGGGCGGCCCGGCGGCCGGAGGCGGGCGGTTCGGCGGCGGCGGACGCCGGGAGGGACGTGGTGGGCGCGACGGGCGTGGTGGGCTCGGACATGTGGGTCTCCCTGCGGGGCGATGAGGAACGGCAGTCGTGCCGTGTGCTTGCGCAGGGGTAGACCGGTCCACGCCCGGGAACTCATCGCTGTCCGGGCTCCGTCAAGGACGCTCCTTCCGGGCCTCCGGCACCGCCCGCACCCAGGTACCGTCCTCGGTCAGGCACCTGTCCACCCTCAGGCCCGCCTCCGCCAGCGCCTCCTCGAACTGCTCCTCGGTCAGCGGCCGGGACCGGAAGGTCTGGGTCCAGGTCGCGTCCGGGAACACGTACTCCGCGCGCACCCGGTTGACCCCGTCCCCGACCGGCTCCGCCGACAGGATCCGCACCGTGAAACCCGTCGGGTCCACGCGCTCGCGCGGCACATTGAGGTGGTAGTCGCCGCCCTCCCGCTGGATCAGTACGCATCCGCCCTCCGCGACATGGCGGACGCAGGTGCGCAGCAGCCCTCGCCGTACCTCCGGGTCGCCCGAGTGCACCAGGAACGACGCGAGCATCACGACGTCGAAGGTCTCGCCCATGTCCAGCCGCTCGACGGGGCTGCATATGGTCCGCGCCCCGCGCACCCGCTCCAGCATGTCCGGTGACTCGTCCACCGCCGTGACGGTGAAGCCGCGCTCCAGCAGCGGATGGGTCACGCGGCCGACACCGCAGCCCAGCTCCAGGATGTGCGCGCCCGCGGGTACCGCCGCGGCGATGACGTCCGGCTCGCTTCCCACGGGCAGTCGCGCGTACAGCTCCACCGCACAGCCGTCCGGTGTGATCGCTCCCGGTCCCGTCCCCTGATGGCCTTCACGCATTCTCAGTTCCATGCCCGAACAACGGCCCGTCTCCGCACGGCCGTTCCCCTCCCGGCGTGGTTCACCCGTCCGAGTGAGGCCAGGCACGGCTTTGGTCTGTGGGCCGGGCGAGAGTACGTTGCAAGGAGGGAGTGGAGATCGGCGATGCGTACAGGCAGTGAACCCGCGACCGCGCGCAGTGCTCTGCGGGCGCGGTTCTGGCTGAGCCTGTGGGGACTGGTCTGGGCGGGCTTCGGCACGGTGGTGTTCGTGCTGGTCGGACGGCCCGGCTGGGCGACGGCCTGCGCGGTGCTGTGGCTGGTGATGGCCGTCGACTTCCTGTTGGTCGTCCGGCATCTGCGGCAGGGGCCGCACTACCAGCCGGGGCGGAACATACCGCCGTACTGGCCGCCGGACGACCGACGGCGGTAGCCACCGGAGGCGGTGGCCGACGGCGGAGACAGCCCTCCGGGTCGACCGTCCCCGTCGACCCGGACGGACGGGGCGCGGGCGGACGTCAGGTGTCGAACCGGGCCCGTTGCAGGTACTCCGGGTTCGGGTCCAGCGCGGCGGCCAGCCGGAAGTGGCGTCTGGCCTGGTCGGGGTGGCCCTGCCGCTCGTAGGTGCGGGCGAGCGCGAAGTGCGCGTACGCGTTGTCCGGTTCACGCTCCAGCACGATGGTGAACTCCAGCTCCGCGGGCCGGAGCTGGGCGGCGGCGAAGAAGGCGCGGGCGCGCAGCAGCCGGGCCGAGGTGTTCTCGGGATGGGCGGCTATGACCCGGTCGAGCAGCTTGACCGCGCCCCGCGGGTCCCGCGCGGCGAGCAGCTTCTCCGCGGCGCGGTAGTCGATGACGTGGGTCTCCGGTGTACGTTCGGGCACGACTGCTTCCTTCCCTCGCCGCACTGGTTCAACGCCCCGGGGCCGGGCAGCCCTTGTTCCTGGAGCCTCGCCCCCCGGAACCCCTGCTCCCAGGCCCCTACTCCCGGAATCCCTCCTCCTGGGCCCCCTGTTCCCGGTGTGCCTGGCGGGACGTGTGCGCCCTGCGGACCAGCTCCGCCCAGACCTCCCGCACCCGCCGCTCGAGCCGCTCCAACGGTACGTCGTTGTCGATGACGATGTCCGCGATCTCCAGACGCTTCTCACGGGTCGCCTGCGCGGCCATGCGCGCGCGTGCGTCCTCCTCGGTCATCCCGCGCAGCCGCAGGAGCCGGTCGAGCTGGGTCGCGGGGCTCGCGTCCACGACGATCACGAGGTCGTAGAGCGGGGCCAGGCCGTTCTCCGTGAGGAGCGGGACGTCGTGGACCACGACGGTGTCCTCGGCCGCGGCCTCCTCCAGCTCGCGGGAGCGGGCGCCCACCAGGGGGTGCACGATCGAGTTCAGGACGGCCAGTTTCCCGGAGTCGGCGAAGACGATGGAGCCCAGCCCGGGCCGGTCCAGGCTTCCGTCCTCCGCCAGCACCTGAGAGCCGAAGGCGTCGACGACCGCGGCGAGTCCGGGCGTGCCCGGTGCGACGACCTCGCGCGCGATGCGGTCGGCGTCGATCAGCACGGCCCCGCACTCCACGAGCAGCCGCGACACCTCGCTCTTACCGGCACCGATGCCCCCGGTGAGGCCCACTTTCAGCATGAGCGGCAGCTTAGGCCCTGTCTCCGGCGGCCCGCCCGGCGGGAGGACGTCGCCTCACGCCCTACGACGCCGGCTCGGGCCCGCCCCCTGGCGGTCGGAGGTCAGTTCTCGCCCTCCCGCTCCGCCAGGAAGCGTTCGAACTCGCGGCCGATCTCGTCCGCCGACGGGATCTCGACGGGCTCGGCGAGCATGTTGCCCCGGGTCTCCGCGCCGGCGGCGGCGTCGTACTGGTGCTCGAGTCCCTGGACGAGGGAGGTGAGTTCCTCGTCGCCCTCGCGGATCTGCCGGTCGATCTCGGTCTGGGTGCGGTGGGCCTCGTTGCGCAGGGAGTGGGCGACGCTCGGCAGGACGAGCCCGGTGGCCGAGGTGACGGCCTCCAGGGCCGTCAGCGCCGCGTCCGGGTACGGGGAGCGCGCGATGTAGTGCGGCACATGGGCGGCCACGCCCAGCACGTCGTGCCCGGCCTCCATCAGGCGGTACTCGAGGAGCGCCTCCGCGCTGCCCGGCACCTGCGCCTCCTCGAAGGGGCTGCGGTGGCCCGGTACCAGGTCACTGCGGTTGCCGTGCGGGGTCAGGCCCACCGGGCGGGTGTGCGGGACGCCCATGGGGATGCCGTGGAAGTTCACCGACAGGCGTACGCCGAGACGCTCGACGATCTGCCGTACGGCCGCCGCGAAACGCTCCCACTCCACGTCGGGCTCGGGCCCGGACAGCAGCAGGAACGGGGCGCCGGTGGCGTCCTGGACGAGACGCACCTCGATGCCCGGCACCTCGTACGCGGTCCAGCGGTCCCGCTGGAACGTCAGCAGCGGGCGGCGGGCGCGGTAGTCGACGAGCCGGTCGTGGTCGAACCGCGCCACGACCTGGTGGGGCTGCGAGTCCAGCAGCCGCTCGACGATCTGGTCGCCGGTCTCCCCCGCGTCGATGTATCCGTCGAAGTGGTAGAGCAGGACAAGACCGGCCGACTCCTGGGCGAGCGCCATGTCGACGACGGCCAGACCCTTCGGCTCCCATGCGTACAAACCCTGCGGATCAAGCACTGTGTGACCGCCCCTCCTCGTGTTCGTAGGTGCACAACGAGCTGTGGGACGTTCGCATTCCCAGCTGGCCGCAAGAAGGCCGCGTGAGGCGCTCCGAAACAGCCCGAAGGGCCGCACCCATTCCGGGTGCGGCCCCTCAAGTCAACGGCTGAGCCTCAGCGGCTGGGCCCCTGTGGGGGAGCTCAGCTCTGGCCGCCGGCCAGCTTCTCGCGGAGCGCGGCCAGCGCCTCGTCCGACGCCAGGGCGCCGGAGTTGTCGCCGCCCTCGGAGGAGTACGAACCGCCGCCGGACGCGGCCGGAGCGGCGGCCTCGCCACCCTCGGCGGCGGCAGCGGCGTCCGCCTCGCGGGACTTGATGACCTGCTGCTGGTGCTGCTCGAAGCGGGACTGCGCCTCGGCGTACTGGCGCTCCCACTCCTCGCGCTGCTTCTCGTAGCCCTCGAGCCAGTCGTTGGTCTCGGGGTCGAAGCCCTCGGGGTAGATGTAGTTGCCCTGGTCGTCGTAGGACGCGGCCATGCCGTACAGGGTCGGGTCGAACTCGACCGCCGACGGGTCGGCACCGAAGGACTCGTTGGCCTGCTTCAGCGAGAGGCTGATGCGGCGACGCTCGAGGTCGATGTCGATGACCTTGACGAAGATCTCGTCGTTGACCTGGACGACCTGCTCCGGGATCTCCACGTGGCGCTCGGCCAGCTCGGAGATGTGGACCAGACCCTCGATGCCCTCGTCCACGCGGACGAACGCACCGAACGGAACCAGCTTCGTGACCTTGCCGGGCACGACCTGGCCGATCTGGTGGGTGCGGGCGAACTGCTGCCACGGGTCTTCCTGGGTCGCCTTCAGCGACAGGGAGACGCGCTCGCGGTCCATGTCGACGTCGAGGACCTCGACGGTGACCTCCTGGCCCACCTCGACGACCTCGGACGGGTGGTCGATGTGCTTCCAGGACAGCTCGGAGACGTGGACCAGACCGTCGACGCCACCCAGGTCCACGAAGGCACCGAAGTTGACGATCGAGGAGACCACACCGGAACGGACCTGACCCTTCTGGAGGGTCGTGAGGAACGTCTGGCGGACCTCGGACTGGGTCTGCTCCAGCCAGGCACGGCGGGACAGGACCACGTTGTTGCGGTTCTTGTCCAGCTCGATGATCTTGGCCTCGAGCTCCTTGCCGACGTACGGCTGGAGGTCGCGGACACGGCGCATCTCGACGAGGGAGGCCGGCAGGAAGCCACGGAGGCCGATGTCGAGGATGAGACCACCCTTGACGACCTCGATGACGGTACCGGTGACGATGCCGTCCTCTTCCTTGATCTTCTCGATGGTGCCCCAGGCACGCTCGTACTGGGCGCGCTTCTTCGAGAGGATCAGGCGGCCTTCCTTGTCCTCCTTCTGGAGGACCAGGGCCTCGATCTCGTCGCCGACGGCCACGACCTCGTTCGGGTCGACGTCGTGCTTGATCGAGAGCTCGCGGCTCGGGATGACACCTTCGGTCTTGTAACCGATGTCGAGCAGGACCTCGTCCCGGTCGACCTTCACGATGACGCCGTCGACGATGTCGCCGTCGTTGAAGTACTTGATCGTCTCGTCGATCGCGGCGAGGAAGGCTTCCTCGTTACCGATGTCGTTGACCGCTACCTGCGGGGTGGTGGCGGTGGTCTCGGTGCTGCTCGTCATGTGGGAAAGGGCTCCGGTACGGACATTGAAGTCGTAGGTACTGCATTACGCCGGGAGCCCGTTTCGCTCTGCAGAAGCCGGACAGCCATGGAAGCGCCACACAAAACCGCTGGTGGCGCCTCGAGAACCGAGGGGACATACAACAGATGCGAGCGCAGCCTGCTCCGTCTGAGGCGCGCAGGCCCGCAGCGCAACTTGTAGCATACGGGGGCAGCCGGGCAGGGTCAATGCGCGAAGCCGCACAGCCGGGGCGGATCGCCCCATATCCGGCAGAAAACCCGTCTCCCGAGGACACGCCGCCCCGGGCGAGTCGCGGTGACACCACCGGGACCGGTCGGACGGGAGAGCCCGCAGATTAGTACGAGGGAGCCGATCATCCAAGAGCCAGCATCGTCCGAACAGTTCGAACCGGCCGAGCCCGAGGCCACCCGGCGCGAGGCCGGCGCCACGGAGAGTTCCCGGGCCAACCGGGGCTGGTGGGACCGCAACGCGGACGAGTACCAGATCGAGCACGGCACGTTCCTCGGCGACGACCGTTTCGTGTGGGGCCCCGAGGGCCTCGACGAGGTGGAGGCGGGGCTGCTCGGCGATCCCGAGGACCTCAAGGACAAGGACGTCCTGGAGATCGGCGCCGGCGCGGCGCAGTGCGCGCGCTGGCTGGCTGGGCAGGGCGCGCGCCCGGTCGCCCTGGACCTGTCGCACCGCCAGCTCCAGCACGCGCTGCGGATCGGCGGGGCGATCCCGCTGGTGTGCGCCGACGCGGGCGCGCTGCCGTTCGCGGACGGCTCCTTCGACCTGGCGTGCTCGGCGTACGGGGCGCTGCCGTTCGTCGCCGACCCGCGCGCGGTGCTGCGGGAGGTGCGCCGGGTGCTGCGGCCGGGCGGGCGGTTCGTGTTCTCGGTGACGCACCCGATCCGCTGGGCGTTCCCGGACGAGCCCGGCCCGGAGGGGCTGTCGGTGGCCGCCTCCTACTTCGACCGCACGCCGTACGTCGAGCAGGACGAGGACGGCCGCGCGGTGTACGTCGAGCACCACCGGACCGTCGGTGACCGGGTGCGCGACGTGGTGGCGTCGGGTCTGCGGCTGGTGGACCTGGTCGAGCCGGAGTGGCCGGCCTGGAACACGTCCGAGTGGGGCGGCTGGTCGCCGCTGCGCGGGAGCCTGATCCCGGGGACGGCGATCTTCGTCTGCGTACGGGACTGAGTGCGGGACCGGGTGCGGGACCGAGTGACCGGGTGCGGAAGTACACGGAGTACTGGGTGCGGGAGTACACGGAGTGGCCGGGTGCGGCAGTACGGGGGCTGAGCGCGTGATCCGTCACGACGAGCTGGGCGGGCTGCCGGTGCGCGACGCGCTGCCGGCCCTTACCGAGGCCCTGGACGGTCACGGGACCGCGGTGCTGGTGGCGCCGCCCGGCACCGGCAAGACCACGCTGGTGCCACTGGCGCTGGCCGGGCTGCTGGGCGAGGGGCCCGCGCGACGGGTGGTCGTGGCCGAGCCGCGGCGGATCGCCGCGCGCGCCGCGGCCCGGCGGATGGCGTGGCTGCTGGGCGAGAAGGTCGGCGACAGCGTCGGTTACACCGTGCGCGGGGAGCGTGTCGTCGGGCGCCACGCGCGCGTGGAGGTCGTCACGACCGGTGTGCTGCTCCAGCGGTTGCAGCGGGACCAGGAGCTGGCGGGCGTCGACGTGGTGGTGCTCGACGAGTGCCACGAGCGGCATCTGGACGCGGACACGGTGGCGGCGTTCCTGTGGGACGTGCGCGAGGCGCTGCGGCCGGAGCTGCGTCTGGTGGCCGCCTCGGCCACCACGGACGCGCGCGTGTGGGCGGAGCTGCTGGGCGGGGCGCCGGTGGTCGAGGCGCACGGCGTGGCGCATCCGGTGGAGGTGGTGTGGGCGCCTCCCGTCCGGGCGGTGCGCCCGCCGCACGGGATGCGGGTGGACCCCGCGCTGCTGTCGCACGTGGCGTCGGTGGTGCGGCGGGCACTGGCCGAGCGCTCGGGGGACGTGCTGTGCTTCCTGCCGGGCGTGGGCGAGATCGGGCGGGTCGCGGGTCTGCTGGGGGATCTCGGGGACGTGGACGTGCTCCAGGTGCACGGGCGGGCGCCGGCGGACGCGCAGGACGCGGTGCTGGTGCCGGGGCGGCGGCGCCGGGTGGTCCTCGCGACCTCGGTCGCCGAGTCCTCACTGACGGTGCCCGGGGTGCGGGTGGTCGTCGACGCGGGGCTCGCGCGCGAGCCCCGCGTGGACCACGCGCGCGGGCTGAGCGCGCTGACGACGGTACGGGCCTCGCGGGCCTCCGGGCGGCAGCGGGCGGGGCGTGCCGGACGCGAGGCGCCGGGCGCGGTGTACCGGTGCTGGGCGGAGGCCGAGGAGGCGCGTCTGCCCGCCTTTCCCGCGCCGGAGATCAAGGTGGCCGATCTGACGGCGTTCGCCCTTCAGGCGGCCTGCTGGGGCGATCCGGACGCCTCCGGACTCGCGTTGCCGGACCCGCCGCCGGGCGGGGCGATGGCGGCGGCGCGGGAGGTGCTGACGGCCGTGGGCGCCGTCGACTCCGCCGGACGTGCCACGGACCGGGGGCGGTCGCTGGCGCGGCTGGGGGTGCACCCGCGGCTGGGGCGGGCCCTGCTCGACGCGTCCGCCGCCGGTGGGGGCGAGCGGGCCGCGGAGGTCGTCGCACTGCTGAGTGAGGAGCTGCCGCGGGAGTACGGGGACGATCTCGCCGCGGCCTTGCGCGGTGCCCACCGCGGCGGTGACGCGTACGCGGCGCGGTGGCGGGCGGAGGTCCGGCGGCTGCGGGCCGCCGTGTCGGGGGTCTCCCGCGGATCCGTCCGGTCCGCGTCCGCCCTCTCACGGACGGACCGCGAGGCGGGTCCGGCGGTTTCGGAGGGTCCGAAGGAGGAAACCGCGGCGACACCACAGACCGGCGCCGCGGCCGGAAGCCGGGCCCGGCCGGGGGCCGCTGGGGACGCGGGTCCTGTCGGGCTCGTCGCCGCTCTTGCCTTTCCGGAGCGGGTGGCCCGGCTCGACGGGGGCTCGTATCTCATGGTCTCCGGGACCCGGGCGGAGCTCACGGACGGGTCCCCGTTGTGGGGCGCAAACTGGATCGCCGTCGCCGTGGCCGACCGGCCGGTGGGCAGGCGGCACGCGCGCGTGCGGCTCGCCGCGGCGGTCGACGAGGACGTCGCCCGGTACGCGGCCGGGGCACTCCGTACGGAACAGGACGAGGTCCGCTGGGGCGACGGGGACGTGGTCGCGCGGCAGGTCGAGCGGCTGGGGGCCGTGGAGCTGGCGGTGCGGCCCCTGGCGAACGCCGAACCCGGTCTCGTACGGGCGGCGCTGCTCGACGGGCTGCGGCAGGAGGGCTTCGGACTGCTGCGCTGGTCGGAGGACGCGGGCGTACTGCGGCAGCGGCTCGCCTTCCTGCGCCGGCACCTCGGGGAGCCCTGGCCGGACGTGTCCGACGACGCGCTGCACGCGCGCGTGGACGAGTGGCTGGAGCCGGAGCTGGGGCGGGCCGGGCGGCGCGCGGACCTGGCACGGATCGACGCCGGGCAGGCGCTGGCCCGGCTGCTGCCCTGGGCCTCCGGTGACGCCGTCCGGCTGGACGAGCTGGCCCCGGAACGGCTCACGGTGCCCAGCGGATCCCGGATCCGGGTCGACTACACGGACCCCGAACGGCCCGTGCTCGCCGTGAAGCTTCAGGAGATGTTCGGCCTGGACGACTCGCCCACGGTCGCGGGGGTCCCGGTCCTGGTGCACCTGCTGTCCCCTGCCGGGCGTCCCGCCGCCGTCACCGCGGACCTCGCCTCGTTCTGGAGGAGCGGCTACCGGGACGTACGGGCGGAGCTGCGCGGGCGGTATCCGAAGCACCCCTGGCCCGAGGACCCGGCGTCCGCGGAGCCGACCCGGCACACCAACGCCCGGCTCCGGCGCTGACCGGTGCGCCGCCCCGTTCGGTTTCCGTCCTCTCGGCGGGGTCGGGCGGGCGGCCGGGACGGACGAGGGCGCCCCTCCGCCGTGGCGGAGGGGCGCCCTCGTGATGTCGTCCGTGCGGTGCCGGCGTTACGAGGATGCCGACGGCTCGGCCGAGGTGTCGGCCGCCGCCACCTTCAGCTCCACGGTCAGCGTCGCCCCGCCGACGGTGGTGATGCGCAGCAGGAATGTGCCGGTGGTGTCGTCCGCGTACAGCTTCGGCAGGTTCAGCAGGCCGTCGGCGTCCGTCCGAAGGCCGTTCAGGGTGCGCACGGGGTTGCCGTCGGCGTCCTTGAAGTAGGGGCCCTGGTCGTTCTCGGCGGGGTCGTCGGCCGACTTGATCAGGGTGGCGGTGGCCGCGACCCGGTCCGCGACGGCGCCCTTGTAGGTGGCCTTGACCTCGACCCGGTCGGCGAACTCGCCGCCCGGGGTGCAGACCAGCGCGGTGTCGGCGGTGCGGGTGAGGGCGTCGGCGGCGCGCTCGGTGACCGTGGCCGTGTAGTCGACGCCGGGGAGCATACGGCCGACGACCGCGGCCCGGACGGTGAAGTCGCCCGTCTCCTCCCCCGCCCGGAGCGCGGGTGCGACGGCCACGCCGGAGGCGTCGGTGGCGACGGTGGCGACCTTCTCGCCGCCGGTGAAGGCCGCGTCGGTGTCGCCGGTGATCGTGAACCGGATCCGTACCTGGCCCACGGCCGCGCCGTCCTTGGTCACGGCACGGGTGCTGATCCTCTCCGTGAACGCGTCGCCGGCCATGGCGGTGAGCTTGTCCGTGCCCGCGTCCTGGAGGTGGTGCACGGTGTCGGTGGCGGTGGGCGGCGTGGTGGGCGTGCCCGGGGTGGGCGGCGAAGTGGGGTCGGCCGGCTTGGCCGGATTCGAGGAGCCGCCGCCCTGCCGGCCGGGCGCGGCGGGCTTGCCGGAGCTGCCGGAGCCCCCGGTGCTGCTGGAACTGCCGGAACGGCCGGGCTTGGAGGGCGCCTGCGAAGTGGACGGCTGCGGCGTCGGACCGGGGTTCGCCCCGGGGGTGCCGTCGCTGCGCTGGGACGGCAGGGGGCCGGTCCCGTCCGGGACCGAGTGGGTGCCGTCCTTGCGGTAGAACTCCAGCCACTTCAGGACCGTGTTCAGGTAGTCCGTCGAGTTGTTGTAGCTGAGGATCGCACTCCGGAGGTCGCCGGCGGTGGACAGGTCCCAGCCGTTGCGGCACAGGTAGTGGCCGGCGGCGAGGGCGGCGTCGTAGACGTTGTTGGGGTCCTTCTTGCCGTCGCCGTTGCCGTCGCGGCCCGCCCAGGCCCAGGTGGAGGGGATGAACTGCATGGGGCCGACCGCGCGGTCGTACCTGCTGTCGCCGTCGTACAGGCCGTGGTCGGTGTCGCTGATGTGGGCGAAGCCGTTGCCGTCGAGTACCGGGCCGAGGATCGGGGTCACCGTGGTGCCGTCGGCGCGGACGTCGCCGCCGCGGGCGTGTCCGGACTCGACCTTGCCGATGGCGGCGAGGAGTTGCCAGGGCAGGTTGCAGCCCGGCTTGGACGTGCGCAGCTCCGCCTCGGCCTTCTTGTAGGCGTCGAGCACGGTGGCGGGTATGCCGGCTTCGGCGGGGCCCTTGGAGATCGGGGTGCCGATGACGGGCGCCGGGCCGGGGCTGTCGAGGGGCGGCAGGTCCGTGTAGTAGTACGAGTCGCCGGTGGCGCTGCCGTCGGGCTGGGGCGTCGCCTCGGCGGCGGACTGTCTGCCGCGGTCGTCCACGGTGGCACCCGGGGCCTGCGAGGCGGACAGAGCCGCGACCGCCGCTGCGGCCACGGCCGTGGTTGCCGCTCCCTTGCGCAGCCTGCTGCCGAAATGCGCCGCCATAGAGTGAGCCCCTCCCGTGGACGCCCGAGCGTCCGTCCCTGTCTGTCCGGTCCGTTCGTCTGTCCGTTCGCCTGTTGTGACGATCGACCCGTGTGACTGGTTGTGCTCACGGAGCCGCACGGTTGACGGTCGAGGTGACCCTACGACAACTTCCTTCGCATCGGGACCCGTTCACGTCCGATTTTCACCGGTTGGCCACGACTGATTAACGGGGGTGCCCGCCGGCGTGCCGCACATACTGGACGGCGGTGGTCACACGGGCCGGCCGGCCCCGTCGACGAGCGCCAGGAGGAGCCCCGTTGCCGTTCACTCTGAGCCATGCGGCGGCCGTACTGCCCGCGGTGCGCGGCGACGGCACCGGGCGGGGCCGGCTGGTCCCGTCGGTGCTCGTGGCGGGCTCCTTCGCACCCGATCTGACCTATTACGCGGCGGGTGTTGTGCCCGGGGCCATGGAGTTCGGCGCGGTCACGCACTCGTTCACCGGGGTCTTCACCCTCGATGTGCTCATGGCCTGGCTGCTGGTCGCGGTGTGGCTGCTGCTGCGCGAACCGCTCGTCGCCCTGCTGCCGCGCGCGCGGCAGGGGCGGACGGCGGCGCTGACGCGGTGCGGGACGCCCTGGACGCGACCGCGCCCGGCGTCGGTGCCGTGGTGGTACGCCTCCGCCGCGCTCGGCGCCCTGACGCACGTGGTGTGGGACGCGTTCACCCACCACGACCGGTGGGGGATGCGGCTGTTCCCGGTGCTGGGGCGGCAGTTGGCCGGGGCACCCGTCCACTGGTACCTGCAGTACGGCGGCTCGGCGGTGGCCGCGGTCGTGATCGCCGGGTTCCTGGTGTACGCGCTGCGGCGGACCCCGGCGGACGAGCCGGTGGGGGTCCCCGAGTTGTCGGTACGGGACCGCCGGCGCGCCTGCGCCGTGATCACGGTCTGCGCGGTCGCCGGCGCCGTGCAGCGGACCTTGCGGTGGTGGACGGGCCGGGGGTCGACGACCGCCTACTGGGAGCTGGTTCCGACGCTGTGCTTCGGCGCGGGCGCGGGACTGGCCGTGGGCCTGCTCCTGTACGCCCTGGACCTCAGGCTCCGGCGCGGTGCCGGACCTCCGCGCGACGGGGACGGCGTGACGGAGCCGGTCGGATCGGCCGGGTCAGCCAGGTCAGCCGGATGAGCCGGATGAGCCGGATCGGCCGGTTCGGGCCACGAGGGGGACGGCGCCGGTGCCTCCGGCGGTCCGGGCGGCGGGAGGGGCGCGGCCCCGGCAGGCCGGGGCGGCCCTGTCGCTTGAGAGCGGCGCGGTCGCTCGAGGCCGGTTCGGCCGGTCTCAGCGGTTCCGGTGGTCCTGGCGGGCGCGGTGCGGGGGCGGGCCGCCCGGCCGGTCGCCGGTGCCGGTCGCGGTGGCGACGAAGACGGTGACACTGCGCACCGGGCGGGGCCGTTGCAGCGGGGACAGGAGCAGCGCGAGGTAGCCGCGTGCGGTGTCCGCCCACACGTACCAGCGGCGTGTCTCCCCGAGGACCGGATCGCCGGGGCCGAACCGGTCGCGGAGCCTGCTCGCGGCACGGCGCACGGTCGCCGTCGGATCCGCCGGAACGCGGGCGGTGCTGGCGGCGGCCGCGACGGGCCGCACAGACGGAGGCGGCCCTGCGGGAACCTCGCCGATGTCCGCCCGTATCACCGCCGGCCGGCGGTGGAGCATGTGTGTACCCATGCCCGCATCCTGTCCGGCGCGGACCGCGGCTGCGCCTCCGCGGGGTCCACGGGAGTGACGGACCTCACAGGAGCATCCGCCACAGGAGGGAGGCCTCGGCCCCGGCCTGCTCTGCCTCCGGATTGACCGATGGCCACCATCGCCGGTTCACAGCGGCGCTCGGGCCCTAATGCCTCTCGTTTGGATCGTGCCGGGCTCGCGGGGTCTGGCATCGCTCCCCCACTGCCTGAACGGCGTGGGAGGTGCCGCCATCACCAGACCCCGCTCCCTGATCCGGCCCGATCCAAACGAAAGACCCTAGTGCGCCGCCGACTCCCAGTCCGGGCCGACGCCGACCGAGACGTCCAAGGGGGCCCTGAGCTGGACCGCGTCGGCCATCTCGCGGCGGACGATCTCCTCCACGGACTCGCGTTCGCCGGGGGCGATCTCCAGGACGATTTCGTCGTGGACCTGGAGGAGCATGCGGGAGGTGAGGCCGGCCTCGCGCAGGGCACGGTCCACGTGGAGCATGGCGATCTTGACGATGTCGGCCGCCGTGCCCTGGATCGGCGCGTTGAGAGCCATGCGCTCGGCCATCTCGCGGCGCTGGCGGTTGTCGCTGTTGAGGTCGGGCAGATAGCGCCGGCGCCCGAAGAGGGTCTCGGTGTAGCCGGTGGCCCGCGCCTCGTCGACCACGCGGCGCAGATAGTCCCGTACGCCGCCGAAACGCTCGAAGTAGGCGTCCATCAGGCCGCGCGCCTCGGCCGCCTCGATGTTCAGCTGCTGGGAGAGGCCGAAGGCCGACAGTCCGTACGCCAGGCCGTAGGACATCGCCTTGATCTTGCGCCGCATCTCCGGCTCCACCGCCGAGCGGTCGACGCCGAAGACCTGCGAGGCCGCCGTGGTGTGCAGGTCCTCGCCGGAGGTGAACGCCTCGATCAGGCCCGCGTCCTCGGACAGGTGGGCCATCACGCGCAGCTCGATCTGGCTGTAGTCGGCCGTCATCAGCGACTCGAAGCCCTCGCCGACCACGAAGCCGCGCCGGATGGCCCGGCCCTCGTCGGTGCGGACGGGGATGTTCTGGAGGTTCGGGTCCGTCGACGACAGACGGCCGGTGGCGGCGACCGTCTGGTTGAACGTGGTGTGGATGCGGCCGTCGGCCGCGATCGTCTTGATCAGGCCCTCGACGGTGACGCGCAGCTTCGCCTGCTCGCGGTGGCGGAGCATGACGACCGGCAGCTCGTTGTCCGTCTGGGTGGCCAGCCATGCCAGGGCGTCGGCGTCGGTGGTGTAGCCCGTCTTGGTCTTCTTCGTCTTCGGCAGGGCGAGCTCGCCGAAGAGGACTTCCTGGAGCTGCTTGGGCGAGCCGAGGTTGAACTCGTGCCCGGCCGCCGCGTGCGCCTCCTTCACGGCCTGCTGCACCGCGCCCGCGAACATCTGCTCCATCGTCTCGAGGTGGGTCCGGTCCGCCGCGATGCCGTGCCGCTCCATGCGGGCCAGCAGCGTGGACGTCGGCAGCTCGACGTCGCGCAGCAGGTCCGCCGCGCCGACCTCCGCGAGCCGGGCCTCGAAGGCCTCGCCGAGGTCGAGGACGGCCCGGGCCTGGATCATCAGGGCCTCGGCCTCGGCGCCCTCGTCCGCGCCGAAGGCGAGCTGCCCGTCGGCCGCGGCGGCGGGGGCCAGCTCCCGGTGCAGGTACTCCAGGGACAGCGCGTCCAGGTCGAAGGAGCGGCGGCCCGGCTTGACCAGGTAGGCGGCGAGCGCGGTGTCCATGGTGGCGCCCCCGATGGTCCAGCCGTGCTCGGCGAAGACCCGCATGGCGCCCTTGGCGTTGTGGAAGACCTTGGGCCGGTCCGCCTCGGCCAGCCAGGCCGCGAACGCGCTCTCGTCCGCCTCGTCCAGCTCGGACGGGTCGAACCAGGCGGCCGCTCCTCCGGGCGCGGCGAGCGCGATCTCGGCGACCGAGCCCGCGCCCAGCGCCCAGGTGTCGACGGTGGCGACACCGAGGACCTGCGTGCCGTGCTCGGCGAGCCAGCCGGCCAGCTCGCCGGTGCCGAGCACGGTGCCGTCCAGCTGCACCCCGTCCGTGGCGATCGGGGTCGTCTCGGCCTCCTCCGCGCCCGGGTCGACGGCGAAGAGCCGCTCGCGCAGGGACGGGTTGCGGATCTCCAGGGTGTCCAGGACCAGCGCGACGGCCTTGCGGTCGTACGGCGTGCGGGCGAGGTCGGTGACCGCCTTCGACAGCTCCACGCTCCGCTCCAGCTCGGTGAGCCGGCGGTTGAGCTTGACGGACTCCAGGTGGTCGCGCAGGTTCTGCCCGGCCTTGCCCTTGACCTCCTCGACGCGCTCGACAAGCTCAGCGAACGAACCGAACTGGTTGATCCACTTCGCGGCGGTCTTCTCGCCGACGCCGGGGATGCCCGGCAGGTTGTCGGACGGGTCGCCGCGCAGCGCCGCGAAGTCCGGGTACTGGGCCGGCGTCAGGCCGTACTTCTCGACGACCTTCTCCGGGGTGAACCGGGTCAGTTCGGAGACGCCCTTGGTCGGGTACAGCACCGTCGTGTGCTCGGAGACCAGTTGGAAGGAGTCGCGGTCGCCGGTGACGATCAGCACCTCGAAGCCCTCGGCCTCGGCCTGGGTGGCGAGGGTGGCGATCACGTCGTCCGCCTCGAACCCCTCGACGGCGAAGCGGGAGGCGTTCATCGCGTCGAGCAGTTCGCCGATCAGCTCGACCTGGCCCTTGAACTCGTCCGGGGTCTTGGAGCGGTTCGCCTTGTACTCGGTGAACTCCTGCGAGCGCCAGGTCTTGCGGGAGACGTCGAAGGCGACCGCGAAGTGCGTGGGCTGTTCGTCACGCAGCGTGTTGGCCAGCATCGACGCGAAGCCGTAGATCGCGTTCGTCGGCTGTCCCGTCGCGGTGGTGAAGTTCTCCGCGGGCAGCGCGAAGAACGCGCGGTAGGCCAGCGAGTGCCCGTCCATGAGCATCAGCCGGGGACGGGTGCCGCCGGGACGGGTGTCGGTCTTCTTCGATGCTGTCTCTGCCACGTCCCCGATCCTGCCACGTGCCACTGACAGCCGGGGCCCACCGCCCGCCTCCGCCGCCCAGGCCCGCGGCCCGCACGGTCGGCGCGGCCCGCACGGTCGGCACGATCGCCGCAGTCGCCGCGGTGCCGTCGTGGTCCGCGTCCCCGGCCGCAAGCCCGGTCACAGGGCCGTGCGAGGATCGGAGACGTTCTTCACATACCGCAGTCGAAGGAGAGCGTGCGATGGCCACGAAGCCGCCCATGGGTGATCCGGTTCAGGACGCGCCGCAGGTAGCCGAGCCGCAGCACGCGGCGGCCGGGCTGCCGGCCATCGGGCACACCCTGCGGATCGCCCAGCAGCAGATGGGGGTGAGGCGCACCGCGCTGACCCTGCTGCGGGTCAACCAGAAGGACGGCTTCGACTGCCCGGGCTGCGCCTGGCCCGAGCCGGAGCACCGGCACACGGCGGAGTTCTGCGAGAACGGCGCGAAGGCGGTCGCCGAGGAGGCCACCCTGCGCCGGGTCACCCCGGAGTTCTTCGCCGCGCACTCCCTGTCCGACCTGGCGGACCGCAGCGGGTACTGGCTGGGCCAGCAGGGGCGGCTCACCCACCCCATGTACCTGCCCGAGGGCGCCGATCACTACGAACCGGTCACCTGGGAGCGCGCCTTCGACATCGTCGCCGAGGAGATCGCCGCCCTCGACTCCCCCGACGAGGCCCTCTTCTACACCTCTGGCCGCACCAGCAACGAGGCCGCGTTCCTCTACCAGCTCTTCGCGCGCGAACTCGGCACCAACAACCTGCCCGACTGCTCCAACATGTGCCACGAGTCCTCCGGCTCGGCGCTGTCGGAGACGATCGGGATCGGCAAGGGCAGTGTGCTCCTCGAGGACCTCTACCAGGCCGACCTGATCATCGTCGCCGGGCAGAACCCGGGCACGAACCACCCCCGGATGCTCTCCGCCCTGGAGAAGGCCAAGGCGGGCGGCGCGAAGATCATCAGTGTCAACCCGCTGCCGGAGGCCGGTCTGGAGCGGTTCAAGAACCCGCAGACCCCGCAAGGCATGCTCAAGGGCGCCGCGCTCACCGATCTGTTCCTCCAGATCCGCATCGGCGGCGACCAGGCCCTCTTCCGCCTCCTCAACAAGCTGATCCTCGACACCGAGGGCGCGGTGGACGAGCAGTTCGTCCGCGAACACACCTATGGCTACGAGGAGTTCGCGAAGGCCGCCCGCGAAGCCGACTGGGACGAGACGCTCACCGCGACCGGGCTCAGGCGCGCGGAGATCGACCGCGCCCTCGACATGGTCCTCGCCTCCGAGCGCACCATCGTGTGCTGGGCGATGGGCCTGACCCAGCACAAGCACTCGGTGCCGACCATCCGCGAGGTGGTCAACTTCCTGCTGCTGCGCGGCAACATCGGCCGCCCGGGCGCGGGCGTGTGCCCGGTGCGCGGCCACTCCAACGTGCAGGGCGACCGCACGATGGGCATCTTCGAGCGCCCCGATCCCGCCTTCCTGGACGCCCTGGAGAAGGAGTTCGGCTTCGCGCCGCCGCGCGGGCACGGCTACGACGTCGTCCGGGCCATCCGGGCCCTGCGCGACGGCGAGGCGAAGGTGTTCTTCGCCATGGGCGGCAACTTCGTCTCCGCCTCCCCCGACACCGACGTCACCGAGGCCGCCATGCGCCGGGCCCGGCTGACGGTGCACGTGTCGACCAAGCTCAACCGCTCCCACGTGGTCACGGGCGCGCGGGCGCTGATCCTGCCCACCCTCGGCCGCACCGAGCGGGACGTGCAGGACGGCGGCGAGCAGTTCGTCACCGTCGAGGACTCCATGGGCATGGTGCACGCCTCCCGGGGCCGACTGCGGCCCGCGGGCGCGCAGTTGAAGTCGGAGCCGGCCATCGTGTGCGCTCTGGCCCGCCGCGTGCTGGGCGACAGGAGCGTCGTGCCGTGGGAGGAGTTCGAGAAGGACTACGCCGCGATCCGCGACCGGATCGCCCGGGTGGTCCCCGGCTTCGAGGACTTCAACGCGCGCGTGGCCCGCCCCGGCGGCTTCACGCTGCCCCACGCCCCGCGCGACGATCGCCGCTTCCCGACGGCCACCGGCAAGGCCAACTTCACCGCCGCGCCGGTGGAGTACCCCGAACTTCCCGAGGGCCGACTGCTGTTGCAGACGCTGCGCTCGCACGACCAGTACAACACCACGGTGTACGGCCTCGACGACCGCTACCGGGGCATCAAGAACGGCCGGCGGGTGGTGCTGGTCAACCCGGAGGACGCGCGGGCGCTCGGGGTGGCCGACGGGTCGTACGTGGACCTGGTCGGCGAGTGGAAGGACGGCGTGGAGCGGCGGGCACCGGGCTTCCGGGTCGTGCACTACCCGACGGCCCGCGGCTGCGCCGCCTCCTACTACCCGGAGACCAACGTGCTGGTGCCGCTCGACGCCACCGCCGACACCAGCAACACCCCGGCCAGCAAGTCCGTCGTGGTGCGTCTGGAACAATCGGCGGCCGACTGAGCGTTCGCTCAGTGAACACGGTGCCGATCGGCCCCGAGCCGGTCGGCGCCGACCCGATCAAGGACGAACGGAGCCGGACCCCATGGGCGAGCAGCAGCACCTGAAGTTCCCGCAGGAAGTCCTCGACGAGTACGCCGCGCTCGGCGTCGACCTGCCCGCCCTGTTCTCCGCCGGGCACCTCGGCACCCGCATGGGCGTGCAGATCCTGGAGGCGTCCGCCGACCGTGTCGTGGGCACCATGCCGGTGGAGGGCAACACCCAGCCCTACGGACTGCTGCACGGCGGCGCCTCCGCCGTCCTCGCCGAGACCCTCGGCTCGGTCGGCGCCATGCTGCACGGCGGCAGCTCCAGGATCGCCGTCGGAGTCGACCTGAACTGCACCCATCACCGCGGGGCGCGCTCCGGTCTGGTCACCGGCGTGGCCACCCCCCTCCACCGGGGGCGCTCGACGGCGACGTACGAGATCGTGATCAGCGACGAGGAGGGACGGCGGGTGTGCAGCGCCCGTCTGACCTGCCTGCTGCGCGACGCGCAGCCGGGCGACGGCCCCGCCGGCACGGCCGGCTGAGCCGCGAAGCCGCCTTCTCGACCGTTGCCCCCGGGCACCGGGCCGCCTAGCTTCTTGCCATGACAACGGGAGGAACGCCCCGGCCGCGGGCGCGGTCGAGCCGGTCCCGCCGCCTCCAACCGCCGCCCACGGCGGGGCATCTGACGCCCCCTCGGGTCTCCGGCAGGAGACCCGGACCGTGAGCGGGATCGGGCCGCTCGAACCGGGCGAGGGGACGCGTGAGTGGGGCACGTCCGGCCCGGACGACCCACCCCCCACCGGCGGCCTCGCGCAGGGACCCCTCGCGCGGCTGTACCGGCGGCACCGCCGGGCCGCCCTCACCGCTCTGACGGTCGCCCTTCTCCTCGCGGGCGGCGGCTACCTGTTCGCCACCCGCCAGCACGCGCCGCGGCCCCGGCCCGCGGCGCCGCCCTACCCCTCCCAAGTGACCGACGTGTCCTACCTGGACGACGTGGCCGCACCTCGCGACGGCAAAACCAGGACATTCAGCTTCGCGGTGCTGGTCAGCGTGCGGTCCGGCCCGCCCGTGACCGTCACCGGCATCACCCAGCCGTACGAGGGACTTTCCCTCACCTCCGCGCCCCGCACCCCTTTCCGCACCAGGGCGGGATCCGCCCATAAAGTGGTGATCACCATGCATGTGAGGGAATGCGGAAAAGTTCCGGCGGACGCCGGACTCCCTTTCCTGGACGTGACACTGCGTAATAAACGCGCAATCCAGGTGCACAGTTTCATCCTCGGGTCACGCTATGCACAGAACCTCTCCCAGGCCCTGCGAGCCGCCTGCGTCACCGGTTCCAGGTAATCACCAAAACCGTTGACACACCTGAACGGAGCGCGGCGCGTCCTGCGGGTTCTCAGAATCCGGACCGGGCGAATCAGCCTGAATTCCGCTGTTCCACCCGCCGCGTACCGCTCTGCAATACGTCGTGTCATAACAAGAGCGTCACAGCCTTGGCCAAGCCCTCCTCCCCGTTCCCCGCGCACGCCTAGAGTCACGGCCAGTCACGGCGCCGTCGGAATACCCCTTCGACTCCGCGCTCGACTCGACCTCTTCCAGGGGGGAGGGGCCGTGCCAGGGAAAGGACTGATCGTGCGTCAACGTTCACTCATCGCCGTTACCGCAGCACTGGCAGCGGGAGCACTCACCCTCACCGCCTGCGGCTCCCGGGGCGGCGACGACAAGGGTTCGGACTCCGGCAAGGGTGGCACCGTCGTCACCATCGGCGTCGACGCTCCGTTGACCGGCGGCCTGTCCGCCATGGGTCTCGGCATCAAGAACTCCGCCGACCTGGCCGCCAAGACGGCCAACAAGCAGAACTTCGTCAAGGGCGTCACCTTCAAGGTCCAGGCTCTGGACGACCAGATTCAGGCCTCCGTGGGCCAGCAGAACGCCACCAAATTCGTCGCGGACAAGTCCGTGCTCGGCGTCGTCGGCCCCCTGAACTCGTCCGTCGCCGAGGGCATGCAGAAGGTCCTCGACGACGCCCACCTCGTCGAGGTCTCCCCCGCCAACACCGGCCCCGCCCTCACCCAGGGCGCGGACTGGCGCAACAAGAAGGTTCGCCAGTACAAGTCGTACTTCCGTACCGCGACCACGGACGCCATCCAGGGCCCGTTCGCCGCGCAGTACCTCTACAACACCGCCAAGAAGACCAAGGTCTTCGTCATCGACGACAAGAAGACCTACGGTGCCGGCCTGGCCGGAACCTTCACCGGGGAGTTCAAGAAGCTCGGCGGCAAGGTCGTCGGCACCGAGCACATCAACCCCGAGGCCAAGGACTTCTCGGCGGTCGCCACCAAGGTGAAGAACTCCGGCGCCGACGTCGTCTACTACGGCGGCGAGTACCCGCAGGCCGGCCCGCTCAGCAAGCAGATCAAGGCCGCCGGCGCCAAGATCCCGCTGATCGGCGGCGACGGCATCAAGGACGACAAGTTCATCGAGCTGGCCGGCTCCGACAGCGACGGTGACCTCTCCACCTCCGTCGGCGCGCCCGTCGAGACCCTCGACTCCGCCAAGCAGTTCGTCGCCGACTACAAGGCAGCGGGCTACAAGGACGAGTACTCCGCCTACGGCGGCTACTCCTACGACTCCGCCTGGGCCATCATCGAGGCCGTCAAGAAGGTCGTCGAGGACAACGGCGGCAAGCTGCCCGACGACGCCCGCGCCAAGGTCACCGCGGCCATGCAGGACGTCTCCTTCGACGGTGTGACCGGCACGGTCTCCTTCGACGAGTTCGGTGACGCCACCAACAAGCAGCTCACCGTCTACGCCGTCAAGAACGGCGCCTGGGACTCGGTCCACTCCGGCACCTTCACCGGCTGAGCCGCACCAGCACCGCTCACCAGTCGCGCGGGGCGCTGTTCCACTGGCGCCCCGCGCGCACACGCATCCGGCCACATTCGACAAACATCCGAAGTCTCGGAGGACATGCGGTGAACGAACTGCCGCAGCAGCTGGTCAACGGCCTGCTACTGGGATCCATGTACGGGCTGGTCGCCATCGGCTACACGATGGTCTATGGCATCGTCCAGCTCATCAACTTCGCCCATGGCGAGATCTTCATGACGGGGGCCTTCGGCGCCCTCTCCGTGTACCTGTGGGTGCTGCCCGACGGCACGTCGATGTGGGTCGCCCTGCCGCTGATGCTGGTGGGCGCCATCATCGTCGCCGTCCTCGTCGCGGTCGGAGCGGAACGATTCGCCTACCGGCCCCTGCGCGGCGCGCCACGCCTGGCCCCCCTGATCACCGCCATCGGCCTCTCCCTCGCCCTGCAGCAGGCGGTGTGGGCCTGGTACCCGGGCGCCAAGGACGCCCTCACCTTCCCGCAGATCGCCGGGGGTCCCTTCGAGATCGGCAGCGTCACCATCCAGACCGGCGACATCTTCCTGCTCGTCGCCGCGCCGCTCAGCATGGCCTTCCTCGGCTACTTCGTCATGAAGACCCGCACCGGACGCGGTATGCAGGCCACCGCCCAGGACCCGGACACCGCCCGGCTCATGGGCGTCAACACCGACCGCATCATCGTGATCGCCTTCGCCCTCGGCGCCGCCTTCGCCGCCGTCGGCGGTGTCACCTGGGGCCTCAAGTACGGCCAGATCGACTTCCGCATGGGCTTCCTCCTCGGCCTCAAGGCCTTCACGGCCGCGGTCCTCGGCGGCATCGGCAACATCTACGGCGCCATGATCGGCGGCCTCGTCCTCGGCGTCGCCGAGACCCTCGCCACCGCCTACATCGCCGACATCCCCGGCATGGACAAGTTCGGCAGCAACACCTGGGCCGACGTCTGGGCGTTCGTACTCCTCATCCTCGTGCTCCTCTTCCGGCCACAGGGCCTACTCGGCGAGCGCGTCGCGGACAGGGCGTGACACCGATGACCACACAGACCACAGCACCCGAGACCCCCAGCGCCCCCGCCGCGGACGCCGCCCGCACCGGCCTGGTCCCGATGCCGGAACACATCGGCCGCGCCCTCGCCACCGGCGGTGGCGTCCTCACGCTCGCCGCCACCTTCCTCGCCTGGACCTGGACCTCCGACTTCCCCGGCGACCTCACCGTCTACGGCTACCCCGGCGGCCTGCAGGTCCTCGTCCTCATCGGCGCCGCCCTCACCATCCTGTTGGCGCTCTCCTCCTACGGCGTCAAGGGCCTGCGCTGGCTCACCCCCGCAGGCGCCGACGCGGCCATCAAGCTCGCCGCGCTGGGCACCGCCGCCACCGCGCTGTACACGGTCATCGCCATCAGCGCCAAACTCGGCGGCGTCGTCAACCTCGAACCCGGCGCCTACGTCGTCGCCGTCGGCAGCCTCGCCGCCCTCACCGGCGCCCTGGCCCTGCCCTTCGAACGCCCCGAGCCGGACCCGGTCGACCCCGACGACAGCGGCTGGGAGCACTTCAAGCACAAGACGGGCCACCTCCGGGACATCGTCAGGGCGAGCTTCACGACCGGCACCCCCCGCCCTGTGGGCACGCTGCCGACCTACGCCGAGCTCCTGATCATCGTCGCCATCCTCGGACTCGGCCTGACCGTCTTCACCTACGGGATCGGCACCGAGTACGACGAACTGTTCATCGGCTTCCTCATCCTCGCCGGTTTCGGCTTCGCCGCCTTCAACAAGTCGGGCCTCATCGCCCACGCCTCCCAGATCACCAGCCGGCACCAGAACGTCACCACCTTCGGCGCCTTCCTGGCAGCGGCCGTCTTCCCCTTCACCCAGACCGACGACCAGTACGCCACCCTCGGCGTCTACATCCTGATCTTCGCCACCGTCGCACTCGGCCTGAACATCGTCGTCGGCCTCGCCGGCCTCCTGGACCTCGGATACGTCGCCTTCCTCGGCGTCGGCGCCTACGCCGCCTCCCTGGTGTCCGGGTCGCCCAACTCCCCCTTCCACGTGCACTTCCCGTTCTGGGCCGCCCTCCTCGTCGGCGCCGCCGCCTCGCTGGTGTTCGGCGTCCTCATCGGCGCCCCGACCCTGCGGCTGCGCGGCGACTACCTCGCCATCGTCACCCTCGGCTTCGGTGAGATCTTCCGCATCACCGCCAACAACCTGGACGGCACCTCGGGGCCCGACCTCACCAACGGCTCCAACGGCGTCTCCTCCATCCCCAACCTGAAGATCCTCGGTTTCGACTTCGGCCTCCCGCACGACATCGCCGGATTCACCATCGGCCGCTTCGCCAACTACTTCCTCCTGATGCTGCTGATCACCGCCGTCGTCGTGCTCGTCTTCCGGCGCAGCGGCGACTCCCGCATCGGGCGCGCCTGGGTGGCCATCCGCGAGGACGAGACCGCGGCCCAGGCCATGGGCATCAACGGCTTCCGGGTCAAACTGATCGCCTTCGCCGTCGGCGCCTGCCTGGCCGGCCTCGCCGGCACCGTCCAGGCCCACGTCACCTACACCGTGACTCCCGAGCAGTACCTCTTCGCCAGCTCCACCCCGCCCAACTCCGCCTTCCTGCTCGCCGCGGTGGTCCTCGGCGGCATGGGCACCATCGCCGGGCCCCTCATCGGCGCCTCGCTGCTCTTCCTGATCCCGAACAAGCTCCAGTTCCTCGGCGACTACCAACTCCTCGCCTTCGGACTGGCGCTGGTCCTGCTCATGCGCTTCCGGCCCGAGGGGCTCATCCCCAACCGCCGCCGCCAGCTGGAATTCCACGACGAGGCCGACGCGCCCACAGTCCTCAGCAAGACGGGGGCCTGACCACCATGACCACCGACACCACCACCACGGAAACGCCGGCCACCACCACCCCCGGCAACCCCGTCCTCGAAGCCCGCGGCGTCACCATGCGCTTCGGCGGCCTCACCGCCGTACGCGGAGTCGACCTCACCGTCAACAGCGGCGAGATCGTCGGCCTCATCGGACCCAACGGCGCAGGCAAGACCACCTTCTTCAACTGCCTCACCGGTCTCTACGTCCCCACCGAGGGCGAGGTCCGTTACAAGGGCGAGGTCCTGCCGCCCAAGTCCTTCAAGGTCACCGCGGCAGGCATCGCCCGCACCTTCCAGAACATCCGGCTCTTCGCCAACATGACCGTCCTGGAAAACGTGCTCGTGGGCCGTCACACCCGCACCAAGGAGGGCTTCTGGTCCGCCGTCCTGCGCGGACCGGGCTTCCACCGGGCCGAGGCCGCCTCCAAGGCCCGCGCCATGGAACTCCTCGCGTTCGTGGGCCTCGACCACAAGGCGGAACACCTCTCCCGCAACCTCCCGTACGGCGAACAGCGCAAGCTGGAGATCGCCCGGGCACTGGCCAGCGAACCCGGTCTGCTGCTCCTCGACGAGCCGACCGCCGGCATGAACCCGCAGGAGACCCGCGCCACCGAGGAACTGGTCTTCGCCATCCGCGACATGGGCATCGCCGTGCTCGTCATCGAGCACGACATGCGGTTCATCTTCAACCTCTGCGACCGCGTCGCCGTCCTCGTCCAGGGCGAGAAACTGATCGAAGGCGACAGCGCCACCGTCCAGGGCGACGAACGCGTCGTCGCCGCCTACCTCGGCGAACCCTTCGAGGGCGCGCCCGGGGACGAGGAGGTGGCCGAGGTCGAGAGCGCCGAGGCACAGGCCGAGGCCGCACAGGCCCAGGAGCAGGAAGAGACACCGGCCGACGCGGCACCGACGGACAACAACACCCCCGCCGCGACCCCGGCGGACGCCGTGCCCGGCAAGGAGGACGACCGATGACCGCACTGCTCGAGGTCGAGGACCTCCGCGTCGCCTACGGCAAGATCCAGGCCGTCAAGGGCATCTCCTTCACGGTCGAAGCCGGCCAGATCGTCACGCTCATCGGGACCAACGGCGCCGGCAAGACCACGACCCTGCGTACCCTCTCCGGCCTGCTCAAGCCGGTCGGGGGCCAGATCAGGTTCGAGGGCAAGTCGCTCAAGAAGATCCCGGCCCACAAGATCGTCTCGCTGGGGCTCGCCCACTCCCCGGAGGGGCGGCACATCTTCCCCCGCATGTCCATCGAGGACAACCTGCTCCTCGGGGCGTTCCTGCGCAGCGACAAGCAGGGCATCGAGAAGGACGTCCAGCGGGCCTACGACCTGTTCCCCATCCTCGGGGAGCGCAGGAAGCAGGCGGCGGGCACCCTGTCCGGCGGCGAACAGCAGATGCTGGCCATGGGCCGGGCCCTGATGTCCCAGCCCAAGCTGCTCATGCTCGACGAGCCGTCCATGGGGCTCTCCCCCATCATGATGCAGAAGATCATGGCGACCATCGCCGAGCTGAAGTCCCAGGGCACCACCATCCTGCTCGTGGAGCAGAACGCCCAGGCGGCGCTCTCCCTCGCTGACCAGGGCCACGTCATGGAGGTGGGCAGCGTCGTCCTCTCCGGCACCGGCCAGGAGCTGCTGCACGACGAATCGGTCCGCAAGGCGTACCTGGGCGAGGACTGACCCCGGCAGGCGACCACCGAGACGAGAAGGGGCCCGCATCCCGTGAGGGGACGCGGGCCCCTTGCCCGTCGGGGCCGGTCCGCCCGGCTCAGTCCTTGTCGGGCCTGGCGTCCTTCGCGGCCTTCTTCTCGTCGCTGTCCTGGATGACCGCCTCCGCGACCTGCTGCATCGACATACGGCGGTCCATCGAGGTCTTCTGGATCCACCGGAACGCGGCCGGCTCGGTCAGCCCGTACTCGGTCTGCAGGATCGACTTGGCGCGGTCGACCAGCTTGCGGGTCTCCAGCCGCTGGCTGAGGTCCGCGACCTCCTTCTCCAGCTCCTTCAGCTCGGTGAACCGCGAGACGGCCATCTCGATGGCGGGAACGACGTCGCTCTTGCTGAACGGCTTGACGAGATACGCCATCGCCCCGGCGTCCCGGGCGCGCTCCACCAGGTCGCGCTGCGAGAAGGCGGTGAGCATGAGCACGGGCGCGATCCGCTCCTCGGCGATCTGCTCCGCCGCCGAGATGCCGTCGAGCTTGGGCATCTTCACATCGAGGATCACCAGGTCCGGGCGGTGCTCGCGGGCCAGCTCCACGGCCCGCTCCCCGTCACCTGCCTCACCGACGACCCGGTAGCCCTCCTCCTCCAGCATCTCTTTGAGGTCGAGCCGGATCAGCGCCTCGTCCTCGGCGATGACGACGCGGGTCGTCAGCGGAGGCACGTGCGACTTGTCGTCGTCGGACACGTCTACGGGCTCGGGCGACTCGGCGGTCACGGGGGCGCTCCTTGTTCCGGGGCGGGCGGGTACTGCTCCAAGAGCGTACCCAGCTGCGGTAAGGTGAGGGGACGGCGGGTGACCGCCGGTCTTTGTTTCAAAGGGGGCCCCGGTAGCCCAGCGGTAGAGGCAATGGTCTCAAACACCATCCAGCGTCGGTTCGAATCCGACCCGGGGTACGTTTCCTCCGAATCCAAGGTCACGCGTTCTACCTGGGAGTGTCGTCCTCCCCGATGTGGTGAACCCTGACCAGGTTCGTCGAGCCCGCCACCCCCGGCGGTGAGCCCGCTGTGATCACCACCACGTCGCCCTTCTCGCAACGGCCGTACCGCAGCAGCAGTTCGTCGACCTGCCCGACCATGGCGTCGGTCGAGTCGACGCGCGGCCCCAGGAACGTCTCCACGCCCCAGGTGGCGCTGAGTTGGGAGCGGGTGGCCGGTTCCGGGGTGAAGGCGAGCAGCGGGATGGGCGAGCGGTAGCGGGAGAGCCGGCGGGCGGTGTCGCCCGACTGCGTGAAGGCGACCAGGAACCTGGCGCCCAGGAAGTCACCGATCTCCGCGGCGGCACGGGCGACGGCGCCGCCCTGGGTCCGCGGCTTGTTGTGGTCGGTCAGCGGCGGCAGGCCCCTGGCGAGGAGGTCCTCCTCGGCGGCCTCGACGATGCGGGCCATCGTCCGCACCGTCTCCACCGGGTGCTTGCCCACGCTGGTCTCGCCCGAGAGCATCACCGCGTCCGTGCCGTCGAGCACCGCGTTGGCCACGTCCGAGGCCTCCGCGCGGGTCGGGCGGGAGTTGCCGATCATCGAGTCGAGCATCTGGGTGGCGACGATCACCGGCTTGGCGTTCCGCCGGGCCAGCTTGATCGCGCGCTTCTGGACGATCGGGACCTGCTCCAGCGGCATTTCCACGCCCAGGTCGCCGCGGGCGACCATGATGCCGTCGAAGGCGGCCACGATGTCGGCGACGGCCTCCACCGCCTGCGGCTTCTCGATCTTGGCGATGACCGGGACGCGGCGCCCCTCGTCGTCCATGACGCGGTGGACGTCGAGGATGTCCCGGCCGCCGCGGACGAAGGACAGCGCGACGACGTCGAAGCCGGCGCCCAGCGCCCAGCGCAGGTCGTCCTCGTCCTTCTTGGACAGGGCGGGGACCGAGACGGCGACGCCCGGCAGATTGAGCCCCTTGTGGTCGGAGATCACGCCGCCCTCGACCACCCGGGTGCGGACGCGGGGGCCGTCGACGGCCGTGACCTCGAGGCACACCCTGCCGTCGTCGACGAGGACACGCTCGCCGGGGGTGACGTCCTCGGCGAGACCGGCGTGGGTGGTGCCGCAGATGTGACGGTCGCCCTCGACGCCCTCTTCGACGGTGATGGTGAAGGTGTCGCCGCGTTCGAGGAGTACGGGCCCTTCACGGAAGCGGCCGAGCCGGATCTTCGGGCCCTGAAGGTCGGCGAGGACTCCGACGCTGCGTCCGGTCTCGTCGGCGGCCCTGCGTACGTGCCGGTAGCGCTCCTCGTGTTCGGCGTGGCCGCCGTGGCTGAGGTTGAATCGGGCGACGTCCATTCCGGCGTCGACCAGTGCCTTGATCTGGTCGTACGTGTCGGTGGCGGGCCCCAGAGTACAGACGATCTTTGCTCGGCGCATGAGGTGAGCCTAGGCCTTACCAGTGGGTAGACGTTTGGTACGACGTGACCACTCAACAACCTTTGGATGAAGGAGTATTGACAGCTGTTGAACCGTGCGGGGCGGTGCCGGGACGAGCGTTCGACCCGTTCGCGGACCGAAAGACGCAACGGACACGGTCACAGTCTGGGCGGTGCCATGGTGAACCGCGCGTCGAGTTGCGCGTGGACGTGCTGGCGCTCGGGTTCGAGGTCCAGGGGCGCGGCCTCGTCCTGCGGCGCGGCGCCCCCGTAGGCCCGCATCGCCCTCATCCCTCCTCCGGGCGCCGGCGCCCAGGGCTGGGCGTTCTCCGCGCCGATGTCGGCGATCTCGACCAGGGCGGTGAGTGAGGTGCCGAGCGCCTCGGCGTACTCCCTGGCTCGTTGGACGGCCTCCTGCACGGCCTGCCGGCGTGCCTCCCGGTGGGCCGGTGAGCCAGGGCGCAGCGCCCACCACGGGCCGTCCACCCGGGTGAGTTCCACGTCGGCCAGTCGGGTGGTGAGTTCACCCAGCGCGGTGAAGTCGGAGAGTTCGGCGGTGACACGGACGGCGCCGTGGTACGCGCGAACGCGCTCGCCGCGGCCGTGCCGGGTGGGTTCGGGCGCGATGGAGAAGGCACCGGTCTCCAGGTGTTCCACCGCCTGGCCGTAGGACTTGACGAGGTCGAGGACGTGGGCGTTGCGCCGGGTGAGGTCGTCCAGGGCGGAACGGCGGTCCTTGCCGCGGGCGGTGACGGTGATGCCGATCCGGGCGATCTCGGGGTCGACTTCGAGGTGTGCCTCGCCGCGGACGGCGATCCGGGGTGCGTCGGGGGTGCCGTAGGGGACGGCGGGGCCGGGCTCCGGTGCGGGGGCTGAGGTCATACGCCCCACTCTGTCACCTGTACCCGGTGCTCCACGCCCGCCGGTCACCAGATCGCAACCTTCCAGGGGTGTTGCGGTTCGCCGCGGGCGGCCAGAATCTACGCGCGTCATCGACCTGTTTCATCGAGGAGAGCCTGACATGCCGTTGAACCGCCGGAAGTTTCTGACGAAGTCCGCCGCCACCGGGGCGGGGGTGGCGCTGGTCGGCGCCGCGGCGGCTCCGGCGGCCGAGGCCGCGCCGGCCTCTCCCGCGGCGGGCAAGAAGCCCGAGAAGCCGGGCAAGCGCTACTCGCTGACCATCATGGGCACGACCGACCTGCACGGGCACGTGTTCAACTGGGACTACTACAAGGACAGCGAGTACAGCGACGCGGCGGGCAACGCCCAGGGGCTGGCCCGGATCTCGACGCTGGTGGACCAGATCCGCACGGAGAAGGGCCATGAGCACACGATGCTCCTGGACGCCGGTGACACGATTCAGGGCACCCCGCTGACGTACTATTACGCGAAGGTCGACCCGATCACCGCCAAGCGCGGTCCGGTGCACCCGATGGCCAAGGCGATGAACGCCATCGGGTACGACGCGGTGGCGCTCGGCAACCACGAGTTCAACTACGGCATCGAGACGCTGCGCAAGTTCGAGGAGCAGTGCGACTTCCCGCTGCTCGGTGCGAACGCGGTGGACCACAAGACGCAGAAGCCGGCCTTCCCGGCGTACTTCATGAAGAAGTTCCACTCGCCGGGTGCCGCCCCGGTGACGGTGGCCGTGCTGGGCCTGACCAACCCGGGCATCGCGATCTGGGACAAGGCCTACGTGCAGGGCAAGCTGGACTTCCCCGGTCTGGAGGAGCAGGCCGCGAAGTGGGTGCCCAAGCTGCGTTCGATGGGCGCTGACGTCGTCATCGTCTCGGCGCACTCGGGCACGTCCGGCACCTCGTCGTACGGCGACCAGCTGCCGTACGTGGAGGACGCCGCCGCGAACGTCGCCCGGCGGGTGCCCGGCATCGACGCGATCCTGGTGGGCCACGCGCACCTGGAGATCCCGGAGCTGAAGGTCGTCAACGAGCAGACCGGCAAGACGGTCGTGCTGTCGGAGCCGCTGTGCTACGCCGAGCGGCTCTCCCTCTTCGACATCGAGCTGGTGTTCGTCAAGGGCAAGTGGGAGGTGGAGTCCGTCTCCGCCTCGCTGCGCAACACCAACACCGTCGCCGACGACCCGAAGATCACCAAGCTGCTCAAGGACGAGCACGCGAAGGTCGTGACGTACGTCAACCAGGTGGTCGGCCGGGCCACGGAGACCCTCACCACGGTCGACGCCCGCTACAAGGACGCCCCGATCATCGACCTGATCAACAAGGTCCAGGAGGACGTGGTCAAGGCCGCCCTGGAGGGCACGCAGTACGCCGCGCTGCCGGTCGTCTCGCAGGCCTCCCCCTTCTCGCGCACCTCCGAGATCCCGGCCGGCGACGTCACGATCCGGGACCTGTCCAGCCTGTACGTGTACGACAACACGCTGGTCGCCAAGTTGATGACGGGTGCCCAGCTGCGGGCGTACCTGGAGTACTCGGCGCAGTACTTCGTGCAGACGGCCGCCGACGCGCCGGTCGACGTGGACAAGCTGACGAACGCGGGCGGTCGCCCGGACTACAACTACGACTACGTGTCGGGGCTGCAGTACGACATCGACGTCGCGCAGCCGGTCGGTTCGCGGATCAAGAACCTGACGTTCGACGGTGCGGCGCTGGACGACGCGCAGGAGTTCGTGATGGCGGTGAACAACTACCGCGCGAACGGCGGCGGTGACTTCCCGTACGTGGCGTCGGCGCAGGAGCTGTGGGCGGAGTCGACCGAGATCCGCACGCGGATCGCGGAGTGGGTCACGGCCAAGGGCGAGCTGGACCCGAAGGACTTCGCGTCGCTGGACTGGAAGCTGACGCGCAACGGCACGCCGGTGTTCTGATCGGCCTACCAGGGTCTTTCGTGAGGGACGGCCTCAGATCCCGTCCGCCAGGGGCGTCAGCGTCCTGATCTGGCGGGACGGCGGGATCTGGGGCCGTCGCCGTTCCAGGCCGAAGGTGGTGAAGGCGGTGCGGGCGGGCAGCGGGTAGGCCTGTGTCCCGGTCACCGCGTTGAGGATGGTGGCGCTGCGCCAGGCGGCGAGGCCGAGGTCGGGGGCGCCGACGCCGTGCGTGTGGCGTTCGGCGTTCTGCACGTAGACGTGGCAGCCGGTGGCGGTGATGGCCGGGTCGAGGGCGAGGCGGAACTGCTCGTCGACACGGAGGCGTTCCTTGCCGTCGCGGCGCAGGTAGGGGTCGAGGCCGGCGAGGACGGGCGTGAGGGGGCGTTCGCGGTAGCCGGTGGCAAGGACGACGGCGTCGGTGGTGAACCGGGTGCGGGTGCCCTGTTGAAGGTGTTCCAGGTGGAGTTCGATCCGGGCGCCGGCGACCCGGCCGGCGGTGCGGACCCGGACGCCGGGGGTCAGGACGGCGTCGGGCCAGCCGCCGTCCAGCGTGCGGCGGTAGAGCTCGTCGTGGATGGCGGCGAGGGTGTCGGCGTCGACGCCCTTGTACAACTGCCACTGACCGGCGACGAGCCGGTCGCGCACGGGTTCGGCCAGGGCGTGGAAGTAGCGCATGTAGTCGGGGGTGAAGTGCTCCAGGCCGAGCTTGGAGTACTCCATCGGGGCGAAGGCCTCGGTGCGGCCGATCCAGTGCAGCCGCTCGCCGCCGGCCGGGCGGTGGCGCAGCAGGTCGAGGAAGACCTCGGCGCCGGACTGCCCGGAACCGACGACGGTGACGTGGCCGGCCGCGAGGAGGGCGTCGCGGTGGTCGAGGTAGTCGGCCGCGTGGACGACGGCGACGTCGGGGGCGTCGGCGAGGGGCCTCAGCGGGGCGGGCACGTGGGGTTCGGTGCCGATGCCGAGGACGACGTTGCGGGTGTGGGCGCGGCCGACGGCCTCCGCTTCGCCGTCGGCGTCGAGCTGGGTGAAGTCGACCTCGAAGAGGCGGAGTTCGGGGTTCCAGCGGACGGCGTCGACATGGTGGCCGTAGCGCACCGCGGGCAGGTTCTCGGAGACCCAGCGGCAGTAGGCGTCGTATTCGGCGCGCTGGATGTGGAAGCGCTCGGCGAAGTAGAAGGGGAAGAGCCGGTCGCGGATCCTGAGGTAGTTGAGGAAGGACCAGTCGCTGGCCGGGTCGGCGAGGGTGACCAGGTCGGCGAGGAAGGGCACCTGGACGCGGGCGCCGTCGATGAGCAGGCCGGGGTGCCAGCGGAAGCGGGGGCTCTGCTCGTAGAAGACGGTGTCGAGACCGGTGAGCGGGTGGGCGAGCGCGGCCAGGGAGAGGTTGAACGGTCCGATGCCGATGCCGACCAGGTCGCGGGGTGCCTGGGGTGCGGGGTGCGCGGGGTGGTTCATCGGGGGGTGCTTCCTTCCACCAGTTTCAGCAGGGCGGCCAGGTCTTCGGTCCGGGTGTCCGGGTTGAGCAGGGTGGCCTTGAGCCAGAGCCGGTCGTCGAGACGGGCCCGGCCGAGGACGGCGCGGCCTTCGGTGAGGAGTCGGCGGCGCACGGTGGCGACCGCGTGGTCGGAGGCGCCGGCGGGCCGGAACAGGACGGTGCTGATGGTGGGCCGGTCGTGGAGCTCGAAGCCGGGGTGGTCGTGGATGAGGTCGGCGAACTCGCGGGCGCGGGCGCAGACCTGGTCGACGAGGGCGCCGAGGCCACTGCGGCCGAGCGCCTTGAGGGTGACGGCGATCTTGAGGACGTCGGGGCGGCGGGTGGTGCGCAGGGAGCGGCCGAGCAGGTCGGGCAGGCCGGCCTCGGTGTCGTCGCCGGCGTTCAGGTAGTCGGCGCGCTGGTGCAGGACGGCGAGGTCGCGGGGGTGGCGGACGGCGAGGAGGCCGGCGGCGACCGGCTGCCAGCCGAGCTTGTGCAGGTCGAGGGTGACGGTGTGGGCGGCTTCGAGTCCGGTCAGCTTGTCCCGGTGGCGTTCGCTGAACAGCAGTCCCCCGCCGTGGGCGGCGTCGATGTGCAGCCGGGCGCCGTGGGCGGCGCACAGTCCGGCGATCTGCGGGAGGGGGTCGATGAGGCCGGCGTCGGTGGTGCCTGCGGTGGCGGCTACGACGACGGAGCCGCGGGAGCCGCGCGTGCCGCCGAGGTCGGTGAGGGCGCCGTGCAGGGCCGCGACGTCGAGGGTGCCCAAGGGGGCGGGCACGATCACGGGGTCGGGCAGGCCGAGCAGCCAGGCGGCGCGGGGCAGGGAGTGGTGGGCGTTGGCGCCGCAGACCAGGCGGACGCCGCTGCCGCAGGACTCGCGGGCGAGCAGGAGGGCGAGCTGGTTGGACTCGGTGCCGCCGGTGGTCACGACGGCGTCGGCGAGGCCGGTCTCGTGGGCGAGCGCGCGGGTGACGAGGGCTTCGAGCGCGGAGGCGGCGGGGGCCTGGTCCCAGGAGTCCAGGGAGGGGTTGAGGGCGCTGACGGCGAGGTCGGCGGCGGTGGCCACGGCGAGCGGCGGGCAGTGCAGATGGGCCGCGCACAGCGGGTCGGCGGGGTCGGCGGCGCCTTCGGCGAGAGCGTGTACGAGGCCGCGCAGGGCGTCCGGGTCGCCGTGCTCGGGCAGGACCTCGCCCACGGCGCCGCGCACCCGGGCGGCGACCGCCTCGGGCCCTCCCGCGGGCAGGGGGCCGCCGCGGGCGCGGCGGCCGCTGTCGAGGGCGTCGAGCACGGTGTCCAGCAGGGTCCGCAGGGCGTGCGGGCCGCCGGGACCGGAGGCGAGGCGGGCGGGGTGGTCCGGCGGCGGGGTGCACGGGGTGCTCATGGGGCTGTCCTCCGTGGCGCGGGGGCAGGGACCTCCAGCTTGTACGCAGTGAAGCCGGATACGCCCGAAGGATCGACGATCGGAACCCGAAAGTGGGTACTGCCGTACGGGGAAAGCCTGTTGGGGTCCCGCCGTCAGCCGAGGAAGTCGGGCCGGTGGTCCTCGGCCCAGCGGGCGAAGGGGCGGGCCGGCGCGCCGGTGATCTCCTCGACGGTGCGGGTGATCTCCGGGGGAACGCCGACGGTGGACTCGAAGGTCCTCATGAGGCCCTGGAACAGGTGCGGCGGCACGTGCGGGAAGAGCTCGGGGCCGGCCTGTTCCGGTGGGACCTCGACGAAGGCCAGGTCACGGCCGAGGGCGCGGCCGATCGCGGCGATCTGTCCGGCGTTGGTGACGGCCTCCGGACCGGTGAGGCGGTGGACGGCGCCCTCGTGGCCGGGGTCGAGGAGGGCGCGTTCAGCCACGGCCGCGATGTCGTCCTCGTGGATGGGCGCGGTCAGGGCGTCGGCGAAGACGCCGCGGACGGTGTTCCCGGCGCGGATCTGGGGCGCCCACTGGAGGGCGTTGGCGGCGAAGGCGTTCGGCCGCAGGAAGGTCCACGCGAGGCCGCTGTCGCGGATCCTCCGCTCGGCACCGGCGTGCATGACGTGGATGGGATGGGTCTCGTCGGCGCCGTCGCGGACGATCCCGGAGGAGAGCAGCACGACGTGCCGGACGCCGGCCTCGCGGGCCGCCCGCAGCAGGGCGCCGCCGTCACCGGCGGCCTGGACGTACAGGAAGAGTCCGGTCACCCCCGCGAACAGGGCGGCCGGGTCGTCGGTCCGGAACCGCACGGCCTCGGCGCCCGCGGGCAGCGCGGCCCGTTCCGGGTCGCGGGTCAGCGCGCGCACGGGCCGGCCGGCGGCGACGAGACGTTCGACGAGGGCACGGCCGACGTTGCCGGTCGCTCCGGTCACTGCGATCACGGGTCCGCCTCCGGGGGCTCGGCCGGTCGTCCTGACTCCAGCAGCCTAGGCCCTGTCGTCAAACTCCCGTCTGCCCCGCGACGCCATGCACGCTCCCCCAAGCTCTTCGAGCAGGGGGAACCCCCACTCGCCGCACCGGGCCCTGACCCAAGTACATCCAGTACGAGGGCCAGGGCCCGGCACTCCCCCAAGCTCTTCGAGCAGGGGGGACCCCCAGAGCACGCACCTGACGCCGCGAGGCCCGCCCTCCGGGCGGACGACGGGAGTTTGACGACAGGACCTAGGAGCGGACGGCCGACCCCGCACGGAAACACCGGCAACCGCGCGCCCCACCCGGCCCACCGGTCCGCCCGGTCGGCGCGCTCGCCGAGGCCTGCCCCCTGCACCCCGGCGTCGCCCACGTTCAGCGGTTCGCCGCCGTGCCGGTGGTCGCGGGTACCGGCGCGGGCGTCGGCCGGGTGGTGGCTCGCGCCGCGCACCCCCCCCGGGTCGGCCGGATCGCCCCGGCCGAGCCGGCGGGCGACCGGCTCGGACCCGGAGTTCGCGCTACGCCTCCCGGACGCGCAGTGCGCGGGCCAGGTCGTCGAGTTGGTCGACGAGCTTGCGGCGCAGCGCCGGGGTGGGGTCGCCGTCGCGCAGGCAGGCCTCGCCCCGGCGCAGGTGATCGGCGTCGACGGCGTACATCGGGAACGCCCAGCGTCCGGCGGCCTCGGCGATGGCGGGGCCGCGGCGGGCGGCGAGGGCGATGGCGTCCTCGTAGAAGCGGGAGACGTAGTCCTGTACGAGATCGGCCTGTTCGGGCTGCCAGAAGCCCTGCGCGGTGGCGGTGAACAGGTAGTTCGACAGGTCGGTGCGCTCGTCGGTGGCGAACATCGACTCCCAGGCGGCGCGTTTGGCCTCGGCGTCGGGCAGCGCGGCCCGGCAGCGGGCGGCACCCTCCTGGCCGGTGGCGGACGGGTCGCGGTCCAGTTCGGCGGCGATGGCGGCCTCGTCGGTGGCGCCGAGGGCGGCGAGGCGGGCCAGGACGCGCCAGCGCAGCTCCGGGTCGAGTTCGGGGCCGCCGGGGACGGTGCCGTCTGTGAGCCAGGCGGCGATGGTGTCCGGGTGGGCGGCGACGTCGATGAAGTTGCGTACGGCGGTCAGGCGCAGGCCGGGGTTGTCGCCGTCCTCGGTGCGGCGGATGAGGTCGCGGCACAGGGAGCTGAGGGTGGCCAGGGCGGCGGGCCGCTGGTCGGGGCGGGTGTACCGGTCGGCGATCTGCGCGGTGGCGAAGGTCAGGACGCCCTGGACGAGGGCGAGGTCGGTCTCCTCGGGCAGATGGGCGCAGGCGGCCGTCAGGTAGTCGGCGGGGGCGAGTTCGCCGTCGCGGACCATGTCGCGCAGCGCGTTCCACACCACGGCGCGGGTGAGCGCGTCGGGGATGCCGGACAGGCCGCGCAGGGCGGTCTCCAGGGAGGTCTCGTCCAGGCGGATCTTGGCGTAGGTCCGGTCCTGGTCGTTGGGCACGACGAGGGCGGGCCGGGTGCCGGAGCGGGGGCGGCGGGTGCCGTCCTGCGGGACGTCGATCTCGTAGCGCTCCCGGACCACCAGGCTGCGGCCGTCGCCCAGGTCGCGGTCGTAGACGCCGACGGTGACGCGGTGCGGGCGGCTGCCGTCGCGGTCGAGGGCGAGGGTCCACTGGCCGGGCTCGGCGTCGACGGACGCGGTGAGCGTGTCCACGCCGGTGGTGCGCAGCCAGGACTCGGCCCAGGCGTGCACGTCGCGGTCGGTGGCGGAGGCGAGGGAGTCGATGAAGTCGGCGAGGGTGGCGTTGGCGAACCGGTGCCGCTCGAAGTGGGTGTTGATACCGGCCAGGAAGTCCTTCTCACCGAGCCAGGCGACCAGTTGGCGCAGGGCGGAGGCGCCCTTGGCGTAGGAGATGCCGTCGAAGTTGAGCAGCGCGGAGGCGGTGTCGTCGACGGCGTCGGGGGCGACGGGGTGGGTGGAGGGGCGCTGGTCGGCGTCGTAGCCCCAGGCCTTGCGGGCGACACCGAAGTCGGTCCAGGTGTCGGTGAAGCGGGTGGCCTCGGCGGTGGTCTGGTAGCCCATGTACTCGGCGAAGGACTCGTTCAGCCAGATGTCGTCCCACCACCTGAGGGTGACCAGGTCACCGAACCACATGTGGGCCATCTCGTGGGCGATGACCATGGCGCGGGTCTGCCGCTCGGTGTCGGTGACGGCGGAGCGGTAGACGAACTCGTCGCGGAAGGTGACCAGGCCCGGGTTCTCCATGGCGCCCGCGTTGAACTCGGGGACGAAGGCCTGGTCGTAGGAGTCGAAGGGGTAGGGCTCGTCGAACTTCTCGTGGTAGCGGTCGAAGCAGCCGCGGGTGACGTCGAGGATCTCGTCGGCGTCGGCGTCGAGGTGGGGCGCGAGCGAGCGGCGGCAGTGGATGCCGAAGGGCAGGCCGCGGTGCTCGGTGCGTACGGAGTGCCAGGGGCCGGCGGCGACGGCGACGAGGTAGGTGGAGATCAGCGGGGTGGGCGCGGCCTTCCAGACGCCGTCGCCGGTGTGCTCGGTGACCCCGTTGGCGAGAACGGTCCAGCCGTCGGGGGCGGTGACGGTGAGGTCGAAGACGGCCTTGAGGTCGGGCTGGTCGAAGGCGGCGAAGACGCGCTGGACGTCTTCCATGAAGAGCTGGGTGTAGACGTAGGTCTCGCCGTCGGTGGGGTCGGTGAAGCGGTGCATGCCCTCGCCGGTACGGGAGTAGCGCATGGCGGCGTCGACGCGCAGTTCGTGCTCACCGGGGGTGAGGTTCTTCAGCGGCAGGCGGTTCTCGACGAGGTCCTGCGGATCGAGGGGCCGGCCGTCGAGGGTGGCGGAGCGCAGGTGGGCGGGCTTGAGCTCGACGAACGTGTCCGTGCTGTCCCGGCCCGCCCGTACGGTGAACCGGATCACGGTCACGGAGTCGAAGGTGTCGTCCCCACCGGTCAGGTCGAGGTCGACGCTGTAGTGGTGGACGTCGAGGAGCGTGGCACGGGTCTGCGCTTCGTCGCGCGTGAGTACGGACATGGACGCCATGCTGCCTGATGGCCCCGAGCGGGCACGAGGGGGTGTCGCCGACGGACTCGAGACGTTCGCGGCCCACGGGGGCGCGTTCGGCGGCGCGCGGGCGGTCGGGCCGGCGGTCAGGTCGCCGGGGTCTCGCCGTTGCCGGCGTCCTCGGCGATGCGCTCGTGGTGGCGGATCACCTCGGCGATGATGAAGTTCAGGAACTTCTCGGCGAATGCCGGGTCCAGTTTGGCGTCCTCGGCCAGGGCGCGCAGGCGGGCGATCTGCCGGGCCTCGCGGGCCGGGTCGGCGGGCGGCAGCTGGTGGGCGGCCTTGAGGTGGCCGACCTGCTGGGTCGCCTTGAACCGCTCGGCGAGCATGTGGATGACGGCCGCGTCGATGTTGTCGATGCTGTCGCGCAGCCGCGCGAGTTCTTCGTTGACGGCGGGGTCGGCGTCACCGGTGGCGGTGTTGCTGGTGGTCATGGGCTCCCACCCTACGGGGTGGGCGGGCGCCGGACGGGCGGGTGAGGATCCGCGGGCCCGCGCCTGCCCGCCTACAGTGGGAAGCAGTTGAGGGCGTCTCCTTGGGGGTTCGGACGTGGCGAACGGCGGACCGGTGGTGCACGGCTACCCGCATCTGGAGACGGTGCGGGCCGCGATCACCTCGCTCTACAAGCGGCTCTCGTACGGCACCGTGCAGACGTTCGCGACCAGCGTGGCCCCGGCCGACGTGGCCTTCTGCGACACCGACGACCTGCATCTGGGGACGCAGCGCGTGGCCCACGAGCTGGTCCGCCACTTCCGGCTGCCGGACGCCCGCATGATCGTCAGCTTCCGCGAGATGACGCACGCGGCGAACGTCGAGCTGGCGGCGGGCCCCGAGTACTTCGTCGAGCTGAACGACCGCTTCCGCACCCACCGCCGGGACATCGGCGCGGCCCTCGCCCACGAGGTGACCCACGTCTACCTGCACCGCCTGGACCTGTCCTTCCCCAGCACCCGCGACAACGAGATCCTCACGGACACGGTGGCGACGTACCTGGGCGCGGGCTGGCTGCTGCTGGACGCCTTCCGGGAGGACGGCGTGTCGTCGCAGAAACTCGGCTACCTCACGCCGGAGGAGTTCGGCTATGTGCTGGCCAAGCGGGCGCTGGTGTTCGGCGAGGACCCCTCGACGTGGTTCACCAGCCCGCAGGGGTACGAGGCGTACGTCAAGGGCATGGCCAGGGCCCGCCGTGACGAGCAGCAGCCGCCCCTGACGGCGGCGGGCTGGGCGGGCCGCCGCCGGTACGCGCGCGACCGCCGGCACGCCCAGGACCACGGCCAAGTGCCGCTCCCCCAGCCGGAAGCGCCGTACTGCTTCAGCCCCGGCGGCCGCGAGCCGCTGCGGGTGTCCTTCGCCTGCCCCACCTGCCACCAGCGCATCAGGGTTCCGGTCCAGGGCCGGATGCGCGCCCGGTGCGCCCTGTGCCGCACGGTTCTGGAGTGCGACACCTGACCCGAGTGCGGTTCCGGGATCGCGGGCCCCGCCTTTACCATCTGTCACAGCAGTTCGCTATTTTGTTCGCCGCCGTCCCCACCGATGCTCGGGCGCGGGCCGGCGGGGGGCGGCGTCGACCGGTGCATGGCGGGCCTGCTGCTGTGGTTGGTGTCTTCGCCGGCCTCACGTCCCGGCGGGCCCTGCTGGTCCTGCTCATGACGCTCAGCTGGGCGAAGGTCTCGGAACTGTCGGGAGGGGCGGCCTGATCAGGCCGTACAGGTATCTGTCATGAAACGTCCTGGAATATTGCTTCTGGTGGCCGCTCCAGTCGTCGCGTTCGCGGTGCTGCTCGCCGTCGATCCCCGGGATCCGGGTCCGGCCGCGGGGACGGGGAAGCACGCGTCGGTCGCCCACGAGTCCCGCAAGGGCACCAAGGCGCGTGCCGAGCGGTCGCAGGAGGAGGCCGAGGACGACGAGGTGGTCGCCGATGCCGCTCCGGGCCTCGCCGCGCCCAAGAAGAAGGATCTGGCCCAGCAACTCGTGGCGAGCGCCGTGCACTCCACGCTCGACTGGCGCAGCAGCTACGGCTCCATCGAGGACTTCGGCGACGGCCAGGGGTACACCGCGGGCGTCATCGGCTTCTGCACCGGCACCCAGGACCTGCTCACGCTGGTCGAGCACTACACCAAGGACCACCCGGACAACGCCCTCGCCGCGTACCTGCCGGCGCTGCGCGAGGTCGACGGCACGGACTCCCACGAGGGCCTGGACCCCGGCTTCACCGCGGCCTGGAAGGCCGAGTCGGAGCTGCCGGCCTTCCGCGAGGCCCAGGAGGCGGAGCGCGACCGCGCCTACTTCAACCCCGCCGTCCGCCTCGCCAAGCTGGACGGCCTGGGCACGCTCGGCCAGTTCGTCTACTACGACGCGATGGTCTTCCACGGCCCCGGCACCGACCCCGACAGCTTCTACGGCCTGCGCGAGCGCGTCCTGCAGGAGGTCGACACCCCGGCCATGGGCGGCAGCGAGAAGGCGTACCTCGACATCTTCCTGGACATTCACCGCAAGATCATGAAGGAGACGAAGCCCGACGTCGGCACCGAGCGCATCGACGCGGCCCAGCGGCAGTTCCTGAACGACGGGAACATGGATCTTCGGACTCCGCTGGTGTGGACGCTGCACGGCAAGACGTACCGGGTGCCCTAGTGCTGTGACCGGAAAGGTTTGCCGGGAAGCTCGCGGCGTCCGGTGCTGGGGGTACCTCCCACGCCGTCCAGGCAGTGGGGGAGCATCGCAAGGCGGAGCATCGCCCGCGTACTGGATGTACTCGGGTGATGCGACAACGCGGCGAGGTGCCGTGCCGGGCGCCGCGAGCCGGTGAACCTTTCCGGTCGCAGCACTAGGCGCTGGTCACGGTGCATGCGGCGGCGCCTGCCCAGTCGTCCGGTCGGGGACTGGGGCAGGCGCCGTCTGGTGCTCCGTACGCCGTTGTACGGACGTCTGCACGGGGACCGTCCGGTCCCCCGGTGGCCGTCGTCAGACCGTCAGCGCGCGGTCCGTCGGCCGGATCGGGGCCGGCAGGTCGCCGGCGCCCCTGAGGTGGCGGTCGACACCGCTGGCGGCGGAGCGGCCCTCGGCGATGGCCCACACGATGAGGGACTGGCCGCGGCCGGCGTCACCGGCGACGAAGACACCCGGCACGTTGGTCTGGAAGTCGGCGTCACGGGCGATGTTACCGCGCTCGTCCAGTTCCAGGCCGAACTGGTCGACCAGGCCGTTCTCCCGGTCGGTGCCGGTGAAGCCCATGGCGAGGGTGACCAGCTGGGCCGGGATCCTGCGCTCGCTGCCCGGCTTCCGGGCCGGCCTGCCGTCGACGAACTCGACCTCGGCCAGGTGCAGCCACTGCACGTTGCCGTCCTCGTCGCCCTCGAAGTGGGTCGTGGAGGCCGAGTAGATCCGCTCGCCGCCCTCCTCATGGGCCGAGGTGACCTTGTAGAGGATCGGGAAGGTCGGCCAGGGCTGGTCGACCGGGTGCCGCTCGTCGTTCGGGCGGGGCATGATCTCCAGCTGGGTGACGGAGGCCGCGCCCTGGCGGTGGGCGGTGCCCACGCAGTCCGCGCCCGTGTCGCCGCCGCCGATCACGACGACGTGCTTGCCCTGCGCCGAGATCGGGGCCACCACGTAGTCGCCCTCCTGGACCTTGTTGGCCAGGGGCAGGTACTCCATCGCCTGGTGGACGCCCCGCAGTTCACGGCCGGGGACGGGCAGGTCGCGGGCGGTGGTGGAGCCGGCGGCGATGACGACCGCGTCGTAGCGCTTCCTCAGGTCGGTGGCCTTGAGGTCGCGGCCGACCTCGACGCCGGTGCGGAAGCGGGTGCCCTCCGCGCGCATCTGCTCGACACGGCGGTTGATGTGCCGCTTCTCCATCTTGAATTCGGGGATGCCGTAGCGCAGGAGGCCACCGACGCGGTCCGCGCGCTCGTAGACGGCGACCGTGTGGCCCGCCCTGGTCAGCTGCTGGGCGGCGGCCAGGCCCGCCGGTCCCGAGCCGATGACGGCGACGGTCCTGCCGGACAGCCGCTCGGGGACGCGCGGGGCGACGTCGCCGTTCTCCCACGCCTGGTCGATGATCGAGACCTCGACGTTCTTGATGGTCACCGGCGGCCGACTGATGCCGAGCACACAGGCCGACTCGCAGGGCGCCGGGCACAGCCGGCCGGTGAACTCGGGGAAGTTGTTGGTCGCGTGCAGCCGTTCGGAGGCGGCGGCCCAGTCCCCGCGGTAGGCGTAGTCGTTCCACTCCGGGATCAGGTTCCCGAGCGGACAGCCGTTGTGGCAGAACGGGATGCCGCAGTCCATGCACCGGCCGGCCTGCCTGCTGATGATCGGCAGCAGCGAGCCGGGGACATGGACCTCGTTCCAGTCCTTGGTGCGCTCCTCGACCGGGCGGGACTCGGCGACCTCGCGGCCGTGGTTCAGAAAGCCCTTCGGGTCAGCCATGGATCGCCGCCTCCATCATCTTCTCGGTGATCTCGGTCTCGGACAGACCGGCCCGCTCGGCGGCGTCCTTGGCGGCGAGCACTGCCTTGTACGTACGGGGGATGATCTTGCTGAAGCGCTCCACCGCCGTGTCCCACTCGGCGAGCAGCTTCTCGGCGACGGTCGAGCCCGTCTCCTCCTGGTGCCGGCGCACGACGTCGTGCAGCCACTGCCGGTCGAAGTCGTCCAGCGCCTCGACCGCCGCCGCGTTGCCGGGGTTGACGTTGTCGCGGTCGAGGTCGACGACGTAGGCGATGCCGCCGGACATGCCGGCCGCGAAGTTGCGGCCGGTCTCGCCGAGGACCACCGCGCGCCCGCCGGTCATGTACTCGCAGCCGTGGTCGCCCACGCCCTCGGAGACGACCGTCGCGCCGGAGTTGCGCACGCAGAACCGCTCACCGGTCCTGCCACGCAGGAACATCTCGCCCCCGGTCGCGCCGTAGGCGAGGGTGTTGCCCGCGATGACGCTGTACTCGGCGAGGTGGTCGGCGGCGCGGTCCGGACGGACCACGATCCGGCCACCCGACAGGCCCTTGCCGACGTAGTCGTTGGCGTCGCCCTCCAGGCGCAGCGTGATGCCGCGCGGCACGAAGGCGCCGAAGGACTGGCCCGCCGAGCCGGTGAAGGTGATGTCGATGGTGTCGTCGGGCAGTCCCGCGCCGCCGAACCGCTTCGTCACCTCGTGGCCGAGCATGGTGCCGACCGTGCGGTTGATGTTGCGGATGGCGACCCGGGCGCGCACCGGCTGCGCGTCGGCGGCGCCCGTCGCGGCCAGGGAGTCGGCGGCGAGCCTGATCAGCTCGTTGTCGAGCGCCTTCTCCAGGCCGTGGTCCTGGGCGGTCACCTGGTGGCGCACCGCGCCCTCGGGCAGCTGGGGCACGTGGAACAGCGGCTCCAGGTCCAGGCCCTGCGCCTTCCAGTGGTCGACCGCCCGGGTCACGTCGAGGGCCTCGGCGTGGCCGACGGCCTCCTCGATGGAGCGGAAGCCCAGTTCGGCGAGGAGTTCGCGGACCTCCTCGGCGATGAACCGGAAGAAGTTCGCCACGTGCTCGGCCTGCCCGGTGAACCGCTCGCGGAGCACCGGGTTCTGGGTGGCGATGCCGACCGGGCAGGTGTCCAGGTGGCACACGCGCATCATGATGCAGCCGGAGACGACCAGCGGCGCGGTCGCGAAACCGAACTCCTCGGCGCCCAGGAGCGCGGCGATCACCACGTCGCGGCCGGTCTTGAGCTGGCCGTCAGTCTGCACGACGATGCGGTCCCGCAGTCCGTTGAGCAGGAGCGTCTGCTGGGTCTCGGCCAGGCCCAGCTCCCAGGGGCCGCCCGCGTGCTTCAGCGAGGTCAGCGGGGAGGCACCGGTACCGCCGTCGTGTCCGGAGATCAGGACCACGTCCGCATGCGCCTTGGAGACGCCCGCGGCGACCGTGCCGACGCCGACCTCGGAGACCAGCTTGACGTGGATCCGCGCCCGCGGGTTCGCGTTCTTCAGGTCGTGGATCAGCTGGGCCAGGTCCTCGATGGAGTAGATGTCGTGGTGCGGCGGCGGGGAGATCAGGCCGACGCCGGGGGTCGAGTGCCGGGTCCTGGCCACCCACGGGTAGACCTTGTGGCCGGGCAGCTGGCCGCCCTCGCCGGGCTTGGCGCCCTGGGCCATCTTGATCTGGATGTCGTCGGAGTTGACGAGGTACTCGCTGGTCACCCCGAAGCGGCCGGAGGCCACCTGCTTGATGGCGGACCGGCGGGCCGGGTCGTACAGGCGGTCCGCGTCCTCGCCGCCCTCGCCCGTGTTGGACTTGCCGCCCAGCTGGTTCATGGCGATGGCGAGGGTCTCGTGCGCCTCCTTGGAGATGGAGCCGTACGACATGGCGCCGGTGGAGAAGCGCCTGACGATCTCGCTGAGCGGCTCGACCTCGTCGACGGGGATCGGCGCGCGGCCGGAGGCGAAGCCGAACAGGCCGCGGAGCGTCATCAGGCGCTCGGACTGCTCGTTCACCCGGTCCGTGTACTTCTTGAAGATGTCGTAGCGGCCGGTGCGCGTGGAGTGCTGGAGGCGGAAGACCGTCTCCGGGTCGAACAGGTGCGGCTCGCCCTCGCGGCGCCACTGGTACTCGCCGCCGATCTCCAGCGCGCGGTGCGCCGGGGCGATGCCGGAGGCCGGGTAGGCCTTGGCGTGGCGGGCGGCGACCTCCTCGGCGATGACGTCGATGCCGACGCCGCCGATCTTGGTGGTGGTGCCGTTGAAGTACTGGTCGACGAAGTCGTCGTCCAGGCCGACGGCCTCGAAGACCTGGGCGCCGCGGTAGGAGGCGACGGTGGAGATGCCCATCTTGGACATGACCTTCAGCACGCCCTTGCCGAGGGCGTGGATGAGGTTGCGCAGGGCGTTCTCGGGCTCGCCGCCCGGCAGGAAGGTGCCGGCGCGGACCAGGTCCTCGACGGACTCCATGGCCAGGTACGGGTTGACTGCGGCGGCGCCGTAGCCGATCAGCAGGGCGACGTGGTGGACCTCGCGGACGTCGCCGGCCTCCACCAGCAGGCCCACGTGGGTGCGCTGCTTGGTGCGGATCAGGTGGTGGTGGACGGCCGCGGTGAGCAGCAGCGACGGGATAGGGGCGTGCTCGGCGTCCGAGTGGCGGTCGGACAGGACGATCAGGCGGGCGCCGTTGCCGATGGCGGCGTCGGCCTCGGCGCATATCTCCTCGATGCGCGCGGCCAGCGCGTCGCCGCCGCCGGAGACCCGGTACAGGCCGGAGAGGGTCGCGGCCTTGAAGCCGGGCATGTCGCCGTCGGCGTTGATGTGGATGAGCTTGGCCAGCTCGTCGTTGTCGATCACCGGGAAGGGCAGGACGACGCTGCGGCAGGAGGCCGCGGTCGGCTGGAGCAGATTGCCCTGCGGGCCGAGCGAGCTGCGCAGGGAGGTGACCAGCTCCTCGCGGATCGCGTCCAGCGGCGGGTTGGTGACCTGCGCGAACAGCTGGGTGAAGTAGTCGAAGAGCAGCCGCGGGCGCTCGGAGAGGGCCGCGATCGGCGAGTCGGTGCCCATGGAGCCGATCGGCTCGGCGCCGGTCCTGGCCATCGGTGCGAGCAGGACGCGCAGCTCCTCCTCGGTGTAGCCGAAGGTCTGCTGGCGGCGGGTGACCGAGGCGTGGGTGTGCACGATGTGCTCGCGCTCGGGCAGGTCGCCCAGCTCGATCTCGCCGGCCTGGACCCAGTCGGCGTAGGGCTGCTCGGCGGCGAGGGACGCCTTGATCTCGTCGTCCTCGATGATGCGGTGCTCGGCGGTGTCGACGAGGAACATGCGGCCGGGCTGGAGGCGGCCCTTGCGGACGACCCTGGCCGGGTCGATGTCGAGCACGCCGACCTCGGAGCCGAGGACGACGAGGCCGTCGTCGGTGACCCAGTAGCGGCCGGGGCGCAGGCCGTTGCGGTCGAGCACGGCGCCGACCTGGGTGCCGTCGGTGAAGGTGACGCAGGCCGGTCCGTCCCAGGGCTCCATCATCGTGGAGTGGTACTCGTAGAAGGCGCGCCGGGGCGGGTCCATGGCGTCGTGGTTCTCCCACGCCTCCGGGATCATCATCAGCACGGCGTGCGGCAGCGAGCGGCCGCCGAGGTGGAGCAGTTCCAGGACCTCGTCGAAGGAGGCGGAGTCGGAGGCGCCCGGCGTGCACACCGGGAAGATCCGCTCCAGCTTCTCCCGGGGACCGAACAGGTCGGAGGCCAGCCGGGACTCCCGGGCGCGCATCCAGTTGCGGTTGCCCTGGACGGTGTTGATCTCGCCGTTGTGCGCGACGAAGCGGTACGGGTGCGCGAGCGGCCAGCTCGGGAAGGTGTTCGTGGAGAAGCGGGAGTGGACGAGCGCGATGGCCGAGGCGAAGCGGCGGTCGGACAGGTCCGGGAAGAAGGGCTCCAGCTGACCGGTGGTGAGCATGCCCTTGTAGACAAGGGTGCGGGCCGACAGCGACGGGAAGTAGACGCCGGCCTCGCGCTCGGCGCGCCCCCGCAGCGCGAACGCCTTGCGGTCCAGGGCGATGCCCTCGCTCATGCCTCCCCCGGACTCCGTCCGGGAGGTGCCCCCAGAGACGAACAGCTGGCGGAAGACGGGCATGGTGGAGCGGGCGGTGGCGCCGAGCAGTTCGGGAGCGACCGGGACCTCGCGCCAGCCGAGGACGGTCAGGCCCTCGTCCGCCGCGATCGTCTCGATGCGGGAGACGACCTCCTCGGTGCCGTCCTCGGGCAGGAAGGCGATACCGACGGCGTAGGCGCCGGCCGCGGGCAGTTCGAATCCGGCCACCTCGCGCAGGAACGCGTCGGGCACCTGGGAGAGCAGGCCGGCGCCGTCGCCGGAGTCGGGCTCGGAGCCGGTCGCGCCGCGGTGTTCCAGGTTGCGCAGAACCGTGAGCGCCTGCTCGACCAGCGCATGGCTCGCCTCGCCGGTGAGGGTGGCGACGAAGCCGACGCCGCAGGCGTCGTGCTCGTAGCGGGGGTCGTACATGCCCTGTGCGGCAGGGCGGGCATCCATGAACGACCAGTTCTGGTCGTTCGCGGAGTGCTGGGACGGCTGGCGCGGCATACGCATCGGCTCTCCCGTCGTCGTCATCTGGCTGGGGGTCCCCTCCAGGCCGTTCAGGCTCTGGGGGAGCGCGTGCCGAGGGACGACGCTGGCCCTCTGTCTGAAATACGATATTTCGTGCAGATTACATGATGGAGGGTTTCTCGGGAATCGGAAACCGTGTTCCAGCATGCGGGCACCCCGGACTGACGGCGATGCACCGCGCCCGGCGGTGGAAGCTGTGGGGCGACGGCGGACGAGATCGGTCGGATCGGTGTCCGTCGGCCCGGGAGAGAGCAGGAAAGGGCGGAGTCGCCCGGCCCTGCGCATGCGGGTCAGGCCTCATTGCCTGTGAGTGCTTACGGCTCATGCCCCGCGGTCACACGGTCGAAACCAACGAGTGGACGAGCGACGGTGTACTTGTACGGTGATGCGCACAAGTATCAGCGGCCTCATCCTACGGCGGTTCCGAACAGGGTGCCCAGGGCGTAGGTCACAGCGGCGGCGGCACCACCCAGGGCAAGCTGCCGCAGACCGCTGTACCACCAGGTCCGCGCCGTCACCTTGGCCACCACCGCGCCACAGGCGAACAGTCCGACGAGGGCGAGCAGCACGGCCGGCCACAGCGCGGAGGCACCCAGCAGGTACGGCAGCAGCGGCAGGAGCGCGCCGAGCGCGAACGAGCCGAACGACGACACCGCGGCGACCAGCGGGGAGGGCAGGTCGCCGGGGTCGATCCCCAGCTCCTCCCGGGCGTGAATCTCCAGGGCCTGCTCGGGGTCCTTCGACAGCTGCCGGGCCACCTCCTGGGCGAGCCCGGGCTCCACGCCGCGCGAGACGTACAGGGCGGCGAGCTCCCGCTCCTCGTCCTCCGGATGCTTGCGCAGCTCACGGCGCTCGACGTCCAGCTCGGCCTGGACCAGCTCGCGCTGCGAGGCGACGGAGGTGTACTCGCCGGCGGCCATGGAGAAGGCACCCGCCGCAAGACCCGCGAGGCCGGTGAGGACGATGGTCTGCTGGCCCACCGCGCCGCCCGCCACACCGGTCATCAGGGCGAGGTTGGAGACCAGGCCGTCCATCGCGCCGAAGACCGCGGGGCGCAGCCAGCCACCGTTCACGTCGCGGTGCGTGTGGTTGTCGCGGTGCGCCTCGTGGAGCGTCGCTTCGGTGTCGATGATGGCCATGGCGTGGTCCCCCTGAGAGCTGGGCGCGAACTTAGGTAAGGCTGACTTTTGGACAAGTTCTATTTTTCGACAACGCCGAATCTACGCTCGAAATTTCACCGCCGCCAGCAAGGGAAGGCTGGGCTAACCTGCGGTTTTGCGTTGTCGCGCTCGTTCGCGACCTGACCTACGGCACCGACGTGGCGGGCGTCGACCGGGAGGAGGCGGCAGCCCCGGACCGCAAGGAGTACGCCCGCACGACCACCGCCCCGGGGGCGCCGAGGACGGGGCGCCGAACGACGAGGGCGCCCCGGTGGTCCGGGGCGCCCTCGCCTGCGTACGACCGGCCGGCCGTCAGCTCTTCCGCGCCGACTCGGCTCCGTCCTTCAGGTCGTCCTTCGCATCGTCGTCCGCGCCGTCCTTCGCTCCGGGGGACACGTCGGCGGTCGCTCGCGCGTCCTCCGTGCCCCGCGCGTCCCGCTCTCCGGCCGGCTTCTCGTCCTCGGTGCCCGCGCCGGTCCCGGCCGCGGTCGCCTCCTCGGCGGGTGCCAGGTCCGGCTCGACCTGCGGTTCGCGGCCCGGCCGCTTCTTGGCGGACACCCAGATGTAGGCCACCGCGAGCAGGAAGACGAGCAGCGCCGTCCAGTCGTTCAGGCGCACGCCCAGGAAGTGGTGGGCGTCGTCGACGCGCATGTACTCGATCCAGGCGCGGCCCACGCAGTACGCGGCGACGTACAGCGCGAACGCCCGTCCGTGGCCCAGCTTGAAGCGGCGGTCGGCCCAGATGACCAGGAAGCCGACACCGACGCACCACAGGGACTCGTACAGGAACGTCGGGTGGTAGTACCCCGGCATCCGGCCGTCCGTCGCGGAGGTGATGTGCAGCGCCCACGGAACGTGCGTCTCGCTGCCGTACAGCTCCTGGTTGAACCAGTTGCCCCAGCGGCCGATCGCCTGGGCGAAGGCGATGCCCGGTGCCACGGCGTCGGCGTACGCGGGCATCGGGATGCCCCGGCGCCGGGCGCCGATCCAGGCGCCGAGCCCGCCGAGCGCGATCGCGCCCCAGATACCGAGGCCGCCCTCCCACACCTTGAAGGCGTCCACCCAGTCACGGCCCTCGCTGAAGTACAGCTCGTAGTCCGTGATCACGTGGTAGAGGCGTCCGCCGACCAGGCCGAAGGGCACGGCCCAGACCGCGATGTCGGCCACCGTGCCGGTCCGCCCGCCCCGGGCGATCCAGCGCTTGTTGCCGAGCCAGACGGCAACGAAGACGCCGATGATGATGCAGAACGCGTAGCCGCGCAACGGAATCGGGCCGAGGTACAGCACACCGCGCGACGGGCTGGGAATGTAGGCAAGTTCCATGGCAGGGTCGACGCTACCGCAGCCGGAGCGGGACGGCCGCAAGCAGCCCGGCTACGGGTCCATAACGGGCGGTTCGTGCCTCACTCATTTGGTGTCGGCCGCCTCCACCATCTGCTTCAGCTTCGCCGGCGTCATCGTCTGGTCCTGGAGGATGTTCTTCCCGTTCAGCAGGACGGTCGGGGTGCCCGAGAAGCTGCCGGCCTGGAAGGCCTGGTGGGACTTGTCGACCCAGCCGTCGTGCGTGCCGTCCTTGACGCACTTGTCGAAGGCCGGGGTGCTCAGGCCGCTCACCTTGCCCGCGAGCTGGATGAGCTTGGTGTTGTCGGCGAAGGCGTCGTCGGTCTCCTTGGGCTGGTTGTCATAGAGCACGTTGTGGTAGGCGGGGAACTTGCCGGCGTCCTGGGCGCAGGCCGCCGCGTTGGCCGCGCGCAGGGAGCCGGTGCCCCCGAGGTTGCCGTCGATCAGCCTGACCAGGTGGTACTCGATTCTGAGCTTGCCGGAGTCGGTCAGCTCGCGGATCGTCGGCCGGTACGCCGTCTCGAAGGCCTGGCAGGCCGGGCAGCGGAAGTCCTCCCACACGGTGAGCGTCGACTTGGCTCCGTCCCGGCCGACCGGGATCGCCAGGCTGTCCTTGCCCTGCGCGCCGGAGGGCGCCACGACCGGGCCCGCGCTGCTGCTCTTGTGCTTGCCGGAGTTGGCGGCCACCACGCCGATCACCGCCGCCAGGCCCAGGACGCAGACCACGGTCGCGGCCACGATCAGCGTGCGCCGCCGCCTCTCCGCGGACTTCTGCTTCTCGCGCTCGGCCGCCAGACGCTGTCTGGCGCTGCGCTTTCCCTGATGGTTCTTCTCGCTCACACCCCCTGAACGAACCGGGGAGGCCCAATGTGCCTCCCCGGTGCGCGGACCACTCGTTCGGGCGATCGAGGGCGGTGCCGCGGCCGTCGTCACGCCTGCCGGCGCACCCCGCTCGCCAGCTCGCCCGCGAGGGCGCGGACGGCCTCGACGCCGGCCGCCGGGTCCGGGGCCTCCAGCATCCGCTTGACGAAGGCCGAACCGACGATCACACCGTCGGCGAAGCCGGCGACCTCCGCGGCCTGGGCGCGGTCGGAGACGCCGAGGCCGACGCAGACGGGCAGGCCCGTGCCGGTGGCCCGGGTGCGTTCCACCAGGTCCTGGGCCTGTGAGCCCACCGACTCACGAGTGCCGGTGACGCCCATCAGGGAGGCGGCGTAGACGAATCCGGAGCCGGCCGCGGTGATCTCGGCGAGCCGCTCGTCCTTGCTGCTGGGCGCGACGACGAACACCGTCGCCAGGCCGTGCTTCTCGGCGTGCTCCCGCCACAGGGCCGACTCCTGGACCGGCAGGTCCGGCAGGATGCAGCCGGCGCCGCCCGCCTCGGCGAGTTCGGCGGTGAACCGCTCCACGCCGTAGCGGTCGACCGGGTTCCAGTACGTCATGACGAGCACCGGCTTGCCGGTGGCCGCGTGGGCCTCCTTCACCGTGCGCATGACGTCCGCGATCCTGACACCGCCGCGCAGGGCGATGTCGTCGGCCGTCTGGATGACGGGGCCGTCCAGGACCGGGTCGCTGTGCGGCAGCCCGACCTCGACGACGTCGGCGCCCCCGTCGAAGACCGCCTTGATGGCCTCGATGCCGCCGTCCACGGTCGGGAACCCGGCCGGCAGGTAGGCGATGAGGGCGGACCGGCCCTCGGCCTTGGCGGCGGCCAGGGTGTCGGCCAGCAGCCGGCCCTGCCCACCGGTCGTCGTGGTCGCGCTCACTTGGCGTCCCCCTCGATCTCGGCGGTGTCGGCCGCGTCGGCGGCCACCGCGGCGTCGGCGTCGTACAGGCCGAAGTAGCGGGCGGCGGTGTCCATGTCCTTGTCGCCGCGGCCGGAGAGGTTGACCACGATCAGCCCGTCCTCGCCCAGTTCCCGGCCCACCTCGAGGGCGCCGGCCAGCGCGTGCGCGCTCTCGATCGCCGGGATGATGCCCTCGGTGCGCGACAGCAGCCGCAGGGCCTGCATGGCGGCGTCGTCGGTGACCGCGCGGTACTCCCCGCGGCCGGAGTCCTTGAGGTAGGAGTGCTCGGGGCCGATGCCCGGGTAGTCCAGGCCGGCGGAGATGGAGTACGGCTCGGTGATCTGGCCCTCGTCGTCCTGGAGGACGTAGGAGCGGGAGCCGTGCAGGATGCCGGGCTCGCCCGCGGTCAGGGTGGCCGCGTGCTCGCCGGTCTCGATGCCGTGCCCGGCGGGCTCGCACCCGACGAGGCGGACGTCGGCGTCCGGGATGAAGGCGTGGAAGAGGCCGATGGCGTTGGAGCCCCCGCCGACGCAGGCGACGGCCGCGTCGGGCAGCCGCCCGGCGTGCTCCAGGATCTGACGCCGTGCCTCGACGCCGATGACCCGGTGGAAGTCGCGGACCATGGCCGGGAAGGGGTGCGGTCCGGCGACGGTCCCGAACAGGTAGTGGGTGCGGTCGACGTTGGCCACCCAGTCGCGGAATGCCTCGTTGATGGCGTCCTTCAGGGTGCGGCTGCCGGACTGCACGGCGACGACCTCGGCGCCGAGCATGCGCATCCGGGCCACGTTCAGGGCCTGCCGCTTCGTGTCGATCTCACCCATGTAGATCGTGCACTGGAGGCCGAAGAGCGCGCAGGCGGTGGCGGTCGCGACGCCGTGCTGCCCGGCGCCGGTCTCGGCGATCACCCGGGTCTTGCCCATCCGCTTGGTGAGCAGGGCCTGGCCGAGCACGTTGTTGATCTTGTGGGAGCCGGTGTGGTTGAGGTCCTCGCGCTTGAGGAACACCCGGGCGCCGCCGGCGTGCTCGGCGAAGCGGGGCACCTCGGTCAGGGCGCTGGGGCGGCCGGTGTAGTGGGCGAGCAGGTCGTCGAGTTCGCGGGCGAACTCGGGGTCGGCCTTGGCCTTGTCGTACTCGACGGCGACCTCGTCCACGGCGGCGACCAGCGCCTCCGGGATGAACTTGCCGCCGAACGCGCCGAAGTAGCCCTCGGCGCTCGGCACCTGGCCCTCCGGGTCGGGAATGAAGAACTCGCTGGGCATGCGGATACCTCACAGGGGCGTCTGCCCCGGGATCGGTCGGTCTGAGGGTCACGGTGGTCGCGTGCGCGTGCCGTGCCGTGCTCCGTGCGTACCCGCACGGGCGTCAGCGGGCGGGCCACCGGGCCGGCGGCCGAACCGCGGTCGGGGTACGACGACGGGGGCCGGGAGCGGCGGGGACCGGGGCGACCGACTGGAAACCGGACGACGCGGCTCGGCTCACCGCTGGTGGCGCGCACGCGGGCGACGCCATCGCATGCCGTTGACCTGGCCCGGTTCGTCACCGATGACGTACCGCACCCTGCGGCCGTGCACGCGGCGTGCGGGCGCGCGGCAACCACGGGGCCGGCAGCCGCGCGCGAGGCGGGCGTACGGGTCCCGGGAGGGTTCGGCGATCGGGAGGGTCATCGCGGCACACTCTACCGGCGTGCGGCCACTCGGGTGAGCGGCTCGCGTCAGCCGCGCCCGTGCCTCAGCGCCGGGTGCGCCCCGGCCGCCACCATGTCGGCGACCGCCGTCTTCGGGTCGCGGCCGGTGACGAGGGACTCGCCGACCAGGACCGCGTCGGCGCCGGCGTTGGCGTAGGCGATGAGGTCGTGCGGGCCGCGCACCCCGGACTCGGCGACCTTGACGAGACCGTCGGGGATCTCCGGGGCCACCCGCTCGAAGGTGTCACGGTCGACCTCGAGCGTCTTCAGGTTGCGCGCGTTGACACCGATCACCTTGGCGCCCGCGTCCACCGCGCGCTCGGCCTCCTCCTCGTCGTGGACCTCGACGAGCGGGGTGAGCCCGATGGACACCGCGCGCTCGATCAGCGACTCCAGGGCCGGCTGGTCCAGGGCGGCGACGATGAGCAGGGCGAGGTCGGCGCCGTAGGCCCGGGCCTCCCACAGCTGGTACGAGGTGACGATGAAGTCCTTGCGCAGGACCGGGATGTCCACGCGTGCGCGGACCGCCTCCAGATCGGCCAGCGAGCCGCCGAAGCGGCGCTGCTCGGTCAGCACCGAGATGACGGAGGCGCCGCCGGCCTCGTAGTCCGCGGCGAGCCCGGCCGGGTCGGCGATCGCGGCCAGCGCGCCCTTGGACGGGCTGGAGCGCTTGACCTCGCAGATGACCTTGACGCCGTCGCCACGCAGCGCGGCGGCTCCGTCCTTGGCCGCGGGCGCCTTCGCCGCGCGCTCCTTGAGCTCGTCGAGGCTGACGCGCGCCTGCCGCTCCGAAAGGTCGGCACGGACTCCGTCGATGATCTCGTCGAGCACACTCACGCGAGCGGCCCCCTTCCGGGCGGTGGACTGTTCCAGCGGGTCGATCGGCCCCCGGCGGTCCGCCGCGAGCCGACGAGGCGGGCGGAACCGGTGGTCACTGCGATGGTATCCGGAGCTGGGCGCCGACCTCGCATCCGGTGGACGGCGGTCCCACTACCTGGACATACCGTGCCCGATCAAGGATGGAGCAGGCCACCGAACGGCAGGTTCCGGACAACGGTGAATAGCAGCAGCAGGGCACCGAGGCTCCACAGGTGCGCCGGCCCGAGCACGAGGCGCGTGGGCCGCCCGCGTGCGGCGCGCACGGCCCACAGCGTCCACCCCACGGCGAAGACCAGGTAGCCCACGACGGCGAGGGCGTTGTCGTGCAGGGCGGTCGCGAGGTCCCCGTGGACGAAGGCGTGGGCGCTGCGCAGCCCGCCGCAGCCGGGACAGTAGACACCGGTGTAGCGCAGCAGGGGGCAGACCGGATAGTGGCCGGGCTCGTTGGGGTCCACGGCCCCGACGTAGGCGAAGGCCCCGGCGACGGCGGCCAGGACCCCGGCGGGTACCGCGAGCCGCCCGAGCACGGAGGTGGCGCGGCCGGGGACGGCGGTGGCGTCCTGGACGCGGCGTGGGCGGGGCAGGGGCGTCCGGCCGTGCGTCACCTTCTGGTGGCTGTCGGGGTTCACGCCTCGCATTCTGCCTCCGACCGGGCACACACGCGCGCGAGGGGCGGCACCGGGCCGCCCCTTCCACGGTCGAGTCGTACGGGTCCCGCCCCGCGCGGACCTCAGCTCTCGACGCGGGCCGCCTCGCGCGGGCCGACCTGGTGCACCGGGTGCTCGTTCTTCTGACCGAGGCCCATCATGCGCATGATGCCGCCGACGACGCCGCCGGCCAGCACGATCCCGATGCCGACCCAGAAGCCGACCGGCTGGGCCATCACCATGAAGGCGCCCGCGACGCAGAAACCGATGAAGGCGATGATGACACCGGTCCAGGCGGCCGGGGTGTGACCGTGGCTGCTGCCCGCCATGACTTGCTCCTCGTTGCTGTGTTCTTGTCTGAGCCGGACGCTCGGCTCCATTGTCCCGCACGCGTGCACACGACGTGAGCGGGGGTGGCTCCTCGCGACCGCCGTTCGGGCCCGGCGGGAATCGCGTCCCGGCCGGGCCGCGGTCAGGCGGGTCCGGTGCCGGTCGGGTCCTCGCCGCGGTCGAGGGCCTTCCACAGGTCCTCGGGGCGGTCGGGGTCGGCCGGGCGGGGCGCGCGGGAGCGGGGGGCGCCGGAGCGCTCGTAGCGGCCGGACATGCCCGGCCACAGGCGCCCGTAGCGCAGGGCGAGCAGGCCGGACAGGAGCAGCAGCACCCCGCCGACGGCCGCGACGTAGGGCCAGCCGGTGTGGCCGAGCGCGGCGGCGGTCGCGGCGGTGTCGCCGGAGACCTGGGCGGCCTTCTCGTCGAGGGCGGCGCCGTCGGCGGCGCCGAGCAGGGCGGCGGCGACCGTGCCCGCGCCGGAGAGCGCGAGCAGCAGGGCGACCAGGACGCGGCCGGAGCGGCGGACGGCGAAGACGGCGACGAGCGCGGCCAGGCCCACTATGGCGAGCGCCGCGGGCACGCCCGTGACCTCGCTGCCCTTGGCGGTCAGCGGGAAGGCGCCGCCGGCCACCGTCGCGGTGCCCTCCGCCCAGCGCTGCCGGGAGGCGAGCAGCGCCACGGCCGCGCCGAGCGCGCCGCAGAGCAGGGCGACGGCGAGGCTGCGGCGGCCGGACCGGACGGGGTCGGCGGCTTCGGAACGGGGGTGAGGTAGGGCAGTCACGTACTCCACTATCGCTCGGACCGCGGGCGCGGCGTCATCCGGGGTTCATGTGCCGGACGTGAGAAACGCCCTACTGTCCCAGCCGGTTCGCGGTGTGCACCGCCCGCAGCACGGCCGCGGCCTTGTTGCGGCACTCGGTGTCCTCGGCCACCGGGTCGGAGTCGGCGACGACGCCGGCGCCCGCCTGGACGTAGGCGGTGCCGTCGCGCAGCAGGGCGGTGCGGATGGCGATGGCGGTGTCGGAGTCGCCGGCGAAGTCCAGGTAGCCCACGCAGCCGCCGTACAACCCCCGCCGGGACGGCTCGAGTTCGTCGATGATCTGCATGGCCCGGGGCTTCGGCGCGCCCGACAGGGTGCCGGCCGGGAAGCAGGCGGTGAGCACGTCGAAGGAGGTGCGGCCCGCCGCGACCCGTCCGGTCACGGTGGAGACGATGTGCATGACGTGCGAGTACCGCTCGACGGACATGAAGTCGACGACCTCGACGGAGCCCGGCTCGCAGACCCGGCCCAGGTCGTTGCGCCCGAGGTCGACGAGCATCAGGTGCTCGGCGCGCTCCTTGGGGTCGGCGAGCAGCTCTTCGGCGAGGGCCTGGTCCTGCTGCGGGGTGGCGCCGCGCGGCCGGGTGCCGGCGATGGGGTGGACCATGGCCCGCCCGTCCTCGACCTTCACCAGGGCCTCCGGGGACGAGCCGACGACGTCGAAGGCGTCTCCGTCCCCGCAGGGGAAGCGGAACAGGTACATGTACGGCGAGGGGTTGGTGGCCCTGAGCACCCGGTAGACGTCCAGCGCGCTCGCCGTGCACGGCGTCTCGAAGCGCTGCGAGGGGACGACCTGGAAGGCCTCGCCCGCGCGGATGCGCTCCTTGACGTCCTCCACGGCCGCCTGGAAGTCCGCGCCGCCCCACAGCGCGGTGTACTCGGGCAGTTCGGAGGGCGGCAGCGCGGCGGGTGGCTGGACGACCGGGCGGGACAGGTCCGCCTCCATGGCGTCCAGTCGGGCCACCGCGTCGGCGTACGCCTCGTCGACGCCGGTGTCCAGGTCGTTGTGGTTGATCGCGTTGGCGATCAGCAGGACCGTGCCGTCCCAGTGGTCGAGGACCGCGAGGTCGGAGGTGAGGAGCATGGTCAGCTCGGGCAGCCGCAGGTCGTCGCGCTCGCCGGGGCCGATCTTCTCCAGGCGGCGCACGATGTCGTAGCCGAGGTAGCCCACCATGCCGCCGGTGAAGGGCGGCAGGCCCAGGTCGTGGGCGAGGTCGCGGGGGGTGTGCAGGGTCTCGACGGTGGTGCGCAGGGCGGCGAGCGGGTCGCCCTCGGCGGGGACGCCGACGGGCGGGGTGCCGAGCCAGTGGGCCTGCCCGCCGCGCTCGGTGAGGGTGGCGTCGCTGCGGACGCCGACGAAGGAGTACCGGGACCAGGTGAACGCGTTGCTGCCGTTCTCCGCGGACTCCAGCAGGAAGGTGCCGGGGCGTTCGGCGGCGAGCTTGCGGTAGAGCCCGACCGGGGTGTCGCCGTCGGCGAGGAGCTTGCGCGTGACCGGGATGACGCGGCGGTCGGTGGCGAGCTTGCGGAACGTCTCGAGGTCCATGGCCGCTGACCCTACTGACCTTCGGTGTCCGCGCCGGAACCGGCGTCCTTCAGCAGGACGTCGGCGTCGAAGCAGGTGCGGTCGCCGGTGTGGCAGGCGGCGCCCACCTGGTCGACCTTGACCAGCACGGTGTCGGCGTCGCAGTCCAGGGCGACGGACTTGACGTGCTGCACGTGCCCGGAGGTGTCGCCCTTGACCCAGTACTCCCGGCGGCTGCGCGACCAGTAGGTGCAGCGGCCGGTGGTCAGCGTGCGGTGCAGCGCCTCGTCGTCCATCCAGCCGAGCATCAGTACCTCACCGGTGTCGTACTGCTGGGCGATGGCGGGCAGGAGGCCGTCGGCGCTGCGCTTGAGGCGGCGGGCGATCTCCTGGTCGAGGCTGCTGGGCGTGGGTGAGCCGGGCGTGCTGGTCATGGGTGCCATTGTGCCGCGCGGGACCGCCGCCCGGGGCCGGTGTTCCACTGGGTGGGCGCCGTGGCGCGACGGGGCCTTCGGGCGCCGGCCCCGAGGGGTCCCGTCGCCGCGGGGTGGCCGGTCGACGAGTGGGCGTGCGCGCTACGTGGTCGTAGGCTGGCTGTATGTCGACCTTTGCCAAGCGTGAACGGCTCCTTCTCGCCGATCTCTTGGAGACCGCCGGTCCCGAGGCGCCCACCCTCTGCGAGGGGTGGCTCACCCGTGACCTGGCGGCGCACGTGGTGGTGCGTGAGCGGCGTCCCGACGCGGTCGGGGGCGTCCTGATCAAGCCGCTGGCTCCCCGCCTCCAGAAGGTGATGGAGGAGTACGCGGCGAAGCCGTACGAGGAGCTGATCCAGCTGATCCGTACCGGCCCGCCGCGCTTCTCACCCTTCCAGCTCAAGCAGATCGACGAGGTGGCCAACACCGTCGAGTTCTACGTCCACACCGAGGACGTGCGCCGCGCCCAGCCCGACTGGGCGCCGCGCGAGCTCGACCCGGTCTTCCAGGACACCCTGTGGTCCCGGCTCGAGCGCACCGCCAAGCTGCTGGGCCGGGGCATCCCCACCGGCCTGGTCCTGCGCCGGCCCGACGGCCGGACGGCCGTCGCGCACCGGGGCACGCCGGTGGTGACGGTGACCGGCGAGCCGTCGGAGCTGCTGCTGTTCGCGTTCGGCCGGCAGAGCGCGGCCCGGGTCGAGGCGGTCGGTGACCAGGACGCGGTCACGAAGCTTTCGGAGACCAAGCAGCTGGGGCTCTGAACCCCGCCGCGCCGCCGTGCGCGGTCAGGTGGGCAGTTCGGCGCGGCGCAGGGCGGGGGTGGCCAGGGCGACGACCCCGCCCAGGGCGCACACCGCCGCGCTGCCGGCGAACACCGGGCCGGTCCCCCAGGCCCCGATCGCGGCGGCGGACAGCGGCATGCTGAGCGGGGCGAAGCCGAGGCTGGCCAGACTGGCGACGGCGGTGACCCGGCCGAGGTAGGCGGGTTCGGACTGGGTCTGGAGCAGCGCCCCGCACAGGGCGCCGCTCAGGCCGGTGAGAAGGCCGACCAGCACGGCCACCGCGCCGGCGCCGAACACGTTGGGCACGTAGGCAAGGGCGCCGATGGCCGCCGAGCCGACGAAGATCGAGCAGCCGGCCAGGCTCCCCGCGCGGGGCATCCGCCCGCGGACGGTCAGCAGCAGGGAGGCGGCTCCGGCCCCGATGCTGAACCCGGCCACCACCCAGCCCATGCCGGAGGCACCCCAGCCGCGCTGGTCGGCCAGCAGGGCCAGCCCCACGTTGAGCGGGCCGACGAAACCGAGGTCGCCGAGGGCGATGGCCAGCATCAGCGGGGCGAGGACGCGGTGGTGGCGGATGTACCGCAGGCCGCCCACCAGGTCCCGCCAGGCGGTGGAGTCACCGGCGCCGGCGGCGTCGTCCGGCGGCAGGTCCCCGATCCGTACGGAGACCAGCAGCGGCACCGACACGGCGATCAGCAGCCCGGCCAGCCCGAACGCCGTGGCGGCGCCCCCGAGGGCGACACCGAGGCCGCCGAGCGGAGCGCCGACGACGCTCGCGAAGCGGATCGCCAGCCCGCGCATGCCCTGTACGCGAGCGAGTTGGCCCCGGCTCGTCACCCGCGCGGGCAGGGCGCCCACGGCGGGCATGAACACGGCGTCGACGGCGCCGAAGACCAGGGCGAGCAGGGCCAGCGGCCACAGGCCGGGACTGGTCGTCCAGAGCAGCGCCGCCACGGCGAGCACGGCGGCGCACCGCACGACGTCGCTGCCGATGACGACCCTGCGCGGCCCGAGCCGGTCGGCGATCACTCCCCCGCCCAGCATCAGCAGGGCCCTGGGCAGCGCGCTGACCGCCATCACCACTCCGGCCTGCGCGGGCGACCCGGCACGGACGGCCGCCCAGGACAGGGCGATGTAGTAGACGTTGTCGCCCATCATCGAGGCGGTGTAGGCGGCGAGCCAGCGCAGCACGTTGCCGTCGCGGTGGGCGGGGCGCTCGGCGGCGCGTTCGCCGTCGGATATCGCGGAGGCGGTGGTCAAGGCAGGACCTCTCTCGGACGCGGAACTCTCAGACACGGAACGGGAACCCGTACGTGTGCAGCGCGATGTGTTCGCGCCCTTCGGTGTCGCCGGCCGCCTCGCGGGCCCGGCTCTGCTCGTCGTACTTCCTCACCAGGTCGTGCATGGCCTCTTTGAGCTCGGCCAGTTCGGCGGCCGTCAGCCGCAGCAGCGACTCCGAGTCGAACGCGGCCTCGTTCCACTCCCGTCCCCAGTGGGAGCGCTCGTCGAGGTACGTGCGGTACATCTCGACCCGCTGCGCCAGGAAGAGCCGGGAGGCCGCGAGGTGCGCCGCCACCTTCTCGGGCGCGTCCTGGAAGTCCTTGTCGCGGATGGAGACGCCGGCCGAGGCCGGCTGCCACCAGCGTTCCCGCGCGTCCCCGCTGCGCGGCTCGGCCTGCTCGATCAGACCGTGCTCGGCGAGCTTGCGCAGGTGGTAGCTGACCAGGGACACCGCTTCGTCCACCTGTTCGGCCAGGTGTGAGGCGGTCGCCGTCTCGGCCACGAACAGCAGCCGGTAGAGCTTCATGCGCAGTGGATGGGCGAGCGCCTTGAGCGTGCCCAGATCGGTGATCTTCCGGTTCTCCTCGCTTGGCATGCACCCACCCTAGATACGAAAGAAACGTTGCACAATAAGAATTGCGCAACTTTCCTTTCGCGTGTCCCCATGAGAAGGCCCCGGCCACCTCGCAGGGCGACCGGGGCCGTGTGCTGCCTGGGGCTACCTGACGGGGTGCCCCGCCTCGCGCAGGGTCTCCTTGACCTGGCCGATGCGCAGGTCGCCGAAGTGGAAGACCGAGGCGGCCAGGACCGCGTCCGCGCCCGCCGTGACGGCCGGCGGGAAGTCGGCGAGCCGGCCGGCGCCGCCCGAGGCGATCACCGGTACCGTCACGTGCTTGCGGACGGCGGAGATCATCTCCAGGTCGTAGCCGTCCTTCGTGCCGTCCGCGTCCATCGAGTTGAGCAGGATCTCGCCCGCGCCCAGCTCCGCCGCCCGGTGCGCCCACTCCACCGCGTCGATGCCGGTGCCCCGGCGCCCGCCGTGGGTGGTCACCTCGAAGCTCCCGGACGGGGTGCGGCGGGCGTCGACGGACAGGACCAGCACCTGGCGGCCGAAGCGCTCGGCGATCTCCCGGACCAGGTCCGGGCGGGCGATCGCGGCCGTGTTGACGCCGACCTTGTCCGCGCCCGCCCGCAGCAGCCTGTCCACGTCCTCGGCGGTGCGGACGCCGCCGCCCACCGTCAGCGGGATGAACACCTGCTCGGCGGTGCGGCGCACCACGTCGTACGTCGTCTCCCGGTCGCCCGAGGACGCGGTGATGTCCAGGAACGTCAACTCGTCGGCGCCCTCGGCGTCGTACACCTTGGCCATCTCGACGGGGTCGCCGGCGTCACGCAGGTTCTGGAAGTTGACGCCCTTGACCACCCGGCCGCCGTCCACGTCCAGGCAGGGGATGACTCGGACCGCCAGGGTCATGAATCCACGGCTCCTCTGTATGCCTCTAGCTCGATCTCGACCAGGATGCGCGGATCCACGAAGCCCTCGACCACCAGCAGGGTCGAGACCGGACGCACCGAGTCGAAGAGTTCCTTGTGGGCCCGGCCCACCTCGTCCACGTCCCGCGAATGGGTCAGGTACATCCGGGTCAGGACCACCGCCTCGGGGCCCAGACCGAACTCGGCGATCGCCTCCAGCGCGTCGGCGAACGCGGTCTTCGCCTGCTCGTACGGATCGCCCTCCCCGTACAGCACATGGCCCTTGAAGGCCGTCGTGCCGGCCACCAGGACCCGGTCGCCCGCCGCGACGGCGCGCGCGAAACCGAAGGTCTCTTCCCAAGGACTTCCGCTCTGCACGCGCCGTACGGCTTTTGACGTCATGACGCCACTGCCTCCAAGGCCTCTTCCAGGGTGAACGCCTTCGCATACAAGGCCTTCCCGACGATGGCGCCCTCGACACCGAGCGGCACAAGGCCGGCGAGCGCCCGCAGGTCGTCCAGCGAGGAGACGCCGCCCGACGCGACCACCGGGCGGTCGGTGGCCGCGCAGACGTTCTTCAGCAACTCCAGGTTGGGGCCCTGAAGGGTGCCGTCCTTGGCGATGTCGGTGACGACGTAGCGGGCGCAGCCCTCCTTGTCGAGGCGCTCCAGCGTCTCGTACAGGTCGCCGCCGTCGCGGGTCCAGCCGCGGCCGCGCAGCGTGGTGCCCCGTACGTCCAGGCCGACCGCGATCCGGTCACCGTGCCGGGCGATGACCTCGGCGACCCACTCGGGGGACTCCAGGGCGGCGGTGCCGAGGTTCACGCGGGTGCAGCCGGTGGCCAGGGCGGCGGCGAGGGTGTCGTCGTCGCGGATGCCGCCGGACAGCTCCACCTTGATGTCCATGGCGTGGGCGACCTCGGAGATCAGCGCGCGGTTGTCGCCGGTGCCGAACGCGGCGTCCAGGTCCACCAGGTGCAGCCACTCGGCGCCCGCGCGCTGCCAGGCCAGGGCGGCCTCCAGCGGGGAGCCGTACGAGGTCTCCGTGCCGGACTCGCCGTGCACGAGGCGCACGGCCTGGCCGTCGCGGACGTCGACGGCGGGGAGGAGTTCGAGCTTGGCCATGTCTCTACAGGGTTCCGATCCAGTTGGTGAGCAGCTGCGCGCCGGCGTCGCCGGACTTCTCGGGGTGGAACTGGGTGGCCCACAGGGCGCCGTTCTCCACGGCCGCCACGAAGGGCTTGCCGTGCGTCGCCCAGGTCACCCTGGGGGCGCGCAACGCCGGGTTGAGGCTCTCCAGCCGCCAGTCGTGGACGGCGTAGGAGTGCACGAAGTAGAAGCGGGCTTCCTCGTCCAGGCCGGCGAACAGCTCCGAGCCGTCCGGCGCCTGCACGGTGTTCCAACCCATGTGGGGCACGACGTCCGCCTGGAGCGGCTCGACCGTGCCCGGCCACTCGTCCAGGCCCTCCGCCTCCACCCCGTGCTCGATGCCGCGCGCGAAGAGGACCTGCATGCCGACGCAGATGCCCATGACCGGGCGCCCGCCGGACAGCCGGCGGTCGATGATCCAGTCGCCGCGCACGTCCTTCAGGCCGCGCATGCAGGCGGCGAACGCGCCCACGCCCGGCACGAGGAGGCCGTCGGCGTTCATCGCCGCGTCGTAGTCGCGGGTGATCTCGACGTCGGCTCCCGCGCGGGCGAGGGCCCGCTCGGCGGAACGGACGTTGCCGAAGCCGTAGTCGAGGACCACCACTCTTTTCGTACCGGTGCTCAATTCCACGCCTCCAGCCGCATCACGCCCGCGACGAGGCACATCGCCGCGCCGATGGACAGCAGCACGATGAGGCTCTTCGGCATCTGCTGCTTGACGAAGGAGACGATGCCGCCGAGCAGGAACAGGCCGACGACGATCAGCAGGGTCGACAGACCGGTCACAGCGCGCCCTTCGTGGAGGGGATGATGCCGGCCGCGCGCGGGTCACGCTCGGACGCGTACCTCAGGGCCCGGGCCAGCGCCTTGAACTGGCACTCCACGATGTGGTGCGCGTTGCGCCCGTAGGGCACGTGCACGTGCAGGGCGATCTGCGCCTGGGCGACGAAGGACTCCAGGATGTGGCGGGTCATCGTGGTGTCGTACTCGCCGATCATGGGCGCCATCTTCTCGGGCTCGGTGTGCACGAGATACGGACGGCCGGACAGGTCGACGGTGACCTGGGCGAGGGACTCGTCCAGCGGGACCGTGCAGTTGCCGAAGCGGTAGATGCCCACCTTGTCGCCGAGCGCCTGCTTGAAGGCGGCGCCCAGCGCGAGGGCGGTGTCCTCGATGGTGTGGTGGGAGTCGATGTGCAGGTCGCCGTCGGTCTTCACGGTCAGGTCGAACAGACCGTGCCGGCCGAGCTGGTCGAGCATGTGGTCGTAGAAGCCGACGCCGGTGGCGATGTCGGTCCTGCCGGTGCCGTCGAGGTCGATCTCGACCAGGACCGAGGTCTCCTTGGTGGTGCGCTCGACCCTGCCGACGCGTCCCTCGCGAGTCATCCGCTCTGCTCCTGTTCCTTCTTCAGTTCCCGTGCCGCGTCGAGGAACGCGTCGTTCTCCTGGGGCGTTCCGGCACTGACCCGCAGCCATCCCGGCACGCCGTTGTCCCGGATCAGGACGCCCCGGTCCAGGATCCGCCGCCAGGCGGTGTGGGCGTCCTCGAACCGCCCGAACTGGATGAAGTTGGCGTCCGACTCGACCACGTCGTAGCCGATCGCGCGCAGTTCGCCGACGAGCCGGTCCCGCTCGGACTTCAGCTTCTCGACACAGGCCAGCAGCGTGTCGGTGTGCTCCAGGGCGGCCAGCGCCGTCGCCTGCGTGATCGCCGAGAGGTGGTACGGCAGCCGGACCAGCTGCACGGCGTCCACGACCGCCGGGTGCGCCGCGAGGTAGCCCAGGCGCAGGCCCGCGGCGCCGAACGCCTTCGACATGGTGCGGGAGACGACCAGGTTCGGCCGGCCGTCCAGCAGCGGCAGCAGCGAGGCGCCGTGGCTGAACTCGACGTACGCCTCGTCCACGACCACCATGGACGGCTTGGCCGCCTGCGCCGCCTCGTACAGCGCGAGGACCGCCTCGGGCGGCACCGCGTTGCCGGTGGGGTTGTTGGGGGTGGTGACGAAGACGACGTCGGGGCGGTGCTCCGCGATCGCCCGCTCGGCGGCGGCGACGTCGACCGTGAAGTCCTCACGCCGCGGCCCGGAGATCCAGCCGGTGCCCGTGCCGCGTGCGATGAGCGCGTGCATGGAGTACGAGGGCTCGAAGCCGATCGCGGTGCGGCCGGGACCGCCGAAGGTCTGCAGCAGCTGCTGGATCACCTCGTTGGAGCCGTTGGCCGCCCAGACGTTCTCGACGCCGACCCGGTGGCCGCCCGTCCTCGTCAGGTACCTGGCGAGTTCGGTCCGCAGTTCCACCGCGTCCCGGTCGGGGTAGCGGTTGAGGTGGCGGGCCGCCTCGCGGACCCGTTGGGCGATCCGCTCGACCAGCGGCTCGGGCAGCGGGTAGGGGTTCTCGTTCGTGTTCAACCGTACGGGGACGTCCAACTGCGGCGCGCCATAGGGGGACTTGCCGCGCAGCTCGTCCCGTACGGGAAGATCGTCGATTCCGAAGCTCACTTGCTCGTCGGTACCTTCCAGCCGAACCTCGCCTTGACCGCCGCGCTGTGCGCGGGCAGGTCCTCCGCCTCCGCCAGCGTCACCACGTGGTGGGCGACCTCGGCGAGGGCGTCCCGGGTGTAGTCCACGATGTGGATGCCGCGCAGGAAGGACTGGACGGACAGGCCCGAGGAGTGACAGGCGCAGCCGCCGGTGGGGAGCACGTGGTTGGAGCCGGCCGCGTAGTCGCCGAGGGAGACCGGCGCCCAGGGGCCGACGAAGACCGCGCCGGCGTTGCGCACCCGGTCGGCGACCGCCGCCGCGTCGGCCGTCTGGATCTCCAGGTGCTCGGCGCCGTAGGCGTCTACCACCTTCAGGCCCTCGTCGAGTCCGTCGACCAGGACGATCGCGGACTGCTTGCCGGACAGCGCCGGACGGATCCGGTCCTCGACGTGCTTGGTCGCCGCGACCTGCGGCTCCAGCTCCTTCTCGACCGCGTCCGCGAGCTCCACGGAGTCGGTGACCAGGACGGCGGCGGCCAGCGGGTCGTGCTCGGCCTGGCTGATCAGGTCGGAGGCGACGTGCACCGGGTCGGCGCCGGCGTCCGCGAGGATCGCGATCTCGGTGGGGCCGGCCTCGGTGTCGATGCCGATCCTGCCGGTGAAGTAGCGCTTGGCGGCGGCGACCCAGATGTTGCCGGGGCCGGTGACCATGTTGGCGGGCGGGCAGGACTCGGTGCCGTGGGCGAACATCGCGACGGCCTGGGCGCCGCCCGCCGCGTACACCTCGTCGACGCCGAGCAGGGCGCAGGCGGCGAGGATCGTCGGGTGCGGCAGCCCGCCGAAGTCGGCCTGAGGGGGCGAGGCGAGCGCGACCGACCCGACGCCGGCCTCCTGGGCGGGCACGACGTTCATGACCACGGAGGACGGGTAGACCGACCGGCCGCCCGGCGCGTACAGCCCGACACGCTCGACCGGCACCCACTTCTCGGTCACGGAGCCGCCGGGCACCACCTGGGTGGTGTGCGTGGCGCGGCGCTGCTCGCGGTGGACGAGCCGGGCGCGGCGGACGGACTCCTCCAGGGCCGCGCGCACCTTGGGGTCGAGCTGCTCCAGCGCGTCCTTGAGCGCCTGGACCGGGACCCGCACCGACTCCAGCCGTACGCCGTCGAACCGCTCCGCGAAGTCGATCAGCGCCGCGTCGCCACGATGATGCACGGCCTCGCAGATCGGACGCACCTTCTCCAGGGCGGCCGAGACGTCGAAGTCGGCTCGGGGCAGCAGGTCGCGCAGGGCGGGGCCCTCGGGGAGGGCGTCGCCGCGCAGATCGATTCGGGAGATCACGGTGCCAATTCTCTCAGACCGCACGCGGGCACCGTCCGTCCGTATCAGTGGCTGATACAGAACGCCGCACCAGTGGCTGATGCGGCACACGGAAGGCCGCCTTCACGTTTCGTGTTCAGAGCGTCACCGATCGGGCATGACCGGTTGTACGAAGCGTAGTCAACCCGAGAACAGCCGGGGGAGGGAGGGAGGCTCGTGGCCGAGGGGGCCGGCTTCCACTCGGGGGACCTGTCCGACGACCTGACCGCCACCGAGGCGGGGATGTGGCAGGCCTTCCGCAACGGCAGCGTGTACGACCTGCGCAGCGGCGACGCCGCGGTCGACGATCCGCATGGCGGGCATCCCTGGGGGCCCGAGCGGACCGTGCGGGCGCGCGTCGTCTGCTGGCTGCTCCTCGACGGGCCGCCCGCGCTCGCCGGCCGCGTGTCGTCCCTGAAGCTCCGCGGCCTGCGGATCACGGGCGCCCTGGACCTCGCCGGGGGCGCGGTGCTGCCGTACGTGGAGCTGAACGGCTGCCGGTTCGACCAGGAGGTCCTGCTGCCGGAGGCGCACTTCACCACCGTGCGTCTGGTGGACTGCTCGGTGCCGCGGCTGGAGGCGGCGCGTGTGCACACCGAGGGCGACCTGCACCTGCCGCGCTGCCGGTTCACCGGCGGGATACGGCTGACCGACGCGCACATCGGCACGGACCTGCTGCTCAACCAGGCGGTCGTGCACCGGGACCGGGCCGGCCGCTCGATCACCGCCGACGGGATGACGGTGGGCCAGGACCTCCAGGCGGAGCTGCTGGAGTCGTACGGCGAGTTCAGCCTGCGCAGCGCGAAGATAGGCGTCTCGCTGAGCCTGCGCGGCGCGCGGCTCGCCAACCCGCGGGAGCAGTTCGCGCTGAACGCGCCGCAGCTCACCGTGGAGCGCACCCTGTACCTCACCCCGGCGGGCGTGGGCGGCCCGCTGAGCGGGGTCACGCCCGCGCACGGCACGCGGATTCAGCCCTTCGAGTGCCGGGGCGGGGTGCGTCTGGACGACGGGCGGTTCGGCGACGCCGTCGATCTGGAGCGGGCCCGTTTCACCCTGACCGACGAGCAGGTGCTGTCGCTGCGCCGGGTGCAGACGCCGGAGCTGCGCTTCCTCGGGGAGCGTCCGCCGCGCGGGCAGGTGCTGCTGTCCGGGGCGCGGGTCGTCACCCTCGTCGACCGGGCGAGCAGCTGGCCGGGCCCGGGCAGTCTGCACATGGGCGGCTTCGCCTACGAGAACCTGGTGCCGCGGGGCCCGTTCCCGCTGACCGCGCGGCTGGACTGGGTGGCGGCGGCGACCGCCGAGTACAACCCGGAACCGTACGAGCGGCTGGCCGCCGTGCTGCGGGAGGCGGGCGAGGACGTGGACGCGCGCGAGGTGCTGCTGGCCAAGCAGCGCCGCCGCCGCGAGACCCTGCCGCTCGCCGCCAAGCTCGTGGGGTACGTGCAGGACTGGACGGTGGCCTACGGGTACCGGCCGGGCCGGGCCGCGGTGTGGATGGCGGTGCTGTGGGCGGCCGGCTCGCTCGCCTTCGCGCGCGCGGGCCCACCCCCGGCCGACCCCGGCGGCCACCCGGAGTGGAACCCCGCCCTGTTCGCCCTGGACCTGCTGCTGCCGGTCGTCGATCTGGGCCAGGCGCGGGAGTGGCAGCTGCACGGCGGCTGGCAGTGGCTCGGCGCGGCGCTGATCCTGCTGGGCTGGACCCTGGCCACCACGGTGGCGGCGGGCGCCACACGGCTGCTGCGGCGGGGCTAGGCGGAGCCGTTCTCCGCCGCTCCCGCACAGCGTGTCCACAGTTGTTGAACCGTCACCTTTTACTTGACCTTGACTGTCCGCCGTACAACTTTCCTCGCCTTGCCCGAACCCCCTGGCGCGTCCGCGACCTGCGTCTTTCAATGGTCGGCACCATGGCATCGCTGCCCGCGTTCATCCGCCCCACCCGGATGGCAAGAACCGCCCCCCGCCCCGCTGCCGGGCTCACCACCGCCGGGCTCGTCCCCGACGACGAGGTGCTCCTCGACGCGCCGGACGAGCCCCTCGGCCCGGCGCTGGTCGCCGCCGCCCGGGGCGTGTACCGGCCCGCCGCGGCACTGCTCGCCGGCACCCGGGAGGGGGCCCGGTGGGAGGAGCGCGACCGGTACGCGACCCGGCTCGCCGCCATCGCCCGCTCGCGCCCGGAGTGGCTGGACGCGTGGCGCGCCGCCGCCCCGCACGACCCGGACGCGCTGCTGGTCGCCGCCCAGCTCGCGGTCGACCGCGCCTGGCCCTCGCCCGCGCGGACCGAGCTGCTGCGCGCGGTCAGCCCGCTGATCACGGCCGCCGCACGCGCCGACGGCCGGGACCCGGTGCCGTGGCGGGTCGCGCTGGACCACGCGCGCGGCAGCCGCGCCGGGCACCGGTACTTCGAGGAGCTGTGGGCGGCCGCGGTCCGCCGTGCCCCGCACCACTACGGCTGCCATGTGGCCGCCCTGCGCTATCTGGCCGCCGCCTGGCGCGGCTCGCACCGCGCGTGCTGCGACTTCGCCGACCTGGCCGCCCAGGACGCCCCGGCCGACTCGCTCGTCCAGGCACTGCCGGTGCGGGCCGCCTACGCCTGCCTGACCGACGGCTGCGGGCCGCAGGTGCCGCGGGCCCGGCTGCACGCGGCGGCCGACCGGGCGATCGCGTTCTCCGCCCGCTTCCCGGCGGCCGTGACCTGGCCCGCGGAGATGCGCAACCTGCTGACCTGCGTCCTGCTGCGGCTCGGACGCCACGATGACGCCCTCGCGCAGCTGCGCCTCATCGGCCCGTACGCCACCTCCTTCCCCTGGGACCGGCTGTCGGACGACCCGCTGGGCCTCTTCCTGGAACTGCGTGCCGATCTGGGGTCGGCACCGCCCCCGCGGCCGTCCCGGCGCCCTCGATACGGGCTCGGCGGACGCGCCGGTCGCGGCGAGCATTAGGCTTTTGCGCCGTGACCACCGTCCGCCTTCCGCTCTTCCCCCTGAACACGGTGCTGTTCCCGGGGCTGGTGCTGCCCCTGAACGTCTTCGAGGAGCGCTACCGCGCCATGATGCGCGCGCTGCTGAAGACACCCGAGGACGAACCGCGCCGGTTCGCCGTCGTCGCGATCCGCGACGGCCACGAGGTGGCCGTCAGCGCCCCGGGCATGCCCGATCCGATGGCGCTGCCCGACCGCGGCCCCACCGCCGGGTTCGGCTCCGACCCGGCCAAGGCCTTCCACTCCGTGGGCTGTGTGGCGGACGCGGCGACGATCCGGGAGCGGGCCGACGGCACCTTCGAGGTGCTGGCCACGGGCACGACCCGGGTCCGGCTGCTGTCGGTGGACGCCTCCGGCCCGTTCCTCGTGGCGGAGCTGCGGGAGCTGACCGAGGAGCCCGGCGACGAGGCGGGCGCGCTGGCCGAAGGCGTGCTGCGGTCCTTCCGCCAGTACCAGAAGCGGCTGGCGGGCGCGCGGGAGCGGTCGCTGTCGACGGCCGCGGAGCTGCCGGACGAGCCGAGCGTGGTGTCGTACCTGGTGGCGGCGGCGATGATGCTCGACATCCCGACGAAGCAGCGGCTGCTCCAGGCGCCCGACATCTCCTCCCGGCTGCGTGACGAGCTGAAACTCCTTCGCGGGGAGACGGCGATCCTCCGTAGCCTGCCCTCGTTGCCGGCCGCGGAGCTGACCCGCGGCCCGACGAGTCTCAACTGAAGGACCGAGGGAACGGGTCGGGATGGCCAAGAAGGCGAAGAAGCAGCAGGGAATGCAGGGAAAGCAGGGAAAGCAGGAAAAGGGGTCGGGCGGCACCCCGGCGACGGTGGCGCTGACCGCGGCGGGCGTGCACTACACCGTGCACGCCTACGACCACGACCCCTCCCACCCCTCCTACGGCGAGGAGGCGGCCGAGGCGATGGGCGTCTCCCCGGACCGGGTCTTCAAGACCCTGGTGGCGGACGTCGACGGCGCCCTGACGGTGGCCGTGGTGCCGGTCGCGGGCTCCCTGGACCTCAAGGCCCTGGCGGCAGCGGTCGGCGGCAAGCGCGCGGCGATGGCCGATCCCGCCCTCGCGGAGCGCACCACCGGCTACGTCCGCGGCGGCATCTCCCCCCTCGGCCAGCGCAAGAGGCTTCCCACGGTCCTGGACGACTCGGCCCCCGCCCACACCACCATCTGCGTCTCGGCGGGCCGCCGCGGCCTGGAGGTGGAACTGTCCCCCGGCGACCTCGCCCACCTCACGGACGCGACGCTGGCACCGATCGCACGCGCGTGACCGGCAGCACCGTGCCTCACACACCGGCGCGGTGCACCACGCGGCCGTCGACCACGGTGGCCGCCACCGGCAGCCGCGGCAGCTCGTCGGCCGGGCAGTTCAGCGGGTCGCCCGCGAACACCGTCAGATCGGCGCGCAGTCCGGGGGCGATCCGGCCCGCGACCGCCTCCTCGCCGGCGCCGTACGCGGCGCCGACGGTGTAGCCGCGCAGGGCCTGCAGCGGGGTGAGGGCCTGCCCGGGCAGGTGCGGGGCGCGGCCGGTCTGTCCGGCGGGCCTGCGCAGCACGGCGCCGGCCATGACCTCGCGCGGATCGTAGGGCGCGATGGGCCAGTCCGAGGCGAGGGCGACCTGGCCGCCGGCGGCCAGGATGTCGGCGTAGCGCCACGCCTGGCCCGCGTGCACGGGGCCCACCCGGCGCGACCAGTTGTCGTTGCCGTCCGGGAGGGTCCAGTCCATGTGGGTGGGGTTCATCGAGGCGACGACGTCCAGCTCCGCGAAGCGCGCCACGTGCTCGTCGTGCAGCACCTCGATGTGCTCGATCCGGTGGCGTCCGCCGCCCACGGGCTTCCCGGCGTCGGCGTAGGCCTGGAGCGCGTAGGCGACGCCCTCGTCCCCGATGGCGTGGGTGAAGCAGGGCAGGCCGAGGGCGGTGAAGGTGGCGACGGCCGCGCGGTACGCCTCGGGGTCGCGCCAGAGGGACCGGTCGTTCTGCCCGAGGTGGTCGGCGTGGCAGAGCCAGGCGCCACCGCCGTCCACCGCGCCGTCCACGAAGAGCTTGACCGCGCCGGTGCGCCACAGCCGTCCGCCGCGCTCGCGCAGCCGGGCGATCAGTTCGACGGTGGCGTCCGTGGAGCCGGGCAGGCACCAGGGGGCCAGCAGGGTGCGTACGGTCAGCTCGTCACGGGAGTCGAGCAGGCGCAGGACGTCGTCGGTGCCGGGCATGAAGTCGAGGATGTGCACGCCGGTGACGCCGGTCCGGTTCTGGGCGGCGAACAGCTCCTTGAGCCGTGCTGCGAACTCCTCGGTGGTGGGGGCCGGCACCGCCGCCTGCCCCAGCAGCACCGCCTGGAGTTCGTGCAGCTCGCCGGTGGGCGTGCCGTCGTCCTCGACCACGATCCGCGAGCTGTCGGCGAACTCCCGCTCGCCGCTGATGCCCGCCCGCCGCAGGCCGTCGCTGCTCAGCAGCGCCGTGTGCCCGTCGACCATCCACAGGAAGGCGGGCCGGCCGCCCACGGCCTCGTCGATCAGCGAGCGGTGCAGGGGCCGGGTGCCGAAGGCGTTGTACTGGACGCCGTGGGCCACCACCCAGTCGTCCGGCCCGAGCCGGTCGGCTTCGGCGCGCAGCCGGGCCAGCACGGTGTCCAGGTCGTGCGCGTCCATGAGGTCCAGCCCCCGGGACTGGGCGATGCCCATCAGCGGGTGCTGGTGGGAGTCGACAAGACCGGGGGTGACGGTCAGTCCGCGCCCGTCCAGCTCCTCGGTGCCGGGACCGGCCAGCGCACGGATCTCGGCGTCCGTGCCGACGGCGGTGATCAGGCCGCCGGAGACGGCGACGGCGGTGGCCGCCGGGTGGGCGGGGTCCAGAGTGTGCACCGTTGCGCCGGTGATGACGAGTGCGGTCTGCGGGGACATGCGGAGCTGCTCCTCCTGGTGGTGCGGGGGTGGTGCGGTGCGAGGCGGTTCAGACGGCGGGGCCGGAGTCGGCGAAGGCGGCGCTGCGGCGGACCTTGTCCTGCGGCCGGGCGACGGCCAGGTACACCAGGCCGACGGCCAGGGCGATCGCGGTGACCAGGGGCGCGGCCCAGATGACCCACCAGGGGGCGCCGGGTGGCGCGAGCACGCTGCGCGGCCAGGCGATGTTGATCAGTTCGAAGCCGAGCCACAGCACCGCCAGGACGTTGGCGACGGTGCCCAGGCGGCCGAGGCGGACATGTCCCGACGGCACCCAGGTGCCGCGCAGCCGGGCGATCAGCGCGGCCACGGCGATCAGCAGGAACTGCAGATACAGGCCCGCGCTGCCGAAGGTCAGCAGGGCGGCGACGGCCGAGCCGTTCAGGGTGAACACCAGTCCGGCCAGGCCCACGACGGTGACCACGCTCAGGGCGACGACCGGCACCTGACGCCCGCTGACCCGCTTCAGCTGCCGTGATCCGGGCAGTACGTCGTCACGGGCGATGGAGTAGAGGTTGCGGGCGCAGGCGCCCTGGGCGGCCAGGCCGCAGGCGAGGAACGCGATCACCACGACCACCGCGAAGGGCTTGGCGGACCAGGAGCCGAAGGACGCGGCGACCGCGGTGGACACCGGGTCGGCGTCCTTGCCCGCGACCACGGCGGCCGGGTCGGGGTGGGCCAGTTCGGTGGCGACGGCGCCCACGATGACCATGGCACCCACGCTGAGCAGCGCGATCCACACGGCGCGCGGCACGTGCCGGGCCGCGTCGCGGGTCTCCTCGGCGGTGGCCACGCAGGCGTCGAAGCCGATGAAGGCCCAGCCGCCGATCGCGACGGCGGTGACGAACGCGGTGGTGAAGGAGCCGCCGGACAGGGACTGGGCGCCCAGGCTGTCGAACAGCAGCGACCAGGGCTGCTGCCGGAAGACCAGCAGCAGGGCGAAGCCCACCAGCACCGAGGCCACCGCCTCCGCGGCCACGCCCAGGGCGAGCGCCCGGCGCAGCACGTCCACGCCGAGGCCGTTGAGCAGTGAGCACAGAATGACGAATCCGGCGGCGACGGCGGTCGTGCGCGCCGCGGTCGGGGCGAGGCCGGCCACCGAGAGCACCCAGGGGGCGGCCAGGTAGGCGATGGTGGTGTTGGCGACCAGGGCACCGAACAGGGCCAGCCAGCCGTTGAGCCAGGCGTAGCCGGGGCCGATCAGCCGACGGGTCCACTGGTAGGCGCCGGCCGACACGGGGAACTGTGAGGCGAGTTCGGAGTAGACGACCAGCAGCAGGCACTGGCCGAGCAGACACACCGGCAGGGCCCACACCCAGGCGGGTCCGGCCACGACGGTGCCGATCAGCGCGACGGCGTAGAGGCCGACGACGGGCGAGATGGTGGCGAAACCCATGGCCACGTTGCCGAACACGCCCAGCCCGCGGCGCAGTTCCGGTTCGTAGCCGAGTTCGCGCAGCCGGGCGGCGTCGGCGTCCGCCGCGGGGGCCGTCGGGGGAGCCGTCGGGGAACCGCCCGTAAGGGCGGAGCCGACAGGGGTGTCCTCCTGCACAGGGGACTCCTTCGCGTTAACTAACTAAGTTAGTCACGCACTGTAGACGTCCTGGGTGCCGGTGGGAATACCTCGTTCCCCAGCACTTCCGGGCGGCTCGCTAGACTCCACCGGTGCCGCGTCCGCACGCGTCCACGCAGGCGAGCGCGGGGAGAGAAGCGGAAGGGGAGGGCGCATGGCCAGGGCCGGAGGGGCGGGGCTGAGCCGGCGGACCATCGCCGGGGCGGCGCTGGCGGTCATCGACGAGGAGGGGGCCGACGCGCTCACCGTCCGCCGGATCGCCGACCGGCTGGGGGTCCGGGCGCCCTCGCTCTACAACCACGTCCCCTCACGCGACGACATCCTCGACGCGGTCACCGAACTCATCATCGAAAAGATCGACTTCAGCGCGCTGGACTCCCCCGACCCGCACACCGGGATCGCCGCCCTCGCCCGCTCCTACCGCCGCGCCTTCGGCGCCCATCCGAACGCGGTCGGCCTGATCGGCGGACGCTCGGTGCGCACCACCATGGCCCTGAGCCACTACGACGGCATGGTGGCCGCCCTGCTGCGGGCGGGCCGGCCGGCCGACGACGCGATGCGGATCCTGCTCGCCATCGACTACCTGGCGCTCGGCGCCGCCTTGGCCCCCTTCGCCGCGGGCTTCGGCCACCTCACCGGCACGACGGGCGGCGAGGGCGACCATCCGCACCTCAGCGCGGCACTGGCCGCCGTCGACCCGGCGACCGTCGACGACCAGGCGTTCGAGCGGGTTCTGGCCGCCTTCCTCGACACCATGACGTGACCGGCCCCGCCGGCCCGGTGCCGTCCACTCGACGAACGGCCCGGATTGGGCTGGTATGGAGACATGTCGAAGAGGACCCGCAAGCGCTCATGGCGCATGAAGAAGGGCCATGCGAATCACGGCCACCGCCCGGCGTGACCCCACGCCCCGACCCGGGCGCCGGACCGCCCCACGGCTGCTCCGGCGCCCGCAGGACGACCGGGGCGTACGACTCACCGCGTACGGCTCACACCGGTGGCAGGGTCGGTCCGAACGGCGCCGTGTCCGGCTCCGGGTCCCGCGGCCCGAACAGGGCCGTCATCCCCAGGTGGACGAGCAGCGCGGCCAGCGGCCAGGCCAGCAGCGCACCCTGGGCCTGGAGCTTCAGCGGTGCCGGGAACGTCACACCTTTGCCCACCGCCTTGGCGTGGGCGATCACGTTCTGCTCGGGCCCGAGCCACACCCCGAGCCGCCACGCCAGCAGCGACCCGAGCAGTCCTCCGACGCACAGGGCCACCACCAGCGGCACGCCTCCGCGCCGCCGCCACAGGAAGACGGCCACCGCGCTCAGCACGCCGAGGGCCAGGGCCAGCAGCGTGAACGTGCCGTCGACGCCGATCGCCTGCTCCCCCTCGGTGTCCTTGAGGTAGACGACCCAGTTGCTCCCCGACACATCGGCGATCAGCGGCACCCTCGGCGCCAGCCGCAGCCAGAGCAGTCCCAGCGGCACCCCGCAGAGCGCCACGGCGACCATGACGACGAGGGCCTCCCGGATCTCGGCCGCCCATCCGGGCCCGTCCTGTTCGTAGGCGCTCACCGGCCGGGCTCCGGCGGGCGGCACCTGCCAGGGCGAGACCGGCCCCGGCTGCCGGGCCTGCCCGGACTCCGAGGACTCCGAGGACTCCGAGGAACCCGAGGAACCTGAGGAACCTGAGGAACCCGAGGACTCTGAGCGCGCTGAGGGCTCTGAGCGCTCAGAGGGATCTGAGGACCCGGACGGCCCGGACTGCTGTGAGGAGCGCCGGTGCGGCGGCGGTGGCGGAGTCAACGGAGCTGTCACCTTGTCATCGTGCCAGGTGCGGGGGACGGCCGCGTCACCGGACGGCAGCCCGGCGATAGGCCCAGGTGGCGACGGCCAGCGAGACCACCCCGACCCCGGCGCAGACGGCCATGTCACCGGCCACCAGAGCCCAGTCGGGACGGGCCGCGAAGGTGTGCGCGTACGCCTCCACACCGTACGTGGACGGCAGCAGGTCGCGCAGGAGCCGTACCGCCTCGGGCATGCGGTCGGGGGGCAGCACGCCCAGCAGCAGCGCCGCGGACATGCCCAACTGACCCAGCAGGGTGGCCAGTTCAGGGCGCGGTGCGAGCAGCCCGCAGGCCGCGCCGAGCCCGGAGAGCGCGGCACCGGCGAGCGGGATCACCACCACCAGCACCCACAGGTTGCCGAGCGGCAGCCCGAACAGCACGCACCCGAAGACCGCGGTCACGAGTGTGCCCGGCACCGTGAAGGAGGCGTACGCGGCCGCCGCGCCCAGCACCACGGCCGCGGGCGGCACCGGCAGGGTCGCGTAGTGGTCGAGCCCGCCGCTGGCCCGCAGCTGCCCGAAGTACTGGGCGAGCAGGTTCAGGGCCACGTAGGCGACGACGACGACCGAGGCGCCGGACACCACGAACCGGGCCTCCCCGCCGCCGCTCACCACACCCCGCATCATGATCATGATGCCGACGGACTGGAAGGTCGCCACGAACAGCAGCGGGATCCGCGCCACCCGCGCCCGGGACAGCTGGGCCCGGTACACGGCGGCCAGCGAGGGCCACAGCCGTGCCCGCGGCCCGAGCACGGCCGCCTTGGCGGCACTGCCGTCCTGTACGGCCGTCGCGCCCGGCAGCACACCGGCGGGTACGACACTCACGTCGAACTGCTCCTCTTCCCTGCGGCAGCGAGCGCGGCCGGCTTGTCCACGGCGGCGAACGCGGCCCGCACGGCGGGCGCGGTCGCGTCTCCCGCGCCGGACGTGTTCCCCCCGGCGCCCGCGCGGTCCCCTACGAAGTAGTCCCTTGCGAAGTAGTCCCCTGCGTGGTCCCCGCCGAATCCGTCGGTCCCAGCGTTCATGCCTTCACCAGCCCCTGCCGGGCGGCGCCGCCCAGTGCCAGGTACACGTCCTCCAGGCTGGGCGTGGTCAGGGTGAAGTCGTCCAGGGCGGCGAAGGCGGCCCCGCCGGTGACCGTGGCGACGGCGGCGCGGGCCTCCTCGGGCGCCAGCCGCAGCGTCCAGCGGCGCCCCGACTCCACGGCCCGCTCCCTGAGCGCGGCGACCGCCGCCACCTCCAGGGGTGCCTGCTCCCGCCACACCAGCTCGACCCGCACCTCGCCGGAGACGCGCTCCTTGAGCCGGGCCGGGGTGTCGCAGGCGATGACCCGGCCCCGGTCCAGGACGGCGACCCGGTCCAGGACGGTCTCGGCCTCGATGACGTTGTGGGTGACCAGGACGACGGTCGTGCCGTGTTCGGCCCGCCGCCGGTCGACGGCGGACCACACCGCCCGCCGGGCCACCGGGTCCATGCCGGTGGTCGGCTCGTCGAGCACGAGCAGCGGGCGTTCGCCGACCAGCGCGGCCGCGAAGCAGGCGAGCCGCCGCTGGCCGCCGGAGAGCTTCTTCAGCGGGCGCCCGGCGATCGGCGCGAGACCGAGTTCGTCGAGGACGGCGTCCCGCTCGGCGCGCGCCCGCCTGAGGTCCAGGCCGCGCAGCCGCCCGGTGGTCTCGGCGGCGAGCGAGACGGTCAGCTCGTCCAGGGCGGAGGACTCCTGCCCGAGGTAGGCGAGGATCCGCGCGGCCCGCTCGGGGTGCGCCACGATGTCGTGGCCGAGGATCTCGACCGTGCCGCTGTCGGGGCGCAGCAGCCCGGTGAGCTGGCGTACGAGGGTGGACTTGCCGGCGCCGTTCGGCCCGAGCAGTCCGAAGATCTCGCCGCGCCGGACGTCGAGCTCGACCGCGTCGGTGGCCAGCACCGCGGGCGTCCCGGGGGCACCGCGTCGGCCGCGCACCGCGGGGTAGGTCCTGGTCAGTCCGCGCACCGCGCACACGACGTCGTCCCCGGGGCGAAGTGCCTGTGCCGTGCGCGTACTCACAAGGGACGAGGGTACGGGGTCGCGGAGTCCTCCTCGCCCTCGGGGCGCCTCGAGCCGGTCCGGTCCCGCGGTTCAGTCGCCTGCGGGAGCGCGCTCGGTGGACGTCCGTACGTCGATCTCCCGCCAGAACCCGGCGCGGATGGCATACCGGTCGTGCTCGTCGATCTGGTCGTCCTTGTGCGCGAGCAGTCCGAAGCGGGCGGCGTAGCGCAGCAGCTCGCCGTCGACGCGGTGCGGGATGCGGGGGTACATCGACGACAGTTTCTGAAGGTGCGCGGGGTCGCCCAGCCGCTCCACCCAGCGCCGGGCGAAGACCTGCCCCACCTCGTACGGGTCGCCGCCGACGGTCGTGATGTCCTCCTCCCGGTCCGCCCAGCGCTGCTCGGCCGTCGTCAGCTGGGCGAGCGTCGGCATGGAGGCGGCCTCGGCGGGTTCGCCGGGCTGGCCCGGCCGGTCCACCCAGCCGCGGTCCGAGGACCAGCGCAGGGTCGCCGTGGTGGGGTGCTGCGCGGGCGGGGTGCCGGGGGCGCGCAGGGCGGCGAGGTCCTTGGGGGTGGGCACGCCCTTGGCGACGGTCACCCGCTCCTCGGCCGCGCCGCGCCCCGCGACTGCGGCCGGGTGCTGCCGTTCTTCGGCGGGGCTCTCGGCGGGCTGGGTGAGTGTGGACTCGGGCAGCGGCGCGGAGAGGATCGCGGCGATCTCGGGACGGGGCGCGGGCGGTGGCGCGCAGACACCGCCGAGTTCCTTGGCGCGTACGGCCTTGGTGATCCAGGTGCGGTCCAGCACGCGCCGCTCGTCGGCCTCGGCGACCAGGTCCTCGGACTGGTTGTAGTCGCCGTCGGCGGCCTGCACCGCCCACAGGTGGACGGCGACGCCGTGTTCCTTGGCGGCCATCATGCCGGGCAGCAGATCGCCGTCGCCGGTGACGAGGACGACGTCGGAGCAGGCGCGGTTGCGGGCCAGTTCGGTCAGTTCGGCGTGCATCGCGGCGTCCACGCCCTTCTGCGCCCAGCGCCCGTCGCTGCGGGTGAGCGCGCCGAGCCGGACGGTGACCCGGGGCATCACGCGCAGCCGACGGTGCTCGGGCTGCGGTACGCGGTCGGGCGCGCCGTCGAACCAGTAGATGCGCAACAGGGGCCGCTCCGTGTCGCACTCGGCCTGTTCACGCAGCCCCTGCACGAGGGCGGTGTGGTCGACGGTGATCCGGGAGCGCGACGGCTCCCCGGCAAGGAGACTGGCCGCGGCGCCCAGCAGATACCCGGCGTCCACCAGGACGATGCAGCGGTCCACGCGATCCACCCTCTTTCCGGGAGGTTGCTCAGGGATGTGCTTCGGGATGTGCTTCGAGTCTGCCCGACCCGGCCGGGGTTAACGGCCCGAACTCGATCTTCGGCGTGGCGTTTCGGGCGCCCGCGCGCCGACACCCCGCGTTACATACGGTAATTATCCAACATGCGTTCATTGTCGGCCTATGTGAATCTGGTCCCGGCCCTGGCCCCTAGATCCCCCACAGGAGGCTGATCACCATGGCCAAGAACCGCAAGCAGGACCGCAGCCGGCAGAAGGCGTCCGTGGCCGCGAACGGCCCGCAGGAGACGGAGCACTCCGCGTCGGAGCAGCCGTCCGAGCACCACGCCCACGGGCCGCAGACGAGTCCGACTGCCATGGCCCGCAAGGGACGTCAGAAGCGCTTCGGTCACAACTGAGCGCGTTTCATGGGCTGTTGAGCACGTGCGGTAAGCCGGTAATCGACGAGGGGCGTACCCGATGCGCACGGGTACGCCCCTCGTTCGTCTCAGCCGGCCAGGCAGGACGGGCCGAGCAATACCTTCAGATCGCCGAACAGCGCCGGATCCGGCTTGACCCGGTGCCGGTCAAGACGCAGCACGGTCGTCCTGCTCGGCCCCTGGAGCTTGATGCGGACCTCGCTGTCGCCCTTGTGGTGGCTGAGGATCTCGCCGAGGCGGCTGACCATGGGCGGGGTCACCTTCAGCGCCGGGATGGTGAGGACCACCGGCGCATTGCTCCCCGCGTTCGACAGGTCGGGGATCATCAGCTCCATCGCCACCAGGCGCGGCACGTCCTCCCGCTTGTCGAGCCGACCCTTGACGAACACCACGGCGTCCTCGACGAGTTGGGTCGACACCAGCTGGTAGGTCGCCGGGAAGAACATGCACTCGATGGAGCCGGCCAGGTCCTCGACGGTGGCGATCGCCCAGGCGTTGCCCTGCTTGGTCATCTTACGCTGGAGGCCGGAGATGATGCCGCCGATGGTGACGACCGCGCCGTCGGCGTGCTCGCCGCCGGTGAGCTGGGCGATGCCCGCGTCGGCCTTGTCCGCGAGCACGTGCTCCAGGCCGAAGAGCGGGTGGTCGGAGACGTACAGACCGAGCATCTCCCGCTCCTGGGCGAGCAGATACGTCTTGTCCCACTCCTCGGTGGAGAACTCCACGTCGAGGCCGAAGCCGGGCTCACCGCTGGGCTCCTCGCCCATCCCGCCGAAGAGGTCGAACTGCCCCTCGGCCTCCTTGCGCTTGACCGCGACCACGTTGTCGATCATGGGCTCGTAGTGCGCGGTGAGGCCCTTGCGGGTGTGCCCCATCTCGTCGAAGGCGCCGGCCTTGATCAGCGACTCCGTGGTGCGCTTGTTGCAGACCACCGCCTCGACCTTGTCGAGGTAGTCGGGGAACGAGGCGTACTTCCCCTTGGCCTTGCGGGACTTGATGATCGACTCGACTACGTTGGTGCCGACGTTGCGCACCGCGGACAGGCCGAAGAGGATCACGTCGTCGCCCTGCGCGGCGAAGTTCGACTGGGACTCGTTGACGTTGGGCGGGAGCACCCGGATGCCCATGCGGCGGCACTCGTTGAGGTAGACCGCCGACTTGTCCTTGTCGTCCTTGACGGAGGTCAGCAGGCCGGCCATGTACTCGGCGGGGTGGTTGGCCTTGAGGTAGGCGGTCCAGTACGACACCAGGCCGTACGCGGCCGAGTGGGCCTTGTTGAACGCGTAGCCGGCGAAGGGGACCAGCACGTCCCACAGGGCCTGGATGGCCTCGTCGCTGAAGCCCTTGTTGCGGGCGCCGTCCTGGAAGATGGTGAAGTTCTTCGCCAGTTCCTCGGGCTTCTTCTTGCCCATCACGCGCCGCAGCACGTCGGCCTCGCCGAGCGAGTAGCCGGCGACGATCTGGGCGGCCTTCTGCACCTGCTCCTGGTAGACGATCAGGCCGTAGGTGACGTCCAGGACCTCCTTGAGCGGCTCCTCCAGCTCCGGGTGGATGGGCGTGATCTCCTGCTGGCCGTTCTTGCGCAGGGCGTAGTTGGTGTGGGAGTTCATGCCCATCGGGCCCGGCCGGTACAGGGCCGAGACGGCGGAGATGTCCTCGAAGTTGTCCGGCTTCATCAGGCGCAGCAGCGAGCGCATCGGGCCGCCGTCGAACTGGAAGACGCCGAGGGTGTCGCCGCGCTGGAGCAGTTCGAAGGTCTTGGGGTCGTCCAGCTCCAGGCCGAGGAGATCGATGTCGATCCCCTTGTTGGACTTCACCATCTTGACGGCGTCGTCCATGATCGTGAGGTTGCGCAGGCCGAGGAAGTCCATCTTCAGCAGGCCGAGCGACTCGCAGCTCGGGTAGTCCCACTGCGTGATGGTCACGCCGTCCGTGTGCCTGACCCAGACCGGGACGTGCTCGGTGATGGTCTCGCTGGACATGATCACGCCGGCCGCGTGCACGCCCATCTGCCGGACCAGGCCCTCCACACCGCGTGCGGTGTCGATGACCTTCTTCACGTCCGGCTCGTTCTCGTACATCCCCCGGACCTCGCCCGCCTCCGAGTAGCGGGGGTGCTCGGGGTCGGTGATGCCGGACAGCGGGATGCCCTTGCCGAGGACGTCGGCGGGCATGGCCTTGGTGATCCGGTCGCCCATCGCGTACGGGTAGCCCAGCACGCGCGCGGAGTCCTTGATCGCGTTCTTGGCCTTGATGGTGCCGTAGGTTCCGATCATGGCGACCTTGTCGGCGCCGTACTTCTCGGTCACGTACCTGATCACCTCGACGCGCCTGCGCTCGTCGAAGTCGATGTCGACGTCGGGCATGGAGATGCGCTCGGGGTTGAGGAACCGCTCGAAGATCAGGCCGTGCGGGATCGGGTCGAGGTCGGTGATGCCGAGCGCGTAGGCGACGATCGAGCCGGCCGCGGAGCCACGGCCGGGGCCCACCGCGATGCCGTTGTTCTTGGCCCACATGATGAAGTCGGCGACCACGAGGAAGTAGCCCGGGAACCCCATCTGGATGATGACGTCCATCTCGTACTCGACCTGCTTCTGGCGGTCCTCGGGGATGCCGCCGGGGAAGCGGCGCTCCATGCCGAGGCGGACCTCCTCCTTGAACCAGGTGACCTCGGTGTAGCCCTCGGGGATGTCGAACTTGGGCATGAGGTCGCGCTTCTCGAACATGCCGGTGGTGTCGACCATCTCGGCGACCAGGAGCGTGTTGGCGCAGCCCTCCTGCCAGGCGTCCGAGGAGTCGATGGCGTACATCTCCTCGGTGGACTTCAGGTAGTAGCCGGTGCCGTCGAACTTGAAGCGGTCGGGGTCGGAGAGGTTCTTGCCGGTCTGGATGCACAGCAGGGCGTCATGGGCCGTCGCCTCGTGCGCGTAGGTGTAGTGCGAGTCGTTGGTGACCAGGGGCGGGATGCCGAGCTTCCGGCCGATCTCCAGCAGGCCGTCGCGGACCTTGCGCTCGATGTCGATGCCGTGGTCCATCAGCTCCAGGAAGTAGCGGTCCTTGCCGAAGATGTCCTGGTAGTCGGCGGCGGCCTTCAGTGCCTCGTCGTACTGGCCGAGGCGCAGCCGGGTCTGCAGCTCCCCGGAGGGGCAGCCGGTGGAGGCGACGATGCCCTCGGACCACTGGGCGATCGTCTCCTTGTCCATCCGGGGCCACTTCTGGAGCCAGCCCTCGGCGTAGGCGTCGGAGGAGAGACGGAAGAGGTTGTGCAGCCCGGTCCTGTTCACCGCCCACATCGTCTTGTGGGTGTAACCGCCGGAACCGGAGACGTCGTCCCGCTTCTGGTGCGGCTGGCCCCACTGGATCTTGCGCTTGTTGCGCCGGGACTCCGGGGCGACATACGCCTCGATCCCGATGATCGGGGTGACTCCGGCCTTCTTCGCGGAGTGGAAGAAGTCGTACGCGCCGTGGAGGTTGCCGTGGTCGGACATGGCGATGTGCGTCATGCCCATCTCGTTGCACGCGTTGAACATGTCCTTCAGCCGCGCGGCACCGTCCAGCAGCGAGTACTGGGTGTGGACGTGCAGGTGCGTGAACGGCGGCTTCGACACGGTTCGGCCTCCATGGACAACATAGACGACGGGCATCGGACAGTCTGGGGGACAGCGTCGAAGTCTATGCCCCGGCACTGACACGCGGCGGCGTTCCGGCCGTACCTTCAGGCGGTACAGCACGGGCACTCCGCCGCACCGCCGGACGTTGGTTCGGGGGAACGCTCCTGCCGGACCCACTCCACACGTCATGCACCACCTGCACCAGGAGGCACTCCGCGATGTCAGCGATGTCGGTCCCCCAGCTCAGCGACGAGCAGCGCGGCAAGGAGATCATCGCCGTCCTCGACACCGCCTTCGGCGAGCTCCTGGCCGACGACCCGGACGCGTTCCGCACGAGGCTGCGGAGGACGGCGGCCTCAGCCCTCGCCTTCCACCGGGGCACGGCCTGCCTCTTCCACCACGACCTGGCCGCCGACCGGCGCGGCGGACCCTACCTGGACGACCGCACCTCGCGCGTGTGGATCCACGGCGACCTGCACGCGGAGAGCTTCGGCACCTACATGGACGCCGACGGCCGGCTGGTCCTCAGCGCCACCGGCTTCGACGAGGCCTACGTCGGCCCCTTCACCCGGGACCTCAAGCGGTTCGCCGCCTCCCTCGCCCTCGTCGGGTACACCAAGGCGCTCGGCGACGACCGGATCACCGAGCTGGTGACGCTCTACGCGACCGCCTACCGCGACCGGATCCACGCCCTGGCCACCGGCGCCAAGAGCGACGAGGTGCCGCCCTTCACGCTGGACACCGCCGACGGCCCCCTCCTGGACACGCTGCGTGACGCCCGCGCGCTGACCCGTACCGGACTGCTGGAGTCGATGACGGAGATCCGCGACTTCGAGCGCCGCTTCGCGCCCGGCGGCGGCGCGGTCGAGCTGGACGCCGCCACCCGCTACAAGGTCCTCGCGGCCTTCGACGGCTATCTGGAGTCCCTGCCGGACGCGTCGCTGGCCCGCCCGGAGTCCTACCGCGTCAAGGACGTCGTCGGCCGCCGCGGGATCGGCACGGCCGCCCTGTCCTACGACATCCTGCTGGAGGGCCACAGCGACGCCCTGGAGCACGACGTGGTGATCTCCGTCCAGCGGGCCCACACCGCGGCGGCCTCCCGGCACGTCATGGACCTGGCCGTCCGCGACCACTTCCAGCACGAGGGCCACCGCACGGTGGTCTGCCGGCGCGCTCTCCAGGCGCACACCGACCCGTGGCTGGGCTGGACCGAGCTGGACGGAGCGGGCCGGCTGGTCACCGAGGTCTCGCCGTACGCCGTGGACCTGGACTGGGACGACATCGACGATGCGGAGGAGATCGCGCAGGTGGTCGCCGACCTGGGCCGGGCCACGGCCGCCATGCACGCGGCGGCGGACGACACCTCGGGCGAGTCGCTGGTGCCGTTCTCCACCGAGCGGGCCATCGACGCGGCGATCGCGGGGGACGAGGAGGGCTTCGCGCCGCTGCTCGTCGACTTCGCGCACGCCTACGCGGCACGCGCGCGCGAGGACCACCGCATCTTCGTGGAGCTGCTTCGTGACGGGGGGATTCCGGGTCTGTGACGGACGGGCCGCTCACAGGAACCCTTTAGGGGTCTCTTACCGGCCCACGTGACACACTCTTGTCTCGCTATGGACATATCCGGGACCAAGCTCAGAGCCGTGCGCGCGGCGCTGTTCACAGCCATGGTCGTGACGCTCAGCACCGCGTCGCACGTGCTGCTGTCCCGGGTCCCGCTGCCGTTGAACACGGTGGCCGCCGTCGCGGCCGCCGTGTTCCTGCTCTCCTACGCGCTGGCCGGCCGGGAGCGCGGCTTCGGGCGGATCGCGGCCCTGCTGGTCCCGCTGGAGCTGGCCGCCGACACCGTCTTCACCACCGGCCAGCACCTCTGCTACGGCCCCGCGGGCGGCCCGGTCGCCGGTCCCCTGCGCTCGGTCGGCTTCGACGTGCTGTGCGGCGGGCACACCGACGTCGGCACCCCGCTGGCCCAGATGGCCGGCACCGACACCGGCCGGCTGACCGCCCTGCTCGCGCACGCCGACCCGGCCACGGCCTGGCTGCTGCTGGCCGCGCACATCGGCGTCGGCCTGCTCGCGGCCGGCTGGCTGCGCCGCGGCGAGCGGGCGCTCGCCCAACTGCTGTGCGCGGCGGCCGCCACGACCTTCCGACCGCTGCTGCTCGCGGTGGCGGCGATCACGGTGCGCCGCACCCGCCCGCTGGTCCGGCCCACGCGTCCCGCGCCGCGGATCGCCACGCTGCGCGCCCGCATCCTCGTCCACTCCCTGGGACGGCGCGGACCGCCGTGCCCGGACGCCCTCGCGCTCGTCTGAGCGACACCCCTGGGCGCCCCGAGCACGACAGTCCCCACTCGTATCCCGCGCACGACAGCTGCGCGTCCCACAGGAGAACACCACCATGAGCAAGCGGAACACCCAGTCGGCGAAGACGGCGGCCCGGGAGCGGCTGCGCGCCGAGCGCGAGCGCGAGGCCAAGCGGGCCAAGGTCAAGCGGCAGCTCGTCGTGGCCTGCACGGTCGTCGCCGTACTGGCGGCGGCCGGCGGCATCGGCTACGCCGTCGTCCAGGCCAACAAGCCCGGCCACTGGGAGGCCGTGAAGGACGAGAAGGTCGTCGCCCCGGCCAACACCACCGGCACCGACGGTACGACCGTGGTCATCGGCAAGAGCTCGGCCGAGAAGACCCTCAAGATCTACGAGGACCCGCGCTGCCCGATCTGCGGCCAGTTCGAGGAAGCCGTCGGCGCGACCGTCAAGAAGGACGTCGACGACGGCAAGTTCAAGCTCCAGTACATCGGCGGCACCTTCCTCGACAACCACGACAACGGCGAGGGCTCCAAGAACGCGATGAGCGCCATGGGCGCCGCGCTCAACGTCAGCCCCGAGGCGTTCCTCGACTACAAGGCCGCGCTCTACTCGGCGAAGTGGCACCCGGACGAGAACGACGACAAGTTCAAGAGCGACGACTACCTCCTCAAGGTGGCGGACACCGTGCCGGCGCTGAAGAAGAACACGTCGTTCCAGAAGGACGTCAAGAGCGGCAAGTACGACGCCTGGGCGGTCGCCATGTCGAAGACCTTCGACGACAACAAGGACGGGGTGGACGGCACCCCGAGCCTGGTCATGGACGGCAAGAAGGTGACCGTGGCCGGCACCGAGAACCCGCCGATGACGGTGGACGAGTTCAACACGGCGATGGACGCGGCCCTCAAGGGCTGACCCCCGGCCGGACGGCGTCGCCGCCGTGCATCCCGCGCGAGGGGCGGGCGGACCTCTGCCGGACCGCCCGCCCCTCGTCCGCTGAGCGCCCGGCCCGGGCCGGGCGGTTCCGCGCCCCAGTCCGCTCCGAGCCCCAGTCGGTTCCGCACCCCAGTCGGTTCCGAGCCCTAGTCGGTTCCGAGGTCCGCGAGGAAGCCGAGCGCCACCCGCCAGGTGGCCTCGGCGGCCTCCTCGTCGTAGTCCGGCAGGTCGGGGTCGGTGTAGAGGTGGCCGGCCCCGGCGTAGCGGTAGACCTCCACGTCCGCGCCGGTCCGGCCCATCTGGAGGTACCAGGCGCTCAGCCAGTCGTCCGGCTCGAACGGGTCGGGTTCGGCCACGTGCAACTGGACGGGCAGTCCGTCCGCGCTCGCGTTCGGCGCGATGTCCGAGGTGCCGTGCAGCAGGAGCAGACCGCGGGCCTTCTCGTCGCCGAGGGCGAGCGTCTGCGCGGTCGCGGCCCCGAACGAGAACCCCGCGTAGACCAGACCCCGCTCCGAGTAGGGCGCCGCGGCCAGCACGGCCCGCCTGAGCAGTTCGTCGTTGCCGATCGACTCCTTGCAGGCCCTGCCCTCCTCGACCGTGTCGAACGAGCGGCCGTCGAAGAGATCCGGCGTCCACACCTCGTGCCCGGCGGCACGCAGCCGGTCCGCGGCCTGGCGTACGGCGGGTCTGAGGCCGTAGGTCGAGTGGAAGAGCACGATGTTCATGCGCTCATGGTGCCAGCCGGGTACGACGGCGTCCGCCCGGCAGGGTGAGCGGCCGGCCGAGGAGAGCCTCGTCACACCGCCCCCGCCCTACCTGCGTTCTTCACGTCCACACGTGTTCACTCAGCGCGTCGCGGGTTAGGTTCGCAAGCATGGAGAACGTACTCCGCCCCCTGATCGTCGCCGGCGGCTCGGTCGTCCTCACCCTGGTCATCGGCTGGGCCACCGACCTGCTGCTGCGCAAGGCCGACGCACGGCACCACGACCAACCGGTGTGGTGCCTGCTGCGCCGTGCCCGCGTCCCCTACCAGCTCGTGCTGTGCTCAGCCCTGCTGAGAGGCTCCTACGACCAGGCCGAACTGCTCCAGGAGCACCGGGTCGGCATCGGCCGGACACTGACCCTCGTGCTGATCGGCTCGGCGGCCTGGCTGGTGATCCGGATCGCGGGGGCCGTCGTCGAGACCACGTACTCGCGCTACGCCAGTGCCCAGGCACACCGGGACCCGGCCCGGGTGCGGCGGGTGCGCACCCAGGTCGAGCTGATCATGCGCGTGGTCTCGGCGGTGGTCATCGTGGTGGCGGCGGCCTCGATGCTGCTGACGTTCCCGGCGATGCGCGCGGCCGGTGCCTCGCTGCTGGCCTCGGCCGGCCTGCTCGGCATCGTCGCCGGTGTCGCGGCGCAGTCCACGCTGAGCAACATGTTCGCGGGGCTGCAGATCGCGTTCGGCGACATGGTGCGGCTCGGTGACACCGTCGTCGTCAACGGCGAGTGGGGCACGATCGAGGAGATCACGCTGACCTTCCTGACGGTACGGACCTGGGACGAGCGCCGGATCACCATGCCGGTGTCGTACTTCACGTCCAACCCGTTCGAGAACTGGTCGCGCGGCACCCCTCAGATGACCGGCACCGTCTACCTCCACCTCGACCACTGCGCGCCGCTGGACGCGATGCGCGAGAAGTTGCGCGACATCCTGCGCGAGTGCCCGGCCTGGGACGGCCGCGCCTACAACCTGGTGGTCACGGACACGACGCCGACCACGATGCAGGTACGGGCGCTGGTGACGGCGAAGGACGCCGACGACATCTGGACGGTACGGGTCGTGGTCCGCGAGCAGTTGCTCCGCTGGCTGTGCGAACACCACCCCTACGCCCTCCCCCGCGTCGCCACGGCCGAGGCCGTACCGGCCCCGGGCCGCCCCGACCTCCCCACCCCGTTCCACGACGGCACGCCCCACCCCGCCGTCAGCAACTCCCCGACGACCCGCGGCTGACCGCGGCCGTCACGGGCGTGGCGGGCTCAGTGGCCGCGTTCCGCGCCGCCGTTGACCTGGATGATCTGGGAGGTGATGTGGGCGGCGGCCGGTGAGGCGAGCCAGTGGAGGGTGGCCGCGATGTCGCCCGGGGTCCCGGGGCGGCCGGTGGAGGTCTCGGCGACGAGCCGTTCGCGGCGGGCGTCGTCCATCGCGTCGCCGAAGAAGTCGGTGTCCTCGACGTATCCGGGCGCGACCACGTTCACCGTGATCCCGCGCGGGCCCAACCGGCGGGCCAGGTCGTGGGCGTAGGGATGCAGCGCGGCCTTGGAGGCGGCGTAGGCGCCGCTGCCGGAACCGCGGTAGGCGGCGATGGAGCTGAGGAACAGCACCCGGCCGCCCGGTTCGGCGAGCCGCTCCCTGAGGGCCTCCGTCAGCAGCACGGCGGTCAGGGTGTTGATCCGGAAGTTGACCATCCAGTCGTCGGCGACGCGGTCGAGCGGATCCTCCCGCTCCGCCCGGGACTCCAGCCGCCCCGACCCTCCGGCGCTGTGGATCAGCACGTCCACGGCCCCGAGCTCGTCGGCCACGAAGCGGGCGACCGACCGTACCCCGGCCACGTCACCCACGTCGGCGGCGAACGTCAGCGCGCCCGGCACCCCGGCCCGCTGCAGTACCTCGCCCCGCCGCCCGAGCAGCAGCACCCGGTCCCCGTCGGCCGCGAAGGTCCGCGCCGCGGCGAGTCCGATCCCCGTACCGCCCCCGCTGATGACGACGTTGCGACTCATGATCCGAGCGTACCGAGACGGCACCGGCCGGGCCCGTACGCCGAGCGCGGCTCACCGCAGACTGCGTACGTCCAGGTGGCGCAGTACCCGGTCCACGATCTCCGGGTCGGCCCCCGGCTCCCGGCGTGCCGCCAGCACCTCGTGCCGCGCCGCGCTCAGCATCTCGCTCTGGATCCGCCGCAGCCGGCGCAGCCGCCGTACGCGCTTGTCGTGGCCCTCCCTGCGCTCCTCCTCCCCCCACTGCGGGCTGATCCGCAGCCCGATGTCGAAGGCCCGGCGCAGCATCTGCTCGGACAGTTCCTCCGGCAGTTCCTCGACCGCCTCGATCTCCCGCAGCCGCCGCCTGGCCGCCCGCGACGCGCGCGCCGCCAGTTCCTCCTCGAACGCCTTCTCCCGTTCGCTGTCCGCCCGTACCCCCAGCCGTTTGACCAGCCACGGCAGCGTGAGCCCCTGGAGCACGAGCGTCGCCATGATCACCCCGAAGGCGATGAACACGATCTCGTCCCGGTCGGGGAAGGGTGCGCCGCTGTCCGTCTTCAGCGGAATGGCCAGGGCGAGCGCCACCGAGGCCACGCCGCGCATCCCGGACCACCACATGACGACGGTCTCCCGCCAGGTCATGGGGATGTCCTCCTCGTAGTCGCGCAGCGCGTGCAGCCGTTTGGTGAGCCAGGTGGCCGGCAGCAGCCACACCAGCCGTACGAGCACCACCACGGCCACGACCACGCCCGCCCAGCCGAGCAACTCGCCCCACCGGCCCGAGGCGGTGCGCAGCGCGTTGTGCAGTTCGAGGCCGATCAGCCCGAACGCGACCCCGGTGACGAGCGTGTCCACGACGTCCCAGACGGTGTGCCCGGCCAGCCGGGTCAGCACGTCGTCGGCGTCGGAGGCGTACTCGGCGAGGAACAGCGCGGTGGTGAGCACGGCGAGGACGCCGGAACCGTGCAGCTCCTCGGCCAGCACGTAGGAGGCGTAGGGCACGAGCAGCGTCAGCCCGATCTGCAGGGTCGGGTCCCCCAGCAGGTCCAGCACCTTGTTCGTGCCCCAGCCGAGCACCATGCCCACGGCCACCGCCACCACCGCCGAGAGCACCAGGTCGAGCCCGGCCCGCCAGACCGAGAACTCCCCGCTGACGGCGGCCGCGATCGCCACGTGGTAGAGGACGATGGCCGTGACGTCGTTGAACAGCCCCTCGCCCTCCAGGATCGACACCAGGCGGCGCGGCAGTCCGAGCTGCCCGGCCACCGCGGTCGCCGCGACCGGGTCGGGCGGCGCGACCAGCGCGCCCAGGGCCACGGCGGCGGCGACGGACAACCCCGGCACGATGGCGTGCGAGACGGCGGCGACGCAGAAGGTGGTGACGAACACCAGTGCCACGGCCAGCAGGAAGATGGGCCGTTTGTGTGCCGTGAACTGCCGCCAGGACGTACGCCGTACGGCGGCGTAGAGCAGCGGCGGCAGCAGGGCGGGCAGGATCAGGACGGGTGGGATGGCGACGTTCGGCACGAAGCCGAGCACGGCGAGGACGATCCCGAGCAGCGTCATCAGGACCGGCGCGGGCAGCCCGAACCGGTCGCCGACCGGGACGCTGATCACGGCCCCCAGCAACACGACGAACAGCAGGGCCAACTGATCCACGCTCAGCGCTCCGGAACGTCGGACGATCACACGGCAGGTTTCCAGCCTGCCACGCCACCCCGCTCACCGGCCGCTTCGGACCCGTGGACTACAGGGCGCGCCGCATCGCCCGGTGCGGGATGCCCGCGTCGGGGAACTCCGGTCCGTACGCCTCGTACCCCAGCCGCTCGTAGAAGCCGAGCGCGTGGCTCTGCGCGTGCAGGTCCACCGCCGAGAGGCCGCGCGCGCGTGCCGCGTCCTCGACGGCGCGCACCAGGGCGACGCCGATGCCGAGACCGCGCGCGTCCCCGGTGACGGCGAGCCGCCCGAGGGAACCGAGCGCCGGGTCGCCGCCGGTCTTCGCGGCGGCCTCGGCGCCGTACAGCAGCCGTCCGGTGCCGAGCGGCACGCCGTCCTCGCGGACCGCCAGCACGTGCACGGCGACGGCGTCGTACGCGTCGTACTCGAGGTCCTGCGGAACGCCCTGCTCCACGACGAAGACCTCCTTGCGCACCGCGAAGCAGGCCTCGCGGTCGGCGGGGTCCTCGGCGACACGCACCACGTACGGCAGGCTCATGCGTACGTCTCCTCGCGGACCCGGTCCAGGGCCTTCTGGAGGTCCTCGGGGTAGTCGCTGGCGAACTCCACCCACTGGCCGTCGCCGGGGTGCTCGAAGCCGAGCCGCACCGCGTGCAGCCACTGGCGGGTCAGCCTCAGCCGCTTGGCGAGGGTGGGGTCGGCGCCGTAGGTCAGGTCGCCGACGCAGGGGTGGCGGTGGGCGGCCATGTGGACGCGGATCTGGTGGGTGCGCCCGGTCTCCAGCTTGACGTCGAGCAGGGAGGCGGCGCGGAACGCCTCGATCAGGTCGTAGTGCGTGACGGAGGGCTTGCCGTCGGCGGTGACGGCCCACTTGTAGTCGTGGTTCGGGTGCCGCCCGATGGGCGCGTCGATGGTGCCGCTGGTCGGGTCGGGGTGGCCCTGGACCAGGGTGTGGTAGCGCTTGTCGACCGTGCGCTCCTTGAACTGGCGCTTGAGCGACGTGTACGCGCGCTCCGACTTGGCGACCACCATCAGGCCCGAGGTGCCGACGTCGAGGCGGTGCACGATGCCCTGGCGCTCGGCGGCGCCGGAGGTGGAGATGCGGTAGCCGGCCGCCGCGAGGCCGCCGATCACGGTCGGTCCCGACCAGCCGGGGCTGGGGTGCGCGGCGACGCCGACCGGCTTGACGATCACGACCACGTCGTCGTCGTCGTGCACGATCTCCATGCCCTCGACCGGCTCGGCGACCACCTGCACGGGCGCGGGTGCCTGCGGCATCTCGACCTCGAGCCAGGCACCGCCGCGCACCCGCTCGGACTTGGCGGCCACCGTGCCGTCGACCAGCACCTTGCCCGCGGCGGCCAGCTCCGCCGCCTTCGTACGGGAGAAGCCGAACATCCGGGAGATGGCGGCGTCGACGCGCTCGCCCTCCAGGCCTTCGGGCACGGGCAGGGTACGGATCTCGGGAATCGTGCTCACCCGTCGAGTATGACGGACCGGACCGGCGGCCCGGTCCCGGGCTCAGTCCTTGTGGACGGTCCCGTCCGGGTCGAGGCCGCGGAAGGAGAGCAGCACGATCAGGATGCCGCCGCACACGATCGCCGAGTCGGCGAGGTTGAACACGGCGAAGTGCTTGGGCGAGATGAAGTCGACGACCGCGCCCTCGAACACGCCCGGCGCGCGGAAGAGCCGGTCGGTGAGATTGCCCAGCGCGCCGCCGAGCAGCAGGCCGAGCGCGATGGCCCAGGGCAGGCTGTAGAGCTTGCGGGCGAGGCGGGCGATCACCACGATCACGGCGGCCGCGATGACCGTGAAGATCACGGTGAAGGCCTCGCCGAAGCCGAAGGCCGCGCCCGCGTTGCGGATCGCCTCCAGCTGCAGCCAGTCGCCGATGATCCGGATCGACGGGCGGTGCTCCAGCTTGGCCACCACGAGCATCTTGCTGGCCAGGTCGAGGGCGTAGGCGATGGCCGCGACCGTGAACAGCACGGCGATGCGGCGCCGGCCGCGGGGCCGCTCGGCGGCGGGTGCCCGTCCGTCCGCGCCGGCCCGCGTCCCGTTCGTCTCGTCCGCGCCCGCCGCCGTGCCGTCGGCGCCGGACGGGCCGCCCCGCACGGCGTCCTCTCCGGGGCGTCGCCGCCCCGCTCCCGCCGCGTCCGGAGTGTCCGGCGTACCGATGATGCGCTCCGCCTCTGCCACGTGAGTCCCTTGACCTAGGTACCTGACTGAGGACGAGACTACGGCACGCCTCGCACCCGGTTCAGTACCGGCGTTCCTGCTTCTGCTTGCACGCCACGCACAGGGTGGCCCGCGGGAAGGCCTGCATGCGGGCCTTGCCGATGGGGTCGCCGCAGTTCTCGCACAGGCCGTAGGTGCCCGTGTCGAGCCGTTGCAGGGCCCGCTCGGTCTGGGTGAGCATCTCGCGCGCGTTGGCGGCCAGCGCCAGCTCGTGCTCGCGCGTGATGTTCTTGCTGCCGGTGTCCGCCTCGTCGTCGCCCGCGCCGTCGCCGGAGTCCCGCATCAGGCCCGCGAGGGACTCCTCGGACGAGGTGATCTCGGTACTCAGCCGTTCCATCTCGGACTCCAGCTCCGCGCGGGCCGCCGAGACCTCCTCCAGGGTCCAGGGATCCTCGCCCGGGCGTACCGGGAGGTCGCCCGGATCCACCGCCGCGGCGATGCGGGCCTTCGGGACGGCGGTCTTCGCCGCCGCGGCCGTGCCAGGAGTCTTCTTCGCAACCACTGTCGTGGCTCCCGTCTGCTTCGCGGCCCGAGCCGCGCCCACCTTCTTGGCCGTCCTCTTCCTGCCCGCACCCGCACCGGAGACACCAGGAGCCGCCACGCGACCCGCGCCGTCCCCGTCCCCAGCCCCTGTCCCCGCCCCGTCGGCGCGGCCGTCCGGGGCCGCCGCCCGTGCGGGGACCGTCCCCGCACTCGCCTTCCGGCCGCCCTTCCGCCGGCCGCCCGCCCCCGTGCTCTCCCCCACCGGCTCCTCGCCGCCCTGCTCCCGCGCGCCCGCCTCCTCGGCTGCCGCACCCCCACCGGTGGCAACCGCCTTCCGGGCGCCCCCGCGCCCGCCCGCCTTCCGGGCGCCCTGCTTGCCGGTGCCGGTTTCCGCTTCGGGGGGCTTCTCCCCCGCGTCCTGGGCCTCGGCGGGGGTCTTTGTGCCCGTGGCCCGCCTGCCCGGGGGCTTCTTCGCCTCGGCGCCCTCGGGGCGGGGTCCCCCGGCGGCGGGCCCGCTCTCCGGTGCCGCCTTCGGCGCGGTCGCCTCCGGTGGGGCCTTGCCCGCCGACCCACGGGGCTCCCTCGCGGCCGCCTTCTTCGCCGTCGCCCTCCTCGCGCTCTTCGCGGGAGCCGCCGGTGCGGGTTCCACGGGCGCCGTCGGCCTCTGTCCGGCGGCAGCGGGTTCCTCCCCGGGCCCCGAGGCCTCGGGCGGCCGCTGCCCGACCCCCTTCGCCGCGGGCGGCTTGGACGCGTTCGTCCTGGTCGCCGGGCCCCTGCGCCCGCGTCCCGTCGTCGGTCCGGCCTTGGCCGTCTGCTTCGGCGTGACCCTCTCCTTCATGGCCACCGCCTCCTTCGCGGCCGTGCTTGACGCCCTGGCCGCCGTTCGGGTGGTCTTTCGGGCCGCGCCGCCGGCGGCGTCGGGACCGGAGCCCCGGAACCTGCCGGACGCCGACTGCTCGGCGGTCTTCTTCGCCACCATGGCCGCGGCCCCTTCACATATTGTGATCTTGCTCGCGAATCGTGCTGGGACGATAAATCGACTCGAGTCCCGCGGCAACGGGGCACGCCGCCCGATTCGCCCGCCTCGCGTGGATCGCGCGGCCGACATGCATGCGTTGTGCCCAGCTCGCCGCCACGTAATCCGACCAGTCTCCCGTCCTACGATCCGAACGGCAGCACCGCGCCATCCGGGTCACCGCCGCTTGGGAAATCGGGTCGGCCGCGACCGCCCGGGCGCCGTACACTGGGCGGAGCGAAAAGCGTGGATGGGGACGAGTAGCGGCGTACGCAGCCCAGAGCGACCCGGGGACGGTGTGAGCCCGGGGGCGAGCACGACGTGAAGATCACCCCGGAGCCGCCGGAAGAAAGCCCCAGCACGGAGCCAGGGGCCGGTAGAACCGGCATCGCGACCCCAATGAGGGGGCTCGTCGGAGCGTACGGCGCACCGGTGGGCCAAGGAGGGTGGTACCGCGGGAGCGCGCCGCACACGGCGTGGACAGCACAAAGGCTCTCGTCCCTCCGACGGAAGGCAGCACATCCGCCGGAGGAAGCTCGTTGAACACGCAGCCGCAGTACCGCCAGGTGCCCGCCCAGGTCGACCTGACCGCCCTCGAGCACGCCGTGCTCGACTTCTGGCGCGAGCAGAAGATCTTCGCCAAGAGCCTGGAGCAGTCCGAGGGCCGCCCCGAGTGGGTGTTCTACGAAGGCCCGCCCACCGCCAACGGCATGCCGGGCGCCCACCACATCGAGGCCCGCGTCTTCAAGGACGTCTTCCCCCGCTTCCGCACCATGCGCGGCTACCACGTGGCCCGCAAGGCCGGCTGGGACTGCCACGGCCTGCCGGTGGAGCTGGCGGTCGAGAAGGAGCTCGGCTTCAGCGGCAAGAAGGACATCGAGGCGTACGGCATCGCCGCGTTCAACGAAAAGTGCCGCGAGTCCGTGCTCCGCCACACCGACGCGTTCTCCGAGCTGACGACCCGCATGGGCTACTGGGTCGACCTCGACGAGGCATACGTCACCATGGAGCCCGAGTACATCGAGTCCGTCTGGTGGTCGCTGAAGGAGATCTTCAACAAGGGCCTGCTGGTCCAGGACCACCGGGTCGCCCCCTGGTGCCCCCGCTGCGGCACGGGCCTGTCGGACCACGAGCTGGCCCAGGGCTACGAGACGGTCGTCGACCCGTCCGTCTACGTCCGCTTCCCGCTCACCTCCGGCCCGCTCGCCGGCCAGGCCTCGCTCCTGGTGTGGACGACGACCCCGTGGACGCTGGTGTCCAACACCGCGGTCGCCGCGCACCCCGAGGTGACCTACGTGGTCGCGACGGACGGTACGGAGAGGATCGTCGTCGCCGAACCGCTCGTCGCCAAGGCGCTCGGCGAGGGCTGGGAGACCACGGGCGAGACCTTCACGGGCGCCGAGATGGAGCGCTGGACGTACCAACGCCCGTTCGAGCTCGTCGAGTTCGACGCGCCCGCGCACTACGTGGTCAACGCCGAGTACGTCACCACCGAGGACGGCACGGGCCTGGTCCACCAGTCCCCCGCCTTCGGCGAGGACGACCTCAAGGTCTGCCGGTCCTACGGCCTGCCCGTGGTCAACCCCGTCCGCCCGGACGGCACGTTCGAGGAGGACGTGCCGCTGGTCGGCGGCGTGTTCTTCAAGAAGGCCGACGAGCGGCTCACCGCGGACCTCGGCGACCGCGGCCTGCTGTTCCGGCACGTGCCGTACGAGCACAGCTACCCGCACTGCTGGCGCTGCCACACCGCGCTGCTGTACTACGCGCAGCCGTCCTGGTACATCCGCACCACCGCGATCAAGGACCGGCTGCTCGAGGAGAACGAGAAGACCAACTGGTTCCCTTCGAACGTCAAGCACGGCCGGTACGGCGACTGGCTGAACAACAACATCGACTGGGCGCTGTCCCGCAACCGCTACTGGGGCACCCCGCTGCCGATCTGGCGCTGCGAGGACGGCCACCTCACCTGCGTCGGCTCCCGCGCGGAGCTGACCGGCCTGACCGGCACCGACCAGTCGGAGCTGGACCCGCACCGCCCGTTCATCGACGAGGTCACCTTCCCGTGCCCGCAGTGCGAGAAGACGGCCACGCGCGTGCCCGAGGTCATCGACGCCTGGTACGACTCGGGTTCGATGCCGTTCGCGCAGTGGGGCTACCCGTACAAGAACAAGGAGCTGTTCGAGAGCCGGTACCCGGCGCAGTTCATCTCCGAGGCGATCGACCAGACCCGCGGCTGGTTCTACACGCTGATGGCGGTCGGCACGCTGGTCTTCGACAAGTCGTCGTACGAGAACGTCGTCTGCCTGGGCCACATCCTCGCCGAGGACGGCCGGAAGATGTCCAAGCACCTGGGCAACATCCTCCAGCCCATCCCGCTCATGGACCAGCACGGCGCGGACGCGGTGCGCTGGTTCATGGCGGCCGGCGGCTCCCCGTGGTCGGCCCGCCGGGTCGGTCACGGCGCCCTCCAGGAGGTCGTCCGTAAGACGCTCCTCACCTACTGGAACACCGTCGCCTTCCAGGCCCTGTACGCCCGTACGTCCGCCTGGGCGCCCACCGGGGCCGACCCGGCCCCCGCCGACCGCCCGCTGCTCGACCGCTGGCTGCTCAGCGAGCTGCACGCGCTGACCGACCAGGTCACGCAGGCCCTGGAGGCGTACGACACCCAGCGCGCCGGCAAGCTGCTGTCCGCGTTCGTCGACGACCTGTCGAACTGGTACGTCCGCCGCTCGCGCCGCCGCTTCTGGCAGGGCGACAAGGCCGCGCTGCGCACGCTGCACGACGTGCTGGAGACGGTGACCCGGCTGATGGCGCCGATCACCCCGTTCATCACCGAGCGGGTCTGGCAGGACCTGGTCGTGCCGGTGACCCCGGGCGGCCCGGAGTCGGTGCACCTGGCCACCTGGCCCGAGGCGGACCTGACGGCGATCGACCCGGAGCTGTCGCAGCAGATGGTCCTGGTGCGCCGCCTGGTGGAGCTGGGCCGTGCCACCCGCGCCGAGTCCGGCGTCAAGACCCGCCAGCCGCTGTCGCGCGCGCTCGTCGCGGTGGCGGGCTTCGAGTCCCTGGACCGGGAGCTGCACGCGCAGATCACGGAAGAGCTGAACGTCTCCTCCCTGGCATCGCTCAGCGAGGTCGGCGGGTCCCTGGTGGACACCACCGCCAAGGCCAACTTCCGTGCGCTGGGCAAGCGGTTCGGCAAGCGGGTGCAGGACGTCGCCAAGGCCGTCGCCGGCGCGGACGCGGCGGCGCTGTCGCTGGCGCTGCGCGAGGGCACGGCGTCGGTGGAGGTCGACGGCGAGACGGTGACGCTCGCGCCGGACGAGGTGATCATCACCGAGACCCCGCGCGAGGGCTGGTCGGTGGCGTCCGACTCCGGTGCCACGGTCGCCCTGGACCTGGAGATCACGGAGGAGCTGCGCCAGGCCGGGCTGGCCCGTGACGCGATCCGGCTGATCCAGGAGGCCCGCAAGAACAGCGGCCTCGACGTGGCCGACCGGATCGCGCTGCGCTGGACCGCCACGGACCCGGCGACCATCGCCGCGCTGAGCGAGCACGCGTCGCTGATCGCCGAGGAGGTCCTGGCGACGGACTTCGCCCAGGGCGAGGCGGACGCCTCCTACGGCGACGCCTTCAGCGACGAGGGCCTGTCCCTGACGTTCCGCCTCCACAAGGCGTAACCCACAAGGGGGACGGCACTCGCCCCGGCGGGGAGCGCACCGGTCGCGAACCGGAGGGCTCCCCGCCTCCGTACGCCCCCACCACACGGACGCCGGGCGCCGCCCACGGCGTTACGGGAACACGGGAGCGGCCCCGGAGGGATGTCCCTCCGGGGCCGTTCTCTCAGGCTGCCGACGCCTAGTCACCAGAACCCTTCAGGGTTCCCTCAGTTGTCGTCCTCGTCGATCAGGAAGCCGCGCATCGGCGAGGGCGCCTGACCCATCGGGGCCGGACCCTGCGGACGCACCGGGGCCATCGGCTGGGTCATCGCCGGGGCCATCTGCTGCTGACCACCGTAGGACGGACCGGTCGGGCCGGGCGCACCGCCCATCGGCTGGCCGCCACCGTACGACGGGGCGCTCGCGCCGGCCGGGGCCATGGAGGGCGCCGGGGACGGCGGGAGGGACGGGGCCGCAGGAGTGCGCGGCGGGGCGAGGGAGTCGTCCGCCTGGGTCTCCAGCTGGCGCAGCTGCGACTCCAGGTACGACTTCAGGCGCGTGCGGTACTCGCGCTCGAAGCCGCGCAGGTCCTCGACCTTGCGCTCCAGCGTGGCGCGGGCGGACTCCAGGGAGCCCATCGCGACGCGGTGCTTCTCCTGCGCGTCCCGCTCCAGGGCGTCGGCCTTGGCACGGGCGTCACGCTCCAGACCCTCGGCACGCGAACGCGCCTCGCCGACGATCTTGTTGGCCTCGGACCGCGCCTCGGCGATCGCCTGGTCGGCGGTCTGCTGGGCCAGCGACAGGACGCGCGCGGCGCTGTCGCCACCGGGACCCTGACCCATCGGGCCGGGGCCGCCCATGGGACCGGGGCCGCCCATCGGACCGGGGCCCATCTGACCCTGCATCGGGCCCTGACCCATCTGACCCTGGCCCATCGGACCCTGACCCATCGGACCCTGACCCATCGGACCCTGACCCATGGGGCCCTGACCCATGGGGCCCTGACCCATCTGGCCGGGGCCGGGGCCGGGGCCGGGACCCTGGGGACCCTGACCGCCCGGGCCGGCAGGCAGCTGCGGGGCACCGCTGGGCAGCTGGGGCGGGCCACCCATGGGGCCGCCCATCTGCTGCTGCGGCGGGCCCGATATCCCGGCGGGCACCGGAGCGCCCGGTCCTCGCATGCCCTGCTGCTGAGGATGAGGTGGTTGCTGCTGGTCCTCCGGAGGCTTGCGCATGTTCTGCTGGTTCTGGGCAGCAGCACGCGTGGCCGCGGCCAGCTTGGCGCGCAGGTCCTCGTTCTCGCGGAGCAGACGGGTCAGCTCGGCTTCGACCTCGTCGAGGAAGGCATCGACCTCGTCCTCGTCATAGCCTTCTCGGAGGCGGACGGTCGTGAACTGCTTGTTCCGCACGTCCTCGGGGGTCAACGGCATCTCTTCACCTCAACGTAGTCATCGGCAGTCGGCAAGACCGTATCGTCCACAGTCACCTCGCGAGATTCCCCACCACGGAGATCAGGATGTAGACGATGATCATCAGTACGAAGAAGGACAGGTCGAGCGCCACGCCCCCGAGACGCAGCGGCGGGATGAACCGCCGCAGAAGCTTCAGCGGTGGATCGGTGACAGTGTAGGTGGCCTCCAGAACGACCACCATCGCCTTGCCGGGTTGCCACGAGCGGGCGAACTGGAACACATAGTCCATGACCAACCGAAAGATCAGCACGATGAGGAACACCATCAGCGCGATGTAGAGAACCTCCATGGCCACACGCATGATCGGTGCTTCCCTCTCCCCTGTTCCGTGCCAGTACTTCGGTGGTGCGTCTCAGCTCTGGTTGAAGAACCCGCCCTCTGCGATGCGGGCCTTGTCCTCCGCCGTGACATCGACGTTAGCAGGCGACAACAGGAACACCTTCTGCGTCACCCGCTCGATACTGCCGTGAAGACCAAACACCAAACCGGCGGCAAAGTCGACAAGTCGCTTCGCATCTGTGTCATCCATCTCAGTCAGATTCATGATCACCGGGGTGCCCTCACGGAAGTGTTCCCCGATGGTACGGGCCTCGTTGTAGGTCCGGGGGTGAAGTGTGGTGATCCGGTACGGCTCTCGTTCCGACACGACCTTGGGCATGATCACCGGTGCGTTCTTCTCCAGGCTTGCACGGTCTTGTGTGATGGACGCCACGGGCGCGATGCGCGCCGGCCGCCCGGATTCCGCCGGGAGCGAAGCGGAATGCGACACCGGTTCGCGGGGCGCCGGAGGCTGCACCACTCGCACCGCTTCATCCCTTTGGGGCTGATGCGTTCCATGCGACTGGTGCGGCGGATCGTGCCGTCGACGGTCCCGCTCGGGTTCCGGGTCCAGTTCGGGTTCGAAGTCGTCATCGGGGTCGAATCCCCGGCCGTCGTACCCATCGTCCTCCACGAGGCCGAGGTAGACCGCCATCTTGCGCATCGCGCCGGCCATGCTCTGAGTCCTCCGCTCTGTGGTGGATCCGCTGACGACCGCCAAGTGCCCGCGATCCACGAGGTCGTTGCGCCCCGTTGGGCGATATTGACCATATTTTCTGCTGTGGTCCGACTTCTTGGCGACGTTACCCGAGCCTGGGGCGGACTCCGAGTACCGCGCTGCCGACGCGCACATGTGTCGCTCCGGCGGCCACGGCCTGTTCGAGGTCCCCACTCATCCCTGCCGAAACCATGGTGGCAGCCGGATGGGCCGCGCGCAGGCCGGTCGACAAATCCATGAGGCGCTCGAACGCGGCCTGTTGCCGGCCGGCGTACTCCCCGGTCAGCGGGGCGACGGTCATCAGTCCGTCGAGCCGGAGTCCCTCGGAGCGGGCGACCAGGTCGGCCAACTCTTCGATTCCGCCGGGCCCCACGCCTCCCCGCTCCCCGCGTCCACTCGCCCCCGCGTCCAGCGCCACCTGGATGAGGCAGCCGAGCTCACGCTCCGCCCGCACGGCCTCCCTGGAGAGCGCGGTGACGAGCCGGGAACGGTCGATCGACTGGACGACATCGGCGTAACCGACCACGGATCGCACTTTATTGGTTTGAAGTTGACCAACAAAATGCCACGTCAGGGGCAAATCAGCACACTCGGCGGCCTTGGGCGCCGCCTCCTGGTCCCGGTTCTCGGCGGTGTGCCGCACCCCGAGTTCCGACAGCATCCGCACATCCGCGGCCGGGTAGGTCTTGGTGACCACGATGAGGGTCACCTCCTCCCGCGCCCGGCCCGCGGCCGCGCACGCGGCGGCGATGCGCCGCTCCACCTTCGCCAGGTTTCCGGCGAGTTCGTTCCTACGGTCCGTCATGCCCCATCAGTCCAGCCAGACATAGCCCGCGAGCCGACCCGTGGTGCGGTCGCGGCGGTACGAGAAGTGATCATCCGACTCCCGTGTGCACACCGGGGACTGCTCCCGGTCGTGCACCCCGAGACGTTCGAGTTGCGCGTGCACGCCGGCGCTCACATCGACGGCCGGTGTGCCCCAACTCGTCTCGGAGTGCGCCGCCGGCTCCACGGCGGCCACCTCGGCGCGCAGGTCCTCCGGCACCTCGTAGCACCGGCCGCACACGGCGGGTCCGATGCGGGCGGTGATGCGGTCGGGCCGGGCGCCGAGCGACTCCATCGCCTCGACCGCGGCCGGGACGACCCCCTTGACCATGCCGGGCCGCCCGGCGTGGACCGCGGCGACCACTTCGGCGACCGGGTCGGCGAGCAGTACCGGAACGCAGTCGGCGGTGAGCACGGCCAGGGCGAGTCCGCGGGTCGCGGTCACCAGACCGTCGACCGCCGGGATGCGCCGCGTGGCCCACGGCCCGTCGACCTCGGCGATGTCGTTGCCGTGCACCTGGTTCATCCAGACCACCCGGTCCGGATCGAGTCCGAGCGACGCGGCGGCCCGTTCGCGGTTGGCGCGTACCGCGCCGGGGTCGTCGCCGACCGCGCCGCCGAGATTGAGCTCCTCGAACGGAACGGCGCTCACCCCGCCCCACCGGTCGGTGAAGGCGAAGTGCGCGCCGCTCGCGGTGTCGTGCAGACCTATCACTTGAGGAAGTCCGGGACGTCCAGCTCCTCGGCCGCGCTGTCGGAGTAGCTGCGCGGCGACGGGGTGACGGGCGGGGCCACGGGCGGCAGGTCCTGCACCGGCTCGGGTGCGACGGGCTCCTGCTCCTCCTTCGGCGTCACGCTGCCGAGCGAGCCGAAGGTCGGGCGGCTCTCCGACTGCCGCACCGGGGCCGGCTCCTCGCGGCGGGCCGCGGGCGGGGTGGAGGCCGAGCCGAGGACGTTGTCCCGGCGGGCCGGCGGCTGGCCGCCGTCGAAGCCGGCCGCGATCACGGTGACCCGGACCTCGTCGCCGAGGGCGTCGTCGATGACCGCGCCGAAGATGATGTTGGCCTCGGGGTGCGCGGCCTCACTGACCAGCTGGGCGGCCTCGTTGATCTCGAACAGACCGAGGTCGGAGCCGCCGGAGATGGACAGGAGCACGCCCCGGGCGCCGTCGATGGAGGCCTCGAGGAGCGGGGAGGAGATCGCCATCTCGGCCGCGGCCACCGCGCGGTCGTCACCGCGGGCCGAGCCGATGCCCATGAGCGCCGAGCCGGCCTCGGACATGACCGACTTCACGTCGGCGAAGTCCAGGTTGATCAGGCCGGGGGTGGTGATCAGGTCGGTGATGCCCTGCACACCGGACAGCAGCACCTGGTCCGCGGACTTGAACGCGTCGAGCACGCTGACCTGGCGGTCCGAGATGGACAGCAGCCGGTCGTTGGGGATGACGATAAGGGTGTCGACCTCTTCGCGGAGCTCGGCGATGCCGTCCTCGGCCTGGTTCGCGCGGCGCCGCCCCTCGAAGGTGAACGGGCGCGTGACCACACCGATGGTGAGGGCACCCAGCGAGCGCGCGATGTTGGCCACGACGGGCGCGCCGCCGGTACCGGTGCCGCCGCCCTCACCGGCCGTCACGAAGACCATGTCGGCCCCCTTGAGGACCTCCTCGATCTCCTCACGGTGGTCCTCGGCGGCCTTGCGGCCGACGGCCGGGTTGGCCCCGGCGCCGAGCCCGCGTGTGAGTTCGCGGCCGACATCGAGCTTGACGTCGGCGTCGCTCATCAACAGCGCCTGCGCGTCGGTGTTGATGGCGATGAACTCGACGCCCTTGAGACCGACCTCGATCATCCGGTTGATGGCATTGACACCACCGCCGCCGACACCGATGACTTTGATGACTGCGAGGTAGTTCTGCGGTGCTGCCACGTCGAAGGCCTCTCGCCTCGAGTTACGTGTCGCCGCCTCGCGGTCCTGCCGCGACCCGACGACTGATGCCGAATGGGACGGTCCGAACGCCGACCCGAACCCTAACCCTGAAGTTTAGGGTTACCAGTGTGTCTGTTCCTTGAAGTCTTCGGAACAGGACACTAAGTCGACAAGTGGCGCCCGTTCAACGAACACGCCGAACCTCCCGTTTTTCTTTTCACCCTATGTGATCAGCCGTAGCCGCACTCAACCAGGGTGTTGGCCTGCGCTGATGTGCGTCAACTCCCCGATGACGCGGGAGCGGTGGGAACCCGGACGTCGAAGTGCCGCGCGCCGGGCGCCGCTTTCATCAGCGCGGTCAGGGTGCGGGCCTTCAGCCGGCCGTCCTCGCTGCTGCCCCAGGCGACGGTGCGGCCCCTGCTCAACTCCAGTGAGATGTCGTCGTAGGTACGGACCTTGACGGTCCGGGTCTCCCGGGCGACCGCGGCGGGAATCCGGCCCGCGACCGCGACCGCCTCACGCACGAGCCGGGCCTCTCCGAAGCGCCGCAGACTCGCGGCGGCCGCACTGGAGCGGGAAAGTGACAATTCCAGCAGGGGCACGCCTTTCGGCGCCTGGGAAACCGTGGCGAACCGGACGCCCTTCGCGTCCACTTCGACGAACTTTCCGCCCTTTTCCTCCACCATGACCGGAGTACGCTCGACCACTTTCAACCCGATTCCGTGTGGCCATGAGCGCACCACGTCAACCGAGTCAATTCGGGGCAATTCATGACGCAGCCGAGCCTCGACCGCATCGGTGTCGACGGAAATCAGCTGCGTTCCGAGCCGTACTCCGGCGGCCGCGCGCACCTGATCGGGCGTCAGGACGTCGGCACCGGAGACGGACACGTGCTCCACGCGCGCCCACTGCGAGCCGTACAGGACCCACAGGGAACCGGCGCCGAGACACACCAGGACCAGCGAAAGGATGACGATCGTACGAGGGCGCAGCCGTCTCAGCCGGTGGACCAGTGGCGGGCCGGACGACGACTCCTGCTGGCGTTCACCGCGTTCCACGGTCGTCGGTCCGGCCACGCTCTCAAGCCCTTTCGTGCCTACGGTCCTAACGGTGCGAGGCGATGGCCTCGTACACCATGCCGACGAGCAGCTCGTCGGCGTCCCGGCGGCCGAACTCCCCGGCGGCGCGGGACATCTGGTACAGCCGGTGCGGATCGGCGAGCACGGGCAGAACGTTCTGCTGCACCCACTCGGGGGTGAGTTCCGCGTCGTCGACCAGCAGGCCGCCGCCGGCCTTGACCACCGGCTGGGCGTTCAGCCGCTGTTCGCCGTTGCCGATGGGCAGCGGAACGTAGGCGGCCGGGAGCCCGACGGCGGAGAGTTCGGCGACGGTCATCGCGCCGGCGCGGCAGAGCATCATGTCGGCCGCGGCGTACGCGAGGTCCATCCGGTCAAGGTAACTTACCGGGATGTAGGGCGGCATTCCCGGCATCTGCTGAACCTGGGGCAGTTCGTTCTTCGGACCGACCACGTGCAGGATCTGGATGCCCGCCTGCTGGAGCCAGGGCGCGACCTGCTGGACCACCTCGTTGAGCCGGCGGGCGCCCTGGGAGCCGCCGGAGACCAGCAGCGTGGGCAGGTTCGGGTCGAGCCCGAACGCCGCACGGGCCTCGGGGCGCACGGCCGCCCGGTCCAGGGTGGCGATGGCGCGGCGCAGCGGAATGCCGATGTAACGGGCACCGCGCAGCTTGCTGTCGGGCGTGGAGACGGCGACCTGTGCCGCGTACCGCGAACCGATCTTGTTGGCCAGACCCGGGCGGGCGTTGGCCTCATGGACGACGATGGGCACACCGAGCCGCTTGGCGGCCAGATAGCCGGGCAGGGCGACGTAGCCGCCGAAGCCGACCACGGCGTCCGCCTTGGTGCGCTCCAGGATCTGCTCGGCCGCCTTGATCGTGCCGCGCAGCCGGCCCGGGACGGTGATCAGCTCGGGGGTGGGCTTGCGCGGCAGCGGCACCGCCGGGATCAGCCCGAGCTCGTAGCCCCGCTCGGGCACGAGCCGGGTCTCCAGGCCGCGCTCCGTGCCCAGGGCCGTGATCCCCACGGTCGGGTCCTGCCTGCGCAGGGCGTCCGCGAGGGCGAGCGCGGGCTCGATGTGGCCCGCGGTACCTCCGCCGGCAAGTACGACATGCACCGAAATTCACCGCTCTCCGGACGGACGCGCCGCAGAGGCACGCCGTCGCATCGTGTTCCATCTCCGAGGCTCGCGACCGGATCCGCGGTCGGATCCCCGGCCCGGCGCCAAGCCTCCTGCCCGCTTTCTACCAAAGCGAGGTTGCCGCATGGCAAGCGCAGCCCGCGCAGCGGGCTCGTCCCGCGCGAACGCGATCAGCAGCCCGATGGCGAACATGGTCGGCAGCAGGGCGGATCCTCCGTAGGAGAACAGCGGGAGCGGGACGCCGGCGATCGGCAGCAGGCCGAGCACCGCACCGATGTTGATCACCGCCTGCACGGTGATCCAGGTGGTCACGCCTCCCGCGGCGTATCTCACGAAGGGGTCCTCCGTGCGTCCGGCCACGCGGATGCCCGCATAGCCTAGAGCGGCGAACAGGGCGAGCACCGACAGCGTCCCCGCCAGGCCCAGCTCCTCACCGGTGACGGCGAAGATGAAGTCGGTGTGGGCTTCGGGGAGTTGGCCCCATTTCTCCACACTGGCACCCAGTCCGGAACCGAACAGCCCGCCGGAGGCCAGGGCGTAGATGCCGTGCACCGCCTGCCAGCACTTGTTCGCGTCGCTGGAGCCGACGCAGGCGAACCGGCCGAGGCGGTTGGGGCTCATCTGGATGAACAGGAAGCCGATCACGCAGGCGAACGACAGCACCCCCACGAAGAGCCGGGTGGGCGCGCCCGCCAGCCACAGCAGGCCGAAAAGGATCGCGGTGAGGATGATCGCGGTGCCCATGTCGCCGCCGAGCATGATCAGCCCGAGCAGCATGAAGGCGACCGGGACGAGCGGCACCAGCATGTGCTTCCACTGGGACAGCAAACGCTTGTCCTGCTTGCGCGCGACCAGGTCGGCTCCCCACAGCACCAGCGCCAGCTTGCCGATCTCGCTGGGCTGGATCTGGAAGGAGCCGCCCAGCGAGATCCAGTTCTGGTTGCCGTTGACCGCCACCCCTATTCCCGGCACCTGCACCAGCGCCATCAGGGCCACCGCGCCCGCCAGGATCGGGTAGGCCAGCGCCCGGTGCAGCCTGACCGGCATCCGGGCGGCGAGCAGCAGCAGCCCGGTACCGATCACGGCCGCGAGCAGTTGTTTGCGGAAGAAGAACGAGCCCGGCAGCGCCTTCTGCAACGCGGTGATCTGGGAGGCCGAGTAGACCATCACCAGACCCAGCACGGTGAGCAGCAGGCTGCCGCCGAGGATCAGGTAGTAGGCGGTCAGCGGCCGGTCCCAGGCCCGACGCGCGCGCACGAGCAGGCCCGCCACGGAGACCTGGCCGGGGGCCGGGTCGGCCGTCGGGCGCTTGACGGTCCGCTGCACGGGCGGCCGGCCGGTACGGCTGCTGCCGGGGCTACCGGGCATCGGGTCCTCCGCTGTACGTCGGCCGCGCAGGTCCGGATCGGCTCACGGGTCCCACGCCTCCCTCCCGAGGTCGCCCGGCAGCGGGGGCGGCCGGGATCAGGCGCCGAGTCCGGATACGGCCTCCGCGAACGCCTCGCCGCGCCTGTTGTAGTTGGCGAACATGTCCATGGAGGCACAGGCCGGGGCCAGCAGGACCGTGTCGCCGGGCCGTGCGAGCCGCCGCGCCTCCTGGACGGCCTGGAGCATCGCCCCAGTGTCGGTCCGGTCGAGGTCGACGACGGGTACTTCCGGGGCGTGTCGCGCGAGGGCGTCACGGATGAGCGCGCGATCGGCTCCGATGAGGACGGCGCCGCGCAGCCGCTTCGCCGCGCTCGCGACGAGCTCGTCGAAGGTGGCGCCCTTGGCGAGACCGCCCGCGATCCACACGATCGACTCGTACGCCGCCAACGAGGCCTGCGTCGCGTGGGTGTTGGTGGCCTTGGAGTCGTCGACGTAGGCGACACCGTCCACGTCGGCCACGTGCGCGATGCGGTGGGCGTCCGGGGTGAAGGCCCGCAGGCCGTCCCGGACGGCCTGCGCCGGAACGCCGAAGGCGCGTGCCAGGGCCGCCGCGGCGAGGGCGTTGGCGATGTTGTGCGGGGCGGGCGGGGTGACGTCGGAGACCTCGGCCAGCTCCTGGGCGTTCTTCTGCCGGTTCTCGACGAAGGCGCGGTCGACCAGGATGCCGTCCACGACGCCGAGTTGGGAGGGGCCGGGCGTGCCGAGCGTGAACCCGACGGCGCGGCAGCCCTCCTCGACGTCCGCCTCGCGCACCAGGTCCTCGGTCGCCTTGTCGGCGGCGTTGTAGACGCAGGCGACGCGATTGCCCTCGTAGATACGGCCCTTGTCGGCGGCGTAGGCCTCCATGGAGCCGTGCCAGTCGAGGTGGTCGGGGGCGAGGTTGAGGACGGCGGCGGAGTGGGCGCGCAGCGAGGGCGCCCAGTGCAGCTGGTAGCTCGACAGCTCCACCGCCAGGACGTCGTAGCGCTCCTCGCCGAGGACGGCGTCGAGGAGGGAGACGCCGATGTTGCCGACGGCCGCGGTGCGCAGGCCCGCCGCCTCGAGGATGGCGGCGAGCATCCGCACGGTGGTGGTCTTGCCGTTGGTGCCCGTCACGGCGAGCCAGGGGGCTGCTTTTCCACCGCCGCGGCCGCGCAGCCGCCAGGCGAGTTCCACGTCGCCCCAGACCGGTACGCCGGCCTGCTCGGCGGCGTGGAACAGCGGCTTGTCCGGCTGCCAGCCGGGCGCGGTGACGATCAGCTCGGTGCCCTCCGGCAGGGTGTCCCCGTCACCGAGGCGCACGGTGACACCGAGCGCCTCCAGCTCGGCCGCCTGGGTCCGGGCGCGCTCGTCGTCGCCGTCGTTGACGACGGTGACGTGCGCGCCGAGGCCGTGCAGGACCTTGGCCGCCGGGACACCGGAGACACCGAGTCCCGCGACGGTGACGTTCCTACCCTGCCAGTCGGTCACTTGTCCGCTGCCCATCCCGCGTAGAAGAGACCCAGTCCGACAATCACACAGATGCCCTGAATGATCCAGAAACGGACCACGACGAGCACTTCGGACCAGCCCTTGAGTTCGAAGTGGTGCTGGAGCGGCGCCATCCGGAAGACCCGCTTTCCGGTGAGCCGGAAGGAGCCGACCTGGATCACCACCGACATGGTGATGAGCACGAACAGGCCGCCCAGCAGTGCGACCAGCAGCTCGGTGCGGGAGCAGATCGCCAGGCCCGCGAGCACACCGCCGAGCGCGAGCGAACCGGTGTCACCCATGAAGATCTTGGCCGGCGAGGTGTTCCACCACAGGAAGCCGAGGCAGGCGCCCATCAGCGCTGAGGCCACGACCGCGAGGTCGAGCGGGTCGCGCACCTCGTAGCAGGCGTTGGGGTTGGTCAGGGTCATCGCATTGGCGCAGGACTCCTGGAACTGCCAGACACCGATGAAGGTGTAGGCGCCGAAGACGAGCACGGATGCGCCGGTGGCCAGACCGTCCAGACCGTCGGTGAGGTTCACGCCGTTCGACATCGCGAGGATCATGAACAGCGCAAAGACCACGAACAGCACCGGGCCGATCGTCCAGCCGAAGTCGGTGATGAACGACAGCTTCTTGGAGGCGGGGGTGTTGCCGCGGCTGTCGGCGAACTGCAGCGCGAGCACCGCGAAGGCGATGCCGACGATCAGCTGGCCGGCCATCTTCGCCTTGGCCCGCAGACCCAGCGAACGGCGCTTGACGATCTTGATGTAGTCGTCGAGGAAGCCGACCAGGCCCATGCCGACCATCAGGCCGAGCACCAGCAGGCCCGAGTAGGTCGGGGTGTAACCGGTGATCACCTTGGACAGGAAGTACGCGGCGACCGTGGCCAGGATGAAGGCGATGCCACCCATGGTCGGCGTACCGCGCTTGCTGGCGTGCTCGCGCGGGCCGTCGTCGCGGATGTACTGGCCGTAGCCCTTGCGGGCCAGCAGCTTGATCAGCAACGGGGTGCCGACCAGCGTCAGGAAGAGGCCAATGACTCCCGCGAACAGGATCTGCTTCATCATCGGGCTGCGACCTCACCCTCGGCACCGGTCTCGAGCAACGCCTGGGCGACGCTCTCGAGGCCGACCGAACGGGACGCCTTCACGAGGACGACGTCCCCTGGGCGCAACTCGCTGCGCAACAGGTCGATCGCCGCCTGTGCGTCGGACACGTGCACCGACTCCTCACCCCACGAACCCTCGTTATATGCGCCCAGTTGCAGCCAGGACGCTTCCCTGCCCCCGACCGCGACGAGCTTGCTGACGTTGAGCCGAACGGCGAGCCGTCCGACCGCGTCGTGCTCGGCGAGCGCCTCGTCCCCGAGCTCGGCCATCTCGCCGAGCACCGCCCAGGTCCGCCGTCCCCCGCCCATGGCCACGAGCGCGCGCAGCGCGGCCCGCATGGACTCGGGGTTGGCGTTGTAGGCGTCGTTGACGACCGTCACGCCGTCCGGGCGCTCGGTGACCTCCATCCGCCACCGGGAGAGGGAGCCCGCCTCGGAGAGCGCGGTCGCGATCTCAGTTGCGGACATGCCCAGCTCATGGGCGACGGCGGCCGCGGCGAGCGCGTTCGACACGTGATGCTCACCGTACAGGCGCATCGTCACATCGCTTGCACCGGAGGGTGTGTGAAGCCTGAAGGCGGGCTGCCCGCTGTCCGTGAGTCTCACGTTCTCGGCGCGTACGTCCGCTTCGCCGGACTCTCCGAAAAGGAGCACCTTCGCCTTCGTACGGGAGGCCATGGCCCGTACCAGCGGATCGTCCGCGTTGAGGATCGCGGTTCCGCCGTCCTCGGCCGCGGGCAGGCTCTCCACCAGCTCGCCCTTCGCCTGGGCGATCTGCTCACGGCCGCCGAACTCGCCGATGTGGGCGGTGCCGACGTTGAGCACCAGGCCGACCTTCGGCGGGGTCAGTCCGGCCAGGTACCGGATGTGACCGATACCGCGGGCGCCCATCTCCAGCACGAGGAACCTCGTCTCCTCGGTGGCGCTCAGCGCGGTCAGCGGCAGCCCGATCTCGTTGTTGAGGGAGCCGGGCGTGAACACGGTCGGCGCCTTGCGCCGCAGCACCTGGGCGACGAGGTCCTTGGTGCTGGTCTTGCCCGCGGAGCCGGTGAGGGCGACCAGGGTCGCGCCCAGCCGTTCGACGACGTGGCGGGCGAGCGCGCCGAGCGCGGACTGCACGTCCTCGACGACGATCGCGGGCACGCCGACGGGGCGGGACGCCAGCACGGCGGCCGCTCCCGCCTCGACGACGGCCGCGGCGAAGTCGTGGCCGTCCACGCGCTCGCCGACGAAGGCGACGAAGAGGCTGCCGGGCACCACCTCGCGGGAGTCCCGGACCACCGGCCCGGTGACCTTCACGGACGGATCCGGTATGTCGTGCGTCTGCCCGCCGACGACTGCTGCGATCTCGGCGAGGGAGAGGGCGATCACAAGTTCATCCCTGGGTCTTCTGGATAGCTTCGCGAAGCACCTGGCGGTCGTCGAAGGGACGGACCACTCCGGCGATGTCCTGGCCCTGCTCATGGCCCTTGCCCGCGACCAGCACGGCGTCCCCGGGCTGCGCGCGGTCGACCGCGGCGGCGATCGCCGCGGCCCGGTCCTCGAAGAGGAGGACCTCGCCGCGCTCGTGCGCGGGCACCGAGGCCGCGCCCTCGAGCATGGCGGCGAGGATCGCCAGCGGATCCTCGGAGCGGGGGTTGTCCGAGGTCAGCACGGCGATGTCGGCGAGCCGGGCCGCGGCGGCGCCCATGGGCGCGCGTTTGGACCGGTCGCGGTCCCCGCCGCAGCCGAGCACGATGTGCAGCCGTCCCTTGGTGACCTTGCGCAGCGCCTTGAGGACCGACTCCACGGCGTCCGTCTTGTGCGCGTAGTCGACGACCGCGAGGTACGGCTGACCGACGTCGACGCGCTCCAGCCGGCCCGGTACGCCCGGAACGGCGGCGATGCCGTCGGCGGCGGCCTGCGCGTCGAGGCCCGCGGCGGCCAGGGCGACCACGGCGGCCAGGGTGTTGGCCACGTTGAACGGGCCCGGCAGCGGCGATCTGGCGGCGATCCGCCGACCCTCGGGGCCGACCACGGTGAAGGTGGAGTCGACCGGCCCGACCTGGACGTCCTCGGCGCGCCAGTCGGCGTCGGGGTGGCCCTCGGCGGAGAAGGTGACGACCGGGACCGTGGCCTCCTTGGCGAGGCGGCGCCCGTACTCGTCGTCGTAGTTGATCACGCCGAGCCGGCTGCGGGCGGGCGTGAAGAGCCGCGCCTTGGCCTGGAAGTAGTCCTCCATGCCGGAGTGGAACTCCATGTGCTCCGGGCTGAGGTTGGTGAAGACACCGATGTCGAAGACGCAGCCGTCGACGCGGCCGAGCACCAGGGCGTGGCTGGAGACCTCCATGGCGACCGCCTCGACCCCGCGCTCGCGCATGACCGCGAACAGGGCCTGGAGGTCGGTGGCCTCGGGGGTGGTGCGCTCGGACCTGATGCGCTCCTCGCCGATGCGCATCTCGACGGTGCCGATCAGCCCGGTGGACTTCGCGGTCTTCAGGCCGCCCTCGACCAGGTAGGCGGTGGTGGTCTTGCCGGAGGTGCCGGTGATGCCGATCTGGAGCAGGTCCCGGCCGGGGCGGCCGTAGATCGCCGCCGCCAGCTCGCCCATCCGCCCGCGCGGGTCCTGAACGGCCAGGACCGGCAGGCCGGTGGCGGCGGCACGCTCGGCGCCGGCCGGGTCGGTCAGCACGGCGGCCGCGCCCAGGCTCGCCGCCTGGGTGACGAAGTCGGCACCGTGCGTGCGGGCGCCGGGCAGGGCCGCGTACAGGTCGCCGGGGCGCACGGCGCGCGAGTCGTGGGTGATGCCCGTGACCTCGGCGGCGCCGTCCGGAGCGGTGATCCCCAGCTGATCGGCGAGCTCCGCGAGAGGTGTGGCGGAGACCTGAACCGGTCGCGGCGGTCCCGGATATGTCACGGAAGCGCCCTTCTGGGTGGTTGGGGACTGATCAGCGTGTGGCACGGCGGTGAGCGTACCGGGCGTACCCGCTGCGGGGCTAAAAAGGGGACCGCGCGCTGCGCCGTCCGGCGTGGACGTGGGCCGGGGCGACGGGCGGTTCCCGGGGCCGGGAGTGATCGTTGTCACGGGCTGGTTCCTGGTCGTTCTGGTCCGGTCACGGCTTGAAGTCGACGGGCAGGTTCGCGGGCTGCGCACCGGTCGGCGGCACCTGGAGCGTCTTCAGCGCGAACTCCATGACCTGCTTGTAGATCGGGCCGCAGATCTGGCCGCCGTAGTAGCTGCCCTCGGTGGCGTTCTGGATCGCGCAGTAGACGGTGACGCGGGGGTTGTCGGCGGGGGCGAACCCGGCGAAGGAGGAGGTGTAGCCGTGGTAGCGGCCGGTGGCCGGATCCACGCGGTTGGCCGTGCCGGTCTTGCCCGCCACCCGGTAGCCGGGGATGCGCGCCTTGACGCCGGTGCCCTGCTCGTCGTCGACCACGGACTCCAGCATCTGCGCGAGCACCTTCGCCGTCTTCGCGCTCACGACCCGTGTCCTCTCCGGCTCGGCGGCCGGTGTGAAGCGGCCGTCGGCCCCCTTGGTCCCGCGCACCAGCGTCGGCTCGACGCGCACCCCGCCGTTGGCGATCGTCGAGTAGACGGAGGCCGCCTGTACGGCGTTGATGGAGAAGCCCTGGCCGAAAGGGATCGTGTACTGCTGCGAGGTGGACCACTTGTCCGGCGGGGCCAGGATGCCCCTGGTCTCGCCGGGCAGGTCGAGTCCGGTCGGCTCGCCGATGCCGAACTTGCGCAGGTAGGAGTAGAGGACCTTGTTGGCCTCCGGCTGGGTCCCGCCGAGCTGGCCGGTGGCCAGGATGGTGCCGATGTTGCTGGACTTGGCGAGCACACCGTTCAGTGTGAGGTACCAGGTGTCGTGGTCGACGTCGTCCTGGAAGAGGCGGTCGCCGCGGTGCAGCCGGTTGGGTACGACGACGTGGGTGAGCGGTGTCGCCGCGTTCTCCTCCAGTACGGCGGCCATGGACATGACCTTGGCGGTGGAGCCGGGCTCGTAGGCGTCCTGGACGGCGGCGTTGCCGAGTGCGGCCGGGTCGGCGTGGTAGAGGTCGCCCGGGTCGAAGCCCGGGGAGTTGGCCAGGGCGAGGATCTCGCCGGTCCGGGTGTCCTGCACGATGACGTAGCCGCGGTCCGCCCCGGACTTCGCCACCTGCTCGGTGATGGCCTTCTGGGCGGCCCACTGGATGTCGCGGTCGATGGTGAGCTCGGTGTCGGAGCCGGGCACCGCGCGGGTCTCGGTGGAGCCGGCGGTGGGCACCTCGCGGCCGCCGGACTGGGCGTAGCGGATCTTGCCGGGCTTGCCGGCCAGCTGCTCGTTCAGCTGCTGCTCGATGCCGCCGCCGCCCTTGCCGTCGGCGTTGACCCAGCCCAGTATCCCGGCGGCGAGGTCGCCGTTGGGGTAGACCCGCTTGCTGCTGGGGTCGGAGAAGACGCCGGCGAGCACGTTGACGGTGGTCCCGTCGCTCTGGGCCTTCTTCGCCAGGGCCGTCTTCAGGTCCTTGATCTGCTTCCAGACCTGCGGGGTCTCGCGGCGGGCGAGCAGGACGTAGCGGGTGTTCGGCGTGCGGAGCTTGGTGGTGAGGGCCTCCTGGTCCTGGCCGAGGATCGGGGCGAGCAGCGCGGCCGCCTGCTCGGGGCCGTCGCCGACGCCCAGCTGGTCGCGGCCGAACATGGTGGGGTCGGCGGTGATGTCGTCGGCGTCCACGCTGGTCGCCAGGTCGACGCCGTTGCGGTCGGTGATGCGGCCCCGCTCGGCGGCCAGGGTGTGCACCACGTACCGGTTCTCCTCGGCCTTGGCGGCGTACGCGCTCGCGTCGACGGCCTGCACCTGCAGCAGCCGTACGGCGAAGACGAGCAGCACCAGGGTCAGCGCGAGAGCGACCAGACGCAGCCGCGGGCGGGGGCTGCCGAGCCGGATGCGCGCGGACCGGGGGCGGGCCGGCGCCGGGCGGCGGGCCGGCCGGGCACCGGGGCCGGGGCGCTGCCGGGCGGCCGGACGGGCCGGCCTGGCGGGTCCGGGCACCCGGCGACGCGGCGGTTCCCTGTCGGACACTTCCGTCACCTGCCGAAAGTCGAGGTCGAAGCGGACCGGGGCGCGGCCGCGACAGCCGACACCACACCCCCGGAAGCCAAACACACCCGAGCCCGCGGCCCTGCGGGCACCGGGCGGCGCGACGATTCCCCGCCGCCGGCCGAGGCCGGACCGAACCAGGAAACAGCCGCCGCAGCCGGGCACACCCGCGTCCGCGGTCCGGCAGGCGCCGGGTGGCGTGGCGGTTTCCTGTCGGGCACGGCCGTCACCTGCCGGGAGTCGCGGTCGGGGCGGGCGAGGGCGCGGTCGGGAGGGCCGGAGCGGTGGGTGCGGTGCTCTGCGGGGCCGGGGCGGAGCCCTGGGCGGACGGCGGCGTCAGGTTCGCGGTCGCCGCGACGCTGCCGTCGGTGGCGGACGGGGAGGAGGTGAGCGCCTCGGGCGGCAGGAGCGACAGCGGCGTCTTGTCCGCGGGGGGCGGCGTGGGAGCGGCCGAGGGGACGCCCTTGACGGTTCCGTCGGCGCCCAGGAAGGCCGGGTCGCCGCCGGGCACCATGCCCAGCCGGCGGGCGCGGAGCTGGAGGGCGTCCGGGGCGGAGTAGGAGTCGATGTCCCGCTGGAGGGCCTGCTCCTCGTCGGTGAGGTTCTTGGCGTCCTTCTGGAGCCCCTCCCGCTGGAACGCCCCTTCGCTGAGGGCGGAGTTCAGCATCAGCAGCCCGATGAGGCCACCGCCGAGCAGGAGCACGACGAGGAGGACGAAGGGGGTGCGGGCGGCCTGGCCGCGACCGGCCGGGAAGAGCCGGGCGAGCCGGGCGGCGCGGCCCTTCAGTTCGGGTTTACTGCTCACTGCTCCCCCCTGCCTCACTCGACGTCCTCCCTGACCCGCTCGGCGCCGCGCAGCCGGGCCGGCGCCGCCCGCCGGTTCTCGGCGATCTCCTCCTCGGTGGGAAGTTCGGCACCGCGGGTGAGCAGCTTGAGCCGGGGCTGATAGCGCTCGGGCACGACCGGGAGCCCGGGGGGCGCAGTCGACGTGGCACCGGCCGCGAACACCTGCTTGACCAGCCGGTCCTCGAGGGAGTGGTACGAGAGCACGGCGATCCGCCCGCCGACCTCCAGCGCCTTCACCGCGGCCGGGATCGCCCGCTCCAGCACGGCCAGCTCGCCGTTGACCTCGATCCGCAGCGCCTGGAAGGTGCGCTTGGCGGGGTTGCCGCCGGTGCGCTTGGCGGCCTGCGGCAGCGCGTCGCGGATCAGCTCCACCAGCCGGGCGCTGTTGGTGAACGGCTCCTTCTCGCGCTCGCGCACGACGGCGGCCACGATCCGCTTGGCCTGCTTCTCCTCGCCGTACGCCCGCAGGATGCGGACCAGCTCGCCGGGCGGGTAGGTGTTGAGGACCTCGGCGGCGCCGATCCCGGTGCTCTGGTCCATCCGCATGTCCAAAGGGGCGTCCTGGGCGTAGGCGAAGCCGCGGTCGGCCTCGTCGAGCTGCATCGAGGACACACCGAGGTCGAACAGGACGCCCCGCACGCGCGGGAGGCCCAGCCGGTCGAGCACGTCGGGCAGCTCGTCGTAGACGGCGTGCACCAGGGTGGCCCGGTCACCGAAGGGGGCCAGCCGCCGGCCGGAAAGCCGCAGGGCCTCCTTGTCGCGGTCGAGGGCCACCAGCCGCGCCTCGGGGAAGCGGGTGAGCAGCGCCTCACTGTGCCCGCCGAGGCCGAGGGTGCAGTCGACGACCACCGCTCCCGGCCGCTCCAGGGCGGGCGCCAGCAGGTCCAGGCACCGCTGGAGCATCACGGGGACGTGTCGGCTGTCGCTCAAGGAGCCCTCTCAGTCCGGCGCGTCCCGCACGCACCGCCGGGTCCCCGACCGCTCAGGAGGGCAAAGGGCCTGCCGGCGCCGGAAGCGTCAGCCGACCGGAAGCGGGAGGAGGCCGAGCCGTACGTACGCGCCGCGCACGTGGGGAGACCGCCGGCACGTGGGCCGGGGCCTGTGGGAAATGCAGTCCAGCAGGGAGGGCCGCGCCTCCCGCTTCGCGTCACTTTAGTGCACCCCGTCCCACGGTCAATCAACCGGCCTGCGCGTCGCCCGAGGGAGCACCGGCGGCACGGCGGGGTGAGAATTCACTCGTACGGGTGCAGGTTCGCCCTGTGTGCGGGGGCGCTCACAACAAGCCATGACGACGTTCTTTGTACCGTCTCACGACAGGACCCGGGCCCGGACGCCCACTAACGTCATGACTATGACGACATCTGCATCAGTCCCCGCCGGGTCCGAGGACGCCATAAACCGTAGCGGCACCGTCACCGACCGTCTCACGGAGGCCAACGAACGCTACGCCGCGGCGTTCAGCGACCCGGGGATGGATGCCCGGCCCGTGCTGAAGGTCGCGGTCGTGGCGTGCATGGACGCCCGTCTCGACCTGCACGCCGCGCTCGGCCTGGAACTCGGCGACTGCCACACCATCCGCAACGCGGGCGGCGTGGTCACCGACGACGTCATCCGCTCGCTCACCATCAGCCAGCGAGCCCTGGGCACCCGCAGCATCGTGCTGATCCACCACACCAACTGCGGCCTGGAGTCCATCACCGAGGAGTTCCGGCACGAACTGGAGATGGAGGTCGGGCAGCGTCCGGCCTGGGCCGTGGAGGCCTTCCGGGACGTGGACCAGGACGTGCGGCAGTCGATGCAGCGCGTACGCACCTCGCCCTTCCTGCTGCACACCGACGACGTGCGCGGTTTCGTCTTCGACGTCAGGACGGGCGCGCTGCGCGAGATCGACCCCGCCTGAACCGCCCGCCGCGCGCCGGGAGTCCGGTGCGCGGCACGCCGCCGTCACCAGCGAAAGCCGCAAGCCCCGACATATCGCAGCCAGTTGTCCACAGGCGAGTGACACGAATCGGTAACGGCGGCAAGAATGCGGGAGTGGCCTCACGCGGAACGTTGCGCGCGTGGTGCCTGATTCGGGGTGGGCCGGTCCGCACAGCAGAGCGTCGGCCCGGGAAAGTTGGGGAATCCCCCGCTCGCCGTCGAGCGTGGGGGAGGGCCGAGGAGGGCCGCCGGGTGACGACCTATGACGATCGAGCGAGCCATGGGGGTGCCCCCGCTCGAACGGAGCCGAGAGTGGGGGCCGATCTCGCCGCCACCGTGGAGCGGGTCCACCGTTCGGTGGAGGAAGTGATCGAGGGCAAGCCCGAGGTGGTACGGCTCTCGCTGACCGTGCTGCTCGCCGAGGGACATCTTCTGATCGAGGACGTTCCCGGGGTGGGCAAGACGATGCTCGCCAAGGCGCTGGCGCGGTCCATCGACTGCTCGGTGCGGCGCATCCAGTTCACGCCCGACCTGCTGCCGTCGGACATCACCGGCGTGTCCATCTGGGACCAGCAGCGCCGGGACTTCGAGTTCAAGCCGGGCGCCATCTTCGCGCAGATCGTGATCGGCGACGAGATCAACCGGGCCTCGCCCAAGACCCAGTCCGCGTTGCTGGAGTCCCTGGAGGAGCGGCAGGTCACCATCGACGGGCAGACCTACGAACTGCCCTCGCCGTTCATGGTGGTGGCCACGCAGAACCCGGTCGAGATGGAGGGCACCTATCCGCTGCCCGAGGCTCAGCGCGACCGCTTCATGGCCCGGGTGTCCATCGGGTACCCGAGCCCGGACGCCGAGCTGCAGATGCTGGACGTGCACGGCGGGGTGAGCCCGCTGGACGACCTCCAGCCGGTGGCGCACGCGCACGAGATCGTGAAGCTGATCGAGGCCGTGCGCGGGGTGCACGTCGCCGAGACGGTGCGGCGGTACGCGGTGGACCTGGTCTCCGCCACCCGCACCCACCCCGACCTCAGACTCGGCGCCTCGCCGCGCGCGACGCTGCACCTGCTGCGCGCGGCGAAGGCGTCCGCCGCACTGAGCGGCCGGGAGTACGCGCTGCCCGACGACGTGCAGGCGCTGGCCGTGGCCGTCCTGGCCCACCGGCTGCTGCCCACCGCCCAGGCCCAGCTCAACCGCCGCACCGCCGAGCAGGTCGTCGAGGAGATCGTCCAGCGCACCCCGGTGCCCGCGTCGCCCCAGCACTCCGGCGGCTTCGGCCTGGGCCGGGGCGCGCCGGCGTACGACCAGCATCCGCCGCGGAGCCTGTGATGACGGACGCGGGAACGGCGCACGCGGAGGACGACCGCGGACAGCGGGGCGGCGTCCGCACCGCGCTGGCCGGTCTGACCACCCGCGGGCGTTCGTTCCTGGCCGCCGGAATCGCCGCCGCCGTCTGCGCCTACGTCCTCGGCCAGAGCGACCTCCTGCGGGTCGGGCTGCTGCTGGCGGCACTGCCGCTGGTGTGCGCCACGGTGGTCTTCCGCACGCGCTACCGGGTCGCCGGCAGCCGCCGGCTCTCCCCCGCGCGCGTGCCCGCGGGCAGTGAGGCCCGGGTGCACCTGCGGATGGACAACGTCTCGCGGCTGCCCACCGGCCTGCTGATGCTCCAGGACCGGGTGCCGTACGTGCTCGGACCGCGGCCCCGGTTCGTGCTCGACCGGGTCGAGCCGGGCGGCCGCCGCGAGGTGTCCTACCGGGTCCGGTCCGACCTGCGCGGACGGTATCCGCTGGGCCCGCTGCAACTGCGGCTGACCGACCCCTTCGGGATGTGCGAGCTGACCCGCTCCTTCTCGGCCCACGACACGCTGACCGTGATCCCGCGGGTGGAGCCGCTGTCGCCGGTACGCCTGAGCGGCGAGGCCAAGGGGTACGGCGACGGGCGGCAGCGCTCGCTGGCGCTGGCCGGCGAGGACGACGTCATCCCGCGCGGCTACCGCTACGGCGACGACCTGCGCCGCGTGCACTGGCGGTCCACCGCGCGCTACGGCGAGCTGATGGTGCGCCGCGAGGAACAGCCGCAGCGCGCCCGCTGCACGGTGCTCCTCGACACCCGGGCGCTCGCCTACCGGGGCGCGGGACCCGACTCGGCCTTCGAGTGGGCCGTGTCCGGTGCCGCGTCGGTCCTGGTGCACATGCTGGAACGGGGCTTCTCGGTCCGGCTCCTGACCGACACCGGCAACGCCGTGCCCGGCGAGGGCGGCGACGGGTTCGCGGGCGCCAGCCAGGAGTCGGCGGACGCGGCCGGACTGATGATGGACACCCTGGCCGTGATCGACCACTCCGACGGGGCGGGCCTGTCCCGCGCCTACGACGTGCTGCGCGGCGGCAACGAGGGACTGCTGGTGGCCTTCCTCGGCGACCTCGACGAGACGCAGGTCGCGATCGCCGCCAGGATGCGGCAGCGCAGCGGCGGCGCGGTCGCCTTCGTGCTGGACAGCGGCACCTGGGTCCGGGAGCCGGGCGACACGCCCGGGCCCGCGTCCGAGGCCGACGACCGCCTCCGGCTGCTGCGCGACGCGGGCTGGACGGCCGTACCCGTGCCCGCGGGCACGGTCCTGGACGACCTGTGGCGCCGGGCGGACCAGGAGCGCACCGGCGCGGGCGCGGCCGGCGGGACGGGCCTGGGCGGGGGATGGGCATGAGCGCGGTGACGGGCATGAGCACGGTGACGGGCGGGGCGGCCCAGGACCGGCGCCGGGACCGGCGGGACGCGCCTATGGGCGGCATCGGCGCCGGGGAGGGGCGGGTATGAGCGGGCGGACGCGCTTGGCGCTGTGTGCGGCGGCGGCGACGCTGATGGCGTCGTGCGCGCTGCTGCCGCTGGTCTCGCCCGCCACATGGATCGTCCAGGCCGTCCTGATGCTGGCGGTGCAGTCGGCGGTCGGCGCGGTGGCCCGGCGGGTGCCGCTGGCACGGCCGCTGACCGTGGCGGCGCAGGCCCTGGCCACACTGATGATGCTGACCCTGGTCTTCGCCCGGCAGCAGGCCTTCGCCGGGCTGATCCCGGGCCCGCAGGCCTTCCTGCACCTGGCCGAACTACTGCGGGAGGGCGCGGACGACGTCGGGCGGTACGCCATCCCGGCGCCGCAGACCGACGGCATCCGGCTGATGCTCGTCGGCGGCGTCCTGGTGGTCGGGCTGATCGTGGACACGCTCGCGGTGACCTTCCGCAGCGCGGCCCCCGCGGGCCTGCCGCTGCTCGCCGTGTACTCCGTGGCCGCCGGCCTGTCCGACGACGGCACCGGCTGGTGGTGGTTCCTGGTCGCGGCCGCCGGCTACCTGGTCCTGCTGCTGGCCGAGGGCCGGGACCGACTCTCGCAGTGGGGACGGGTGTTCGCCGGGGCACCGCGCGCGGGCGACGTCGAGACGGGCGGCGCGACCGCACCGGCGCGCACCGGGCGCCGAATCGGCGCTCTCGCCCTCGGCATCGCCCTGGTGGCGCCGCTCGCCCTGCCGGCGATGCAGGGCGGGCTGCTGGGCGCCGCCGGGACCGGAGTCGGCCAGGGCAGCGGCGACGGCGGCACGATCTCCGCGGTGAACCCGCTGGTGTCGCTGCGCGACAGCCTGAACGTCGACGAGGACCGCACGGTCATCACCCTGCGCACGGACACCTCCGACGCCTCCGACCTGTACCTGCGGATCGTGTCCCTGGACGACTTCGACGGCACCACCTGGAAGCCGTCCCAGCGGCACATCGTGAACGTGCCCGACCCGCTGCCCGCGCCCCTGGGCCTGGACGGCGGCGTCAAGCGCAGGGAGGTCACCACGACGATCTCGGCGGCGGACTCGTACGCGCAGGACTGGCTGCCGATGCCGTACCCGCCGAGCGCCGTGCGGGTCAAGGGCAGTTGGCGCTACGAGCCCGTGGGCATGACCCTCGTCGGCGACCACAAGCAGACCACGCGCGGGCTGACCTACGAGGTGAGGAGCCTTCAGGTGCGGCCGACCGCCGAGCAGCTCGCGACGGCGCCGAAGCCCCCGGCGGCGCTGAGGCGCGAGTACACCAAGGTGCCCAAGTCGCTGCCGGCGGACGTCGCGAGCACCGCCCGCCGGGTCACCGAGGGCGCCGCGAGCCCCTACGACCAGGCGGTCGAGCTCCAGGACTGGTTCGCCCTCGACGGCGGCTTCCAGTACGACACCCGGGTCGAGGCGGGCAGCGGACCGCGGGCCATCTCTCGGTTCCTGAAGGACAAGCGCGGCTTCTGCGTGCACTTCTCCTTCGCGATGGCCGCCATGGCCCGCACGCTGGGCATACCGGCCCGGGTGGCGGTGGGCTTCGCGCCCGGCACCACGCAGCCCGACGGCACCGTGGCGGTGGGGCTGAAGGACGCGCACGCCTGGCCCGAGCTGTACTTCGAGGGCGTCGGCTGGACCCGCTTCGAGCCGACCCCGACCCGCGGCACGGTGCCGTCGTACACCCGGCAGGACACACCGAGCACCGGCCTGCCGGAGCAGTCGTCGCCCTCGCAGGAGGCGAGCACGGTGCCTTCCGCCGCCTCGTCGGTGAACCAGAGCTGCCCGCCGGAGATGCGGCGGCTCCAGGAGTGCGGAGCCCCGACCGAGCAGGCCCTGCCGGCCGAGGGCGGCGGCGGTCCCCACTGGTACGCCGTTGTGGGGTGGACGCTGGGCGGCCTGCTGGTCGCCGCCCTGCCGCTGACGCCGATGCTGTGGCGACGGCGGATGCGCGCCGTACGGCTGGGCGCGCACGGCCGCGGCGAGGCGGACGCCGTGCCGCACATCCTGACGGTCTGGCAGGAACTGGGCGACACCGCCTGGGACTTCGGGATCCCGCCGGACGAGTCGCAGACTCCGCGCAAGGCGGCGGTCCGGATCATCCGCCTCGGGCGTCTCGACGAGGTGGCCGCCGCCTCGGCGCACCGGCTGGCGGACGCGGTGGAGCAGGTCCTCTACGCGCCGCGTCCGCGTCCGGTCGCGGGGCTCGCCGAGGACGTCCGCCGGGTCGCCGCCGGTCTGCGGGGCACGGCGTCCCGCCGCACCAGGCTGCGGGCCGCGCTGGCCCCACGCTCGACCGTGCGCGTGGTCTGGGCGGCGTCGGCCCGGTGGAACGCGCTCAGGTCCCGTGCCGGCGCCCGCGTCGCCGCCGTCCGGACGGCGCTGCGCGGGCGGTCGGGGCAGCGGGGCTCGGGGGACGAGGCCGAGGCTTCCGGCTGACGGGCCCCGCGGAGCCGGCGCCCGTCCCGGCTTCCGGACATGCGTGAGGGGGTGGCCACCATCGGTGGCCACCCCCTCGTGCAGGACTGCTCATGCAGGACCGCGGGTGTTCGGCTAGCGGCCACCCTGCTCGTCGCGGCGGCGCTGCCAGCGCTGTTCGATGCGGTCCATCATGGAACGCTTCGTACGGGCCTGGCGGCGGGCCTGCGGGCCGCCTGCGGCCTGCTCTCCCGGCTTGGGAGCCTTGCGCCAGCCGGTCACGACCAGTACGGCGCAGCCCAGCATGACAAGGAAACCCACCACACTGACCCAGATGAGCTTCTGGACGACCATTCCTGCCATGAGGAGCGCGATACCTACGAGGAAGCCCACGACCGCCTGGTAGACCCGCCGTCGGGTGTACGTACGCAGTCCGCTTCCCTCGAGCGCCGACGCGAACTTGGGATCTTCGGCGTACAGCGCTCGCTCCATCTGCTCGAGCATGCGCTGCTCGTGCTCCGAGAGCGGCACGGAGTCCTCCTCATCGTGCAGTCGCCGGGGCGACTCGGGGGGTCCCTTAAGGATAGGCAGGGAATCGCCCCCGTGAAACCCGCCCCTCTGCGCCAATTGGCCAACCGGAATCCGCCATGTCGTCCCGGTCCGCTGAGGCTTCCATTCCCCGGCGGGCGGGCCGTCATGCCGGACGGTCTCCCTCGATCATACGGCGGGAAGCCCGCGTCCGGGCGGCCTGTGGCGGACTGCATGCCCCGCCGAAGGCCCGGTCGGCGGCCCGCCCCGTGGGGCGGCTCAGGCCTCTGCCGCGCCCCTGCTCTCACCGAGTACGTGGAGTTGCGTGGCCACGGAGTGGAACGCGGGCCGCTCGGCCGCCGCCGCCTCCAGCTTCAGCAGGGCGTCCAGCGCTCCGGGCTCGGTGTCCACGAGCACGCCGGGCACCAGGTCGGCGAAGATCCGCACCCCGTGCACGGCGCCGATCCGCAGCCCCGCGCCCTCGACGAGCGCGGTGAGCTGTTCGGCGGTGAAGCGGCGCGGCACCGGGTCGCCCTCGCCCCAGCGCCCCTCGGGGTCGTCGAGCGCCTGCCGGGCCTCCTTGAAGTGCCCGGCCAGGGCGCGCGCGAGCACGGCGCCGCCGAGACCGGCGGCGAGCACGCTCAGGACGCCCTCGCAGCGCAGGGCGGCCACCGCGTTGCGCACGCCCTCGGCGGGGTCGTCGACGTACTCCAGGACGCCGTGGCACAGCACGGCGTCGTAGGCGCCGCGCTCGACCACGTCGAAGAGTCCGCGGGCGTCGCCCTGCACGCCCCGCACCCGGTCGGCCACGCCGGCCTCGGCGGCGCGGCGCTCCAGCGCGAACAGCGCGTTGGGGCTGGGGTCGACGACGGTGACCCGGTGGCCGAGCCGGGCGACGGGCACGGCGAAGTTGCCGCTGCCCCCGCCGGTGTCGAGGACGTCCAGGCACTCCCGGCCCGTGGCCTTGACCCGGTGGTCGAGGGCGTCGTGCAGGACCTCCCAGACCACGGCGGTACGGAGGGAGGCGCGCGGGCGGGAGGGGTCGGAGCGCAGCGGCGCCGATTCGGGCTGGTGGGGGGAGGCGGGCGGGCGCATCGGGTCCGACACGGCAGTTGACTCCTCGGCGCGGCACCGCCTCTTGCACGGCGGAGCGATCGGGCTGCTCCTCCCCGCCCGGCACGCGGGTTCGGGAAGGGCTTCAGGCGCCCTCCACCCTATTGCCTCCACCCCCCGACCTGCCCCTCGGCTCCACCGCCACGACCGTCGTCGGGGCGGTGGCGGCCGTACGGGGGACTGCCGTGTGTCAGCTCGCGTCCGGGAGGGTGTGGTGGGGGGTGCGTTCGGGACGGGAGGGGGGCGGCGGTACGGGCGATTCGTCCGGGACGGTCGGGGGGTCGGTGTCGAGGCGGGGCTGGGAGGGGATCGGCTGGAGGAGGAGCATGCGTTCGACCAGGCGGATGAACGTCGCCACGTCCCGTATCAGGTCGTCGGCGTCGCGTGGGCCGGCCGCGCCCCGGATGCCGGCCTCGGCGCGGGCACGGCGCGCGGCGCCCGCGGCGAACAGCGCGCTCCACTCGGCGAGTTCGGGCGCCATCTCGGGGAGCACTTCCCAGGCGCTCCTGATGCGGGCCCGCCGGTGCGGGGTGGGATCCGGGCGCCCCCGCGCGGCGAGCACGGCGGCGGCGGTGCGCAGCGCGGCGAGGTGGGCCGTCGCGTAGCGCTCGTTCGGAGTGCGGAGGGTGGTGGCCTCTTCCAGGCCCGCGCGGGCCTGGGCGAGCAGGCCGAGGGCGGCGGGCGGGGCCGAGGCGCGGCGCGGGACGGGGTGCACGTCGCTCGCCGGGCCGGTCAGTGAGGGGGCAGGGCCGGCGGCGCGGGGCCGACGAGCGGCGGCTGCGGACGAGTGGGCCATGACGAACCTCCTGTCGTCTGGGTGACGGCACGGGTGCCGTATGTGCCCATCGTGAGGTAGGGCACTGACAATCCGTTCCGACCTGGGATTTCGCTTCGCCCGTACGTTCGGTGGCGCGGGGCCCCCGGCACGCGGTGAGGCTCCCGCCACCGCGCCGCCGGCCTCCCTTCCGCGCCCTTGGCAGGGTGCGCACCTGTGACAATCAGGGCCATGGAACGCAGCAGCGCCACGCCGGGCGGCGGTACCCGCCGCGAGGCCACCCGGCAGAAGCTCTTCGAGGCGGCCGTCGTCCTCATCGCCGAGCAGGGGTTCTCCGCCACCACGGTGGACGAGATCGCCGAACGGGCGGGGGTCGCCAAGGGCACGGTCTACTACAACTTCGCCAGCAAGTCCGTCCTCTTCGAGGAGCTGCTGCGGCACGGCGTGGGACTGCTCACCGCCTCCCTGCGTGAGGCGGCCGAGCGGACGGCGCGGGAGGGCGGCAGCCGGGTCGACACCCTGGACGCCATGGTCCGCGCCGGGCTCGTCTTCATCGACCGCTACCCGGCCTTCACCCAGCTCTACGTGGCCGAGCTGTGGCGCACCAACCGGGCCTGGCAGTCCACGCTCCTGGTGCTCCGGCAGGAGGCGGTCGCGGTCGTCGAGGGCGTACTGCGCGACGGCGTGGGGGGTGGGGAGTTCAGCGAGGACGTCGACGTACCGCTGACCGCGGCCGCGCTGGTCGGCATGGTGCTGGTGGCCGCGCTGGACTGGAAGTCCTTCCAGCCCCAGCGCTCCCTGGACGACGTGCACGCGGCGCTGTCCCGGCTTCTTCAGGGACGGGTCAGCGGGCGCCTCTAAGGCCGCGCCCGCCTCCCCCGGTTCCCCCGTGCCTCGCTCCCGGCGGCAGGAGCGGTCGAGGGCCGCGCCGTTCCGCCGCCCCGTGTCGGCGGTGCCGGCGCCGTGCCCCCTTCCGTGCCCCCACTCTCCCCTCCACGCGGTGCGCGGGCCATCCGCGCGCGTACTCATCTCGGCCGCTAGGTACGGATACTCAGCCCTGCGTGCCCGGCCCCAGGACGCCGGACGGCCCACTGGCTACGATCGCCTCCGTGTCCGTACTCCCCCTGGTGTTCACAAGCGGCTGGGCCAGCGGCATCAACGCGTACGCGGTGGTGCTGCTGCTCGGTGTGTTCGGCGCGACCGGACTGAGCGACGACGTCCCCGGCGCCCTGCAACGGCCGGAGGTGCTGATCGCCGCGGGCGTGCTGTTCGTGCTGGAGGCGGTCGCCGACAAGATCCCCTACGTGGACTCGGTGTGGGACACGGCGCACACCGTGATCCGCCCGGTCGCCGGGGCCTGGGTGGGCGCACTGCTCGCGGGGCAGAGCGGCTCGCTGTCGGATGTCACGGCGGCCCTGGTCGGCGGCGGTACGGCCCTGGCCAGCCACCTGGTGAAGGCCGGGACGCGGATGGCGGTCAACACCTCCCCCGAGCCCGTGAGCAACATGGTCGTGAGCCTGGCCGAGGACCTCGGCGTGGCCGGACTCGTCACCTTCGCGATCTTCCACCCGGTGGCGGCGTCGGTCGTCGCCGGCGTCCTGCTGCTCGCCGGGGCCGTGATCGTCGTCTTCCTGGTCTCCCGGATCCGCCGCTTCCTGCGCCGCCGGGCCCAGCGCCGGGAGGAGAGACGCCGGCGCGCGGCCGCTGCGGGGGCTCCGCCGGGCTGAGCCCGCCCGCGGCCCCGCACACCGCGGAAACCGCTGGTCAACGCCCCCGTGGCAGGGATTGTCAGGGGCGGTCGATAAAGTCGCGCACATGGCACGGATTGCGGTGATCGGCGCCGGGATGGGCGCGATGGCGGCCGCCGCCCGGCTGGCCGTCGCGGGCCACCGGGTGACGGTGTACGAGCGTACGGAGACGTACGGCGGCGCGCTGCGCCGTTTCGAGCGGGACGGTTTCGCCTTCGACACCGGGCCCGGGCTGCTCCCGCTGCCCGCGGTCTACCGCGATCTGTTCGTCAAGACCGGCAAGGAGCCGCTGGAGGACCGCGTCGAGCTGGTCCAGGTGGACCCGTCCGCGCGACACGTCTTCGCGGACGGCACCGAGGTGTCCCTGCCGAACGTCTCGCGCGCGGGCGTCGTCGCCGCGCTGGAGGAGGCCCTCGGCGCGGGTGCCGGGCAGCGCTGGGGCGACTTCCTGGTACGGGCCCGCGAGGCCTGGGACCGCGCCCGCCGCCCGCTCCTGGAGGAGCCGCTGTGGCCCAACTGGCAGGTGCTGGCCGAGCGCGAGCCCTACCCGGCGGTGCCGCACAAGCGCCTGCTGCGCACCCGGCGGGCCGGCACGCTCGCCGAGGTCGGTGCCTGGGAGCTGCGCGACCCGCGCCTCGCCGCCCTCCTGGAGAGCCACGCGCTCGCGTACGGCCTCGATCCGCGGACCGCCCCGGCGAGCGCGGCCGTACTGCCGTACCTGGACCACGCCTTCGGCACCTGGTACGTGCGCGGCGGCCTGCGCGAGCTGGCGCGCGCGGTGTACGAGCGGTGCCGGGCCCGCCGGGTCGAGTTCATGTTCGGCGCCGAGGTCACCGGGATCGCCGACAAGGACGGCCGGGCGGCGGGCGTGGAGCTCGCCGACGGGACGCCGGCCGAGGCGGAGTTCGTGGTCGCCGGTGTGCCTCCCCGGACGCTGGACGGCCTGGTCCGTGGTGCGGCCCCGCGCGGTGAGGGCGAGGTGCCGCCGCAGCCGGGGGCGCCCAGTCGCCTGACCGTGCTGCTGGCGCTGCGCGGCGCCCGTCCCGAGGGGACGGCCCACCGGACCGTGGTGCACACCGAGGACCGCGTGGCCGAACTCGACGCGCTGTTCGGTGCGCCCGCCGGGCTGCCCGAGCGGCCCACGGTCGCGGTGTCGCGCCCCGACGATCCGGCGCTGGTCCCGGACCCGGAGCACGAGGCGGTCACGCTCACGGCGACGGTCCCGGCGTCCGTCCCGGCGGATCCGCGGACGCAGGCCGACCGTATGATCGCCGTCGCCTCGCGGGCGATACCCGGGCTCCGCGACCGCCTGCTCTGGCACGAGGTGCGCACCCCGGCCGACATCGCCCGGGAGACGGGCGCGGAGGGCGGGGCCGTCCCCGCGCCGGCGCTGGCGGCCGCTCAGGGGCGTCTGCTGCACCCGGCGAACACCACGGGACTTCCCGGACTGTTCACCGTGGGCGGCTGGTCGCACCCCGGGGGCGGGCTGCCGCACGCCGGGATGTCGGGGGCCCTGGTGGCCGGGCTGGTCGTGGAGGGACCGGAGTTCCGCGGCTCCCAGTGAGCCGGGGAGCGTGCTGACCGTGCTGAACGCCCTGCGTGGGACGTTCAACACGGTGTTCAGAAACGACGGTGTTCAGAAACGGTACTGCTCGTCGTAGCCCGTGCCGTTCTGCGCGTGCCCCTGGTGGTCGCCCTGGTACGGGTAGGGCTGCTGCTCCTGCGGGAGTTCTCCGCCGTAGGAGTCGTCGCTGCGCTGCTGCGGGACCCACACCCCGCCCGCCGGGGTCTCGCCGCCGTAGCCGCCGGCGTAGGCGTCCTGGGTGCCGTAGCCCTGCTGGCCGTAGTCCTGCTGGGCGCCGTAGCCGGTGTCGTAGGCGCCGCCGCCGTAGGACTGGGCGTACGGGTCGGAGTAGGCGGCGTACTGCTGCTGGCCGGAGGCGTCGTAGCCGTAACCCTGCTGCCCGTAGCCGGAGTAGTCGTACGCGTGGCCCTGCTCGGCGCCCTGGGCCGCGGCGGCGTACTGGTCCTGGGTCTGGCCGGACCCCGGGTAGGGCGAGTGCGTGGCGTGCTGGCCCGAGTCGCCGTAGATGCCGTAGGAACCGGTGTCGTCCGGCAGGGGCTGCGGCTCGTACACGGCGGCGGCCTCGGCGGCCGCGGGCTGGGCGGGGGCGAAGACGTCGTCCTGGTCGTCGTCACCGTGGCCGTGGCCGTAGGGCGGGTCGTCGTGGCCGTGCAGGGCCTCCATGGTGCCGGTGTCGCCGCCGGACGCCTCGAGGTCGGAGACCTCCAGGTCCGGGTCCTGGTACTCGCCCCTGCCGCGGCGGCGCGGCTTGTCGCCGTCGGCGCCGGGGCGGTTGACCGCCCAGCCCTCCGCGAAGCCGCGCCGGAAGGACAGCGTGACGTAGGTCTGGCCGATCGCGAACGCGACCGCGCCCAGACCGATCACGACGACGGACGGGATCAGGACCCCGAGGACGACGCAGAGGAAGCCGCCGAAGGCCAGCAGCCTCCAGCGCAACCGCGCCTTGTACTGAAGCAGCACCTCACCCAGCAGCCACAGCGCGACGATGCCGAACGCGATGTAGAGGACCGTCCAGCCCATGTACGCCCCTCTCCCAGTGGCCGCTCCGCAGTGTGTCGCACGCGGGTGCGGCCGGTCTAGGTCCGCGGCCGGTGGTGCAGACCCAGGTTCTCGTAGATTTCCAGCGTCGCCGTGGAGTTGTTGAGCGTGATGAAGTGCAGCCCGGGCACTCCCTCGGCCAGCAGCCGCCCACAGAACTCGGTGGCGAACTCGATCCCAAGGGAGCGTACCGCCGCCGGGTCGTCCTCCGCCGCGCGGATGCGCTCTTCGAGTCCGTCCGGGATGGCGGCGTTGCTGAGTTGGGGCAGCCGCTCGAGCATCTTCACGCTCGTGACCGGCATGATCTCGGGAATGACCGGTGTCGCGCAACCGGCGGCGGCGACACGGTCGCGCAGGCGGAGGTACGACTCCGGATCGAAGAACATCTGCGTGATGGCGTAGTCGGCGCCCGCGCGGCACTTGTCGACGAAGTGCGCGACGTCGGTGTCCCAGTCGGCGGAGCGGGGATGCATCTCGGGGAACGCCGCCACGCCCACGCAGAAGTCGCCCGACTCCTTGATGAGCCGGACGAGTTCGGCGGCGTACGTCAGGCCGCGGGGGTGCGGGACCCACTCGCCCATCGGGTCGCCGGGCGGGTCGCCGCGCACCGCGAGCATGTTGCGGATCCCGGCGTCCGCGTACTGGCCGATGATGTTGCGCAGTTCGGCGACGGAGTGGTTGACGGCGGTGAGGTGCGCCACCGGGGTGAGTGTGGTGTCGGACGCGATCTGCTCGGTCGCCCTGACGGTGCCCGCGCGGGTGGAGCCGCCGGCGCCGTACGTCACCGAGACGAAGTCGGGAGCGACGGCCTCGACCCTGCGCAGCGCGTTCCACAGGTTGCGCTCGCCCTTCGCCGTCTTCGGCGCCCAGAACTCGAAGGAGTACGTGCTCTTGCCGGTGGCGAGGATGTCACGCACGGTGCGCGCGCGATCAGTCCTGGTGGATGCGGTTCCGAGGGCCATACCGGCAGGCTATCCAGGGCACGGCGGTCTCCCAACCGAGCCCCGGAAATTTGCCGGAATTGTCGACTTCTTGTCCACCCTTCGGACAATGGGGCCGAAAACAAGCGGGCCGGGCCGGACCGACTGTCCGAAAAATGAGACGCCCAGCTGTCGCGCCCGGGCCTGCCCGGCCCCTGCTGCCGTGCCGGACCGTGTCGCGCCCTACCCCGCCCGACGCAGCCGCGCGGCGAACTCGGACGCCGCCGCTCCGGGGTCGTCGGCCTCGGTGATCGCCCGGACCACGACGACACGGCGGGCGCCGGCCTCCAGGACCTGGTCCAGGTTGCCGAGGTCGATGCCTCCGATGGCGAACCAGGGCCGGTCGGTGCCGAGCGAGGCGGTGTACCGGACCAGGTCCAGGCCGGGGGCGGGACGGCCGGGCTTGGTGGGCGTGGGCCAGCAGGGTCCGGTGCAGAAGTAGTCCACGCCGTCCTGCACGGCCGCGGCGGCGGCCTCGTCCGCGGCGTGTGTGGACCGGCCGATCAGGACGCCGTCGCCGAGGATCGCGCGGGCGGCGGGCACCGGGAGGTCCCCCTGCCCCAGGTGCAGCACGTCGGCACCGGCCGCGTGGGCGACGTCCGCCCGGTCGTTGACCGCGAGCAGCTTCCCGTGCCGGGCGCACGCGTCGGCGAACACCTCCAGCCGGTCCAGCTCCTCCCCGGCCTCCATGCCCTTGTCCCGCAACTGCACGACGTCGACACCCGCCGCCAGCACCGCGTCCAGGAACCCGGCCAGGTCACCCTGCCGTCTCCGGGCGTCCGTGCACAGATACAGGCGCGCGTCGCCGAGCCGGTCACGGGCGTCGGCTACGGCAGCGGTCTCGGGCATACGCGGGTCCCCCCGGCTCGTCGGTTCGGTGGCTCGTCGGTTCGACGGTCCGCCGGTTCGGTGGCTCGTCGGTTCGGTGGATCGTCCGACCACTCGAACGGACCCTACCCGCCGCGCGCGGCCGGCCCGCGGGAACGCCGAGGCCCCGGCCGAGGGCCGGGGCCGGGTGCGCAGGCGGGTGGCCGGGTCAGACGGCGAGGGCCTGGGCGCGGCGCTTCACCTCTGTGCCGCGGTTCTCACTCAGGGCCTGGGCGGGGGTGCCGGGCAGGGTCGGGTCGGGGGTGAACAGCCATTCGATCATCTCTTCGTCCGTGAAGCCGTCGTCCCTCAGGAGCGTCAGGGTGCCGGACAGGCCCTTGACGACCTTGTCGCCGTCGATGAAGGCGGCGGGGACGTGCAGCGCGCGGTTCTCACCCCGGCGTACGGCGATGAGCTGGCCCTCCTTGACCAGCTGCCGCACACGCGTCACCTCGACGCCGAGCTGTTCGGCGATGTCGGGAAGCGTGAGCCACGCGGGGACGAGAGCGTCGATCTTCGTGTCAATCTCGGTCACGGAAACAAGCGTGCCATCTGCCACTGACACTCGGAAGCCAGACCCGTCCACCCGGGGCGGCGTGCCTCACGCCGTCGCCGTCTTCAAGGGCCTCGCCGGGTCCGCGAGCAGCCGCGGATCCATGGGCGTGCCGGACTCGATCAGCCGCCGCCCCTGCGCCAGATCGCGCGGCCGGCCGACGGCCAGCAGGGCGACGAGCCGGCCTTCGCGGAGCCAGCAGACCGTCCACGCCGGTCCGGTGCGCTCGCCGCGCCAGACGAGGGTGTCGGCCGACGTGTGGTGGCCGGCGTACTGCACGAAGCGCCCGAACTGCTCGGACCAGAAGTACGGCACCGGGTCGTAGACCACGGGGGTGAGGCCGATGATGTCGGCCGCGACCGTGCGCGGGCCCTGGAGCGCGTTGTCCCAGTGGTGGATCAGCAGGCGCTCGCCGTACCGACCCGAGGGGAAGGAGGCGCAGTCGCCGACCGCGTACACGTCCGGCACGGACGTGCGCAGGTGGTCGTCGGCCAGGACGTCCCCGTGCCGGCCCAGCTCGATGCCGGAGCCGGCCAGCCAGCCCGTGGCGGGGCGCGCGCCGACGCCGACCACGACGGCGCCCGCGGGCAGCCGCGAGCCGTCGTCGAGCACCACCGCGCCGGGTTCGACGCGCTCCACGCGCGCGTCGGTGCGCAGTTCGGCGCCGCTGTCGGCGTACCAGGTGGTCATCGGCTCGGCCACCTCCGCGGGCAGCGCGCCCGCGAGTGGCCGGTCCGCGGCCTCCACGACGGTCACGGCGCAGCCCGCCTCGCGCGCGGCGGTGGCGAACTCGGCGCCGATCCAGCCCGCGCCGACGACCACGACGTCGTGCTGCTCGGTGAGCACCGGCCGCAGCCGTTCGGCGTCGTCCAGGGTGCGCAGCAGGTGGACCCCGGGAACGCCCTCCGTGCCGGGCAGCCGGATCGGTTCGGCACCGGTGGCCAGGACGAGGACGTCGTACGGCACCGGTCCGGCCGAGGTCTCCAGCACATGCGCGTCGGGCCGCACGGCCAGCGCCTCGCAGCCGAGCCGCAGTTCGAGACCGAGCGCCTCGAAGTCGATGTCGAAGGCCGAGCCCTCGGCCTTGCCGAGCAGGACGGCCTTGGACAGCGGCGGCCGGTCGTAGGGCTGGTGGGGTTCGGCGCCGATCACTGTCACGGTGCCGGTGAAGCCCTGCTCGCGCAGCGCGACCGCGGTCTGCACGCCGGCCATGCCCGCGCCCGCGACGACCACGCGCCGCGGCCCTGATGCGCCCTGTTCCTGCGTCTCGTCGCTCATCTGATCACCATAAGCCACCTGACGGACCGTCAGTCAGGGCCCTCGGGCACCTGCCGGAGGGCGGGCCGGGGCGGGGGCTCCCTTACCGGGGCGGCGCTCCGCGGGCTAGGGTGGCCCCGGTACAAGCACTCGCGGGAGCCCGGACGCACCGGGCTGAGAGGGAGGCTGGCGGCCTCCGACCGTACGAACCTGATCCGGGTCATGCCGGCGAAGGGAGGGGCTGGACGCCCATGTCGTCGCCACGTACGTCAGACGTCCTCGTCGTGGGGGGCGGGATCATCGGCCTGGTGACGGCCTGGCGCTCGGCGCAGCGCGGGTTCGCCACGGCGGTGGTGGACCCCGAGCCGGGCGGCGGGGCCGCGCAGGTGGCCGCCGGGATGCTGGCCGCCGTCACCGAACTGCACCACGGCGAGCAGACCCTGCTCGGACTCAACCTGGCCTCTGCCCGCCGCTACCCGGACTTCGCGGCCGAGCTGACCGAACTGACCGGCCATGACCTCGGCTACCGCCGGTGCGGCACCCTCGCCGTCGCGCTGGACGCCGACGACCGCGCCCACCTGCGGGAACTGCACGACCTTCAGCGCCGGTCGGGACTGGACTCCGAGTGGCTGTCCGGGCGGGACTGCCGTCGCCTCGAGCCGATGCTCGCACCGGGCGTGCGCGGCGGGCTGCGGGTGGACGGCGACCACCAGATCGACCCGCGCAGGCTCGCCCGCGCCCTGGTCGCGGCCTGTGAGCGGGCGGGCGTGGTCTTCCACCGCGGCTGGGCCGAGCGGCTCACCGTGGCCCGCGGCCGGGCCACGGGCTGTGTGCTGCGCGACGGCACCGCGCCGGCCGCGGACCGGGTGGTGCTCGCGGCGGGCAGCCGCAGCGGACGGCTCGCGGGCGTCCCGGACGACGTGCTGCCGCCGGTGCGGCCGGTGAAGGGGCAGGTGCTGCGGCTGACGGTGCCGAAGCGGTACGCGCCGTTCCTGAGCCGTACCGTGCGGGCCGTGGTGCGCGGCAGCCAGGTCTACCTGGTGCCGCGGCTCGACGGCGAGCTGGTCGTCGGGGCCACGAGTGAGGAGCTGGGCTGGGACACGACGGTGACGGCGGGCGGCGTGTACGAGCTGCTGCGCGACGCGCACGAGCTGATGCCCGGGATCACCGAGCTGCCGCTCACGGAGACGCGGGCGGGGCTGCGGCCCGGCTCCCCCGACAACGCGCCGCTGCTCGGCCCGACCGGCCTCGACGGCCTGCTGCTGGCCACCGGGCACCACCGCAACGGCGTGCTGCTCACGCCGGTCACCGGTGACGTCATGGCCCACGTCCTGACCACCGGCGAGCTGCCGGACGAGGTCCGGCCCTTCTCCCCCAGGCGCTTTCACGCCGCGGCACTCACGGAGCAGCCCGTATGAACGACTCCATGAACATCTCCGTCAACGGTGAGCCCCGCCGGATCACGCCCGGCACGTCCCTCGGCGCCGTCGTGCGGACCCTGACCGCGGCGCCCTCCGGAGTGGCCGCCGCCCTCAACGAGACCGTCGTCCCGCGCACGCGGTGGTCGGCCACGGCCCTGGCCGAGGGCGACCGCGTCGAGGTGCTGACCGCCGTCCAGGGAGGCTGAGCCATGGCCGACGACCCCTTCGTCCTCGGTGGTACGCCCTTCACCTCCCGGCTGATCATGGGCACCGGCGGCGCGCCCAGCCTGGAGGTCCTGGAGCGGGCTCTGGTCGCCTCCGGCACGGAGCTGACCACGGTCGCGATGCGGCGGGTGGACCCCTCCGTGCACGGCTCGGTGCTGTCGGTGCTGGAGTCGCTCGGGATCCGGGTGCTGCCCAACACCGCCGGCTGCTTCACCGCGGGTGAGGCGGTGCTCACCGCCCGGCTGGCACGGGAGGCGCTGGGCACGGACCTCGTCAAGCTGGAGGTCATCGCCGACGAGCGCACGCTGCTGCCGGACCCGATCGAGCTGCTGGACGCGGCGGAGACGCTGGTCGACGACGGGTTCACGGTGCTGCCGTACACGAACGACGACCCGGTGCTGGCGCGGAAACTGGAGGAGGTGGGCTGCGCCGCGATCATGCCCCTGGGCTCGCCCATCGGATCCGGGCTCGGCATCCGCAACCCGCACAACTTCCAGCTGATCGTGGAGCACGCGCGCGTGCCGGTGATCCTGGACGCCGGGGCCGGTACGGCCTCGGACGTGGCGCTGGCCATGGAGCTGGGGTGTGCCGGAGTGATGCTCGCCTCGGCGGTGACGCGGGCGCAGGAGCCGGTGATGATGGCCGCGGCGATGCGGTCCGCCGTGGAGGCGGGCCGGCTGGCCCGGCTCGCCGGGCGGATCCCCAAGCGCCACTTCGCCCGGGCGTCGTCCCCGGCGGAGGGCCTGGCCGGGCTGGACCCGGAGCGGCCCGCATTCTAGCCGGTCACCGCCTCGCAGGCGTGCGGGTACCGCGTCACAGGTCGGCTTCAGTCCCGCCGCGACACCGTCCGCGACCCGTGGGTGTCCGTGACGGCTCGTAGACTCGCCTGCGTGGATACGACCCTTCAGGACCCCCTCGTCGGGCAGGTGCTCGACGGCCGCTATCGCGTCGACGCGCGGATCGCCGTCGGTGGGATGGCCACGGTCTACCGGGCCCTGGACACCCGCCTGGACCGGGTCCTCGCGCTCAAGGTGATGCACCCCGCGCTCGCGGCCGACGGCTCGTTCGTGGAGCGGTTCATCCGAGAGGCCAAGTCGGTCGCGCGGCTGGCCCACCCGAACGTCGTGCAGGTCTTCGACCAGGGCACGGACGGGTCGTACGTCTACCTCGCCATGGAGTACGTGGCCGGCTGCACCCTGCGCGACGTGCTGCGCGAGCGCGGGGCGCTCCAGCCCCGCGCGGCGCTGGACATCCTGGAGCCGGTGCTCGCCGCGCTGGGGGCCGCGCACCGGGCCGGGTTCGTGCACCGCGACATGAAGCCGGAGAACGTCCTGATAGGGGACGACGGCCGGGTCAAGGTCGCCGACTTCGGCCTTGTGCGGTCCGTGGACACGGTGACGAACACCAGCGGTGCCGTCCTCGGCACCGTCTCCTACCTGGCCCCGGAGCAGATCGAGCGCGGCACCGCCGACCCCCGGGTCGACGTGTACGCGTGCGGGGTCGTGCTGTACGAGATGCTGACCGGCGGCAAGCCGCACCAGGGGGAGTCCCCCGCCCAGGTGCTGTACCAGCACCTCCACGAGGACGTGCCGGCCCCGTCGGCCGCCGTGCCGGGACTGTCCCTGGAACTGGACGAACTGGTCGCGGAGGCCACCGCGCGCACCCCGGACATCCGGCCGCACGACGCGGTCGCGCTGCTCGCGCGGGTCCGCGAGGCGCGGTCCGCGCTCGGCCCGGACCAGCTGGACGCGCTGCCGCCGCGGGCCCTCACCGCGGAACACGACAACGCAGAGGACCGTACGAGCGTCATCCCGCGCGCGCTGACGACGCGGATCCCCGGCAGGGACGGTGAGGCCGGTGAGGACGGGGCGCGGTCCGAGGCCGCCCTCAACCGCACCAGCCGGCTTCAGGCGCCCCCGCCCCCACCGGGGCCCGCCGGTGCGCGGCGCCCCGGGCCACCCCGTCGGACGCTGCTCGTGGTGGTCGCCGCGGTCCTGCTGGCCCTCGGGGTCGGCGGCGGGGTGTGGTACATCAACTCCGGCCAGTTCACCAAGGTCCCGCCGCTGCTGGCGAAGACGGAGGCACAGGCCAGGGAGCGGCTCAAGGCGGCCGGTCTCGGCGTCGACCGGGTCGAGCACGCCTACAGCGACACGGTCCGGCGCGGCACGGTCATCAGCACCGATCCGCAGGCGGGCGCCCGGATCCGCAGTAACGGCTCCGTGACGCTCACGGTCTCCGACGGGCCCGAGACCGTGAACGTGCCCGATCTGAAGGGCCACCGGCTGGGCGAGGCGCGGACCCTGCTGAAGAAGGAGGGCCTGGAACCGGGCATGGTGAGCCGGGAGTTCAGCGACGACGTCCCCCGCGACGTCGTGATCGGCACGGACCCCGAGGCGGGCACCGAGCGGCGCGCCGGCTCGGCGATCGCGCTCACCGTCAGCAAGGGCCGCGCGGTGAACGTGCCGGACGTCACCGGCGAGGACCTGGACGAGGCGCGGTCCGACCTCCAGGACGCCGGCCTGAAGGTGCGGGTCTCCACCGAGCAGGTCACCTCCGACTTCGACAAGGGCGAGGTCGCCCGGCAGAGCCCGGCGGGCGACAGCCAGGCGGCCGAGGGTGACACGGTCACGCTGACGCTGTCCAAGGGCCCGGAGATGGTCGAGGTGCCGGACGTGACGGGCAACAGCGTCGACGACGCGAAGAACACGCTCCAGAAGGCCGGTTTCCAGGTGCGGGAGGACCGCGGGCTGCTCGGCCTGTTCGGCGACACCGTCAAGAAGCAGTCGGTGCGGGGCGGCGACCGGGCGCCGAAGGGCTCGACGATAACGATCACCATCCGGTGACATCGGCCCGGCGGCCGGTGACCGCCGGGCACATGACACCCTGGACGGGTGAGCAGTCAGCGGTCCCGTCCCCTCCCCGGCCCGTCCCGCAACCCGATCGGCGGCCATGTGCCCGTCGCCGGCGGGCTGCACTCCGTGGGCCTGTCCTACGCCCGTGACCTCGGGGCCGAGACCGTGCAGGTCTTCGTCGCCAATCCACGCGGCTGGGCCACGCCCGCGGGCAACCCGCGGCAGGACGAGCAGTTCCGCGCTGCCTGCGCCGAGCAGTCGGTCCCGGCGTACGTCCACGCCCCGTATCTGATCAACTTCGGCTCCCACACCGAGGCGACCGTTCAGCGGTCGGTGGAGTCGCTGCGGCACTCGCTGCGGCGCGGCCGGGAGATCGGCGCGCTGGGCGTCGTCGTGCACACCGGGAGCGCCACCGGCGGCCGGGACCGGTCCGTCGCGCTGAAGCAGGTGCGGGAGCACATGCTGCCGCTGCTCGACGAGCTCACCCACGACGACGACCCGTACCTGCTCCTGGAGTCCACCGCGGGCCAGGGTGCCTCGCTGTGCTCGCGCACCTGGGACTTCGGGCCGTACTTCGACGCGCTGGACGCCCATCCGAGGCTGGGCGTGTGCCTGGACACCTGCCACATCTTCGCCGCGGGGCACGACCTGACCGGCCCGGACGGCATGCGCCAGACGCTGGACCTGCTGGTGCAGACGGTCGGCGAGGGCCGGCTGCGGCTGATCCACGCCAACGACTCCAAGGACGTGGCCGGCGCGCACAAGGACCGGCACGAGAACATCGGCGCCGGCCACATCGGCGAGGACCCCTTCCGCGCCCTGATGACCCACCCCGCCACCGAGGGCGTCCCGCTGGTCATCGAGACCCCGGGCGGCAAGGCGGGCCACACGGCGGACGTGGAGCGCCTGAAGCGGCTCAGGGACGCGTGAGAAGGCGGTGAAAAGGCGCCGGGACGGCCCCCGGTGGGGGCGTCAGAGTTCCGGTCCGTCCCCCGGTTCCTCCTGGTAGGAGTAGCGCTGTTCCTTCCAGGGGTCGCCGAGGTTGTGGTAGCCGCGCTCCTCCCAGAAGCCGCGGCGGTCGGCGGTCATGTACTCCACGCCGCGGACCCACTTGGGGCCCTTCCAGGCGTACAGGTGGGGGACGATCAGGCGGAGCGGGAAGCCGTGCTCGGCGGTAAGCAGTTCGCCGTCCTTGTGGGTGGCGAAGAGGGTGCGCTCCGAGGTGAAGTCGGACAGGCGCAGGTTGGAGCTGAACCCGTACTCCGCCCACACCATCACATGGGTGACGTTCGCCGCGGGCGGAGCGATGTCCAGGACGGTGCGCGCGGGGATGCCGCCCCACTCGGCGCCGACCATGCTGTACTTCGTGACGCAGTGCAGGTCGGCCACCACGGTGGTGTACGGCAGGGCCGTGAACTCCTCGTGGGTCCAGCAGTGCTTCTCGCCGTCGGCGGTGGCGCCGAAGACCCGGAAGTCCCAGCGCTCGGGCCGGAACTTGGGCACCGGCCCGTAGTGCGTGACCGGCCAGCCGCGCTGGAGCCGCTGCCCCGGCGGAAGTTCCGGCTGCGCCGCTCCCCTCGGCACTGCTCCAGACGCGTTCCCTGACGCGCGTTCCACCGGCTGACCCATGCCTCCATCCTGACAGACCGGAGGGGGTGCACATGACCAACCCGGGGGCGATTCGGACAACTCGCACTAAGTATGCACTTACTGGACGGCTGTGTGTGCCGGTGCAATCATGCGCGAGATCCGCCCAGAGACGTCCGGAAGGAGCACCGCCGCCATGCAAGGCGACCCCGAGGTGATCGAACTGCTCAACGAGCAGCTGACCGCCGAGCTCACCGCGATCAACCAGTACTTCCTGCACTCCAAGATCCAGGACCACAAGGGCTGGACGAAGCTCGCCAAGTACACCCGCGACGAGTCGTTCGACGAGATGCGGCACGCGGAACTCCTGACCGACCGGATCCTGCTCCTTGACGGCCTGCCGAACTACCAGCGCCTCTTCCACGTCCAGGTCGGGCAGACGGTGACGGAGATGTTCCGGGCCGACCGGCAGATCGAGGTCGAGGCCATCGACCGGCTGCGCCGGGGCGTGGATCTGATGCGCGACAAGGACGACATCACGTCGGCGAACATCTTCGAGGCGATCCTCGCCGACGAGGAGCATCACATCGACTACCTGGACACCCAGCTGGAACTGGTCGACAAGCTGGGTGAGGCGCTCTACATCTCGACCATCGTCGAACAGAGCCAGCCGGACCCGTCGGGCCCCGGAACGCACGGCTTCTCCAGCCCCTGAGGCGGACCGCCGGCGGTCGCGCCCAGGTGACCCTAGGCGGCGTCGCCCAGCTCCGTCAGCTCCTTCGGAGGCGCTCCCGACGCCCCGCCGGTGAGCGGCGCGAGCGCCGGGCCACCCTGGTCGACCAGCTCCCGGCGCGGGCAGGCGCCCCGGCCGAGCAGCGCCTGGATACGGCGTACGCAGCCGCCGCAGTCGGTGCCCGCCTTGCAGGCGGAGGCGATCCTGCGGGGCGTGCAGGCGCCGTTGTCCGCATGCTGCTTGACCTGCTGCTCGGTGATGCCGAAGCAACTGCACACGTACACGCGGTTCACCTCCCGCCGGGATCGGTTCAGTGGCGCCACCCCGACTCCTTATCGGTGAGGCAAACCTAACCTAACTCACGACGGGAACTCCGGGAAAGGGAGAGGGGCGCGGATCCCGTGTGATCCGCGCCCCACTTCACGCTCCCGCGAGGGGCGGGCGCCTCACTGGTCCCGGTACATCTCCGCGACCAGGAACGCCAGGTCCAGGGACTGGCTGCGGTTCAGCCGCGGATCGCAGGCCGTCTCGTAGCGCTGGTGCAGGTCGTCGACGAAGATCTCGTCGCCGCCGCCGACGCACTCGGTGACGTCGTCACCGGTCAGCTCCACATGGATGCCGCCGGGGTGCGTGCCGAGCCCCTTGTGCACCTCGAAGAAGCCCTTGACCTCGTCGAGCACGTCGTCGAAGCGCCGGGTCTTGTGGCCGGAGGCCGCCTCGAAGGTGTTGCCGTGCATCGGGTCGGTCACCCAGGCCACCACCGCGCCCGAGGCCGTGACCTTCTCCACCAGCTCCGGGAGCCGGTCGCGGATCTTGTCGGCGCCCATGCGGACGATGAACGTCAGCCGGCCCGGCTCCCGCTCGGGGTCGAGGCGGTCGATGTACCGCAGCGCCTCCTCGGGCGTGGTCGTCGGGCCCAGCTTGATGCCGATCGGGTTGCGGATCCTCGACGCGAACTCGATGTGCGCGTGGTCCAGCTGCCGGGTGCGCTCGCCGATCCACACCATGTGCCCGGAGACGTCGTACAGCCGCCCGGTGCGCGAGTCGACGCGGGTCAGCGCCGACTCGTAGTCGAGCAGCAGCGCCTCGTGCGAGGAGAAGAACTCGACGGTCTTGAACTCCTCCGGGTCCGTGCCGCAGGCCCGCATGAAGTTCAGCGCGTTGTCGATCTCGCGCGCGAGCTGCTCGTAGCGCTGGCCGGACGGGGAGGACCGCACGAAGTCCTGGTTCCAGGCGTGCACCTGGCGCAGGTCGGCGTAGCCGCCGGTGGTGAAGGCGCGCACCAGGTTCAGCGTGGAGGCGGACGTGTGGTACATCCGCTTCAGGCGCTCGGGGTCCGGGACGCGGGCGGCCTCGGTGAACTCGAAGCCGTTGACGGAGTCGCCGCGGTAGGTCGGCAGGGTCACGCCGTCGCGGGTCTCGGTCGGCTTGGAGCGCGGCTTGGAGTACTGGCCGGCGATCCGGCCGACCTTGACCACCGGCACCGAGGCGGCGTACGTCAGCACGGCGCCCATCTGGAGCAGGGTCTTGAGCTTGTTGCGGATCTGGTCGGCGGACACCGCGTCGAACGCCTCGGCGCAGTCGCCGCCCTGGAGGAGGAACGCCTCTCCCCTGGCGACTGCCGCCATCCGGGCGCGCAGCTGGTCGCACTCGCCCGCGAAGACGAGCGGCGGATACGACTCGAGGTCCGCGATCACTGCGCGCAGAGCCTCGGGGTCGGGGTACTCGGGCTGCTGCGCCGCGGGCAGGTCTCGCCAGGTGTTGCCAGCGCTCGCGCTGGTCTTAGCGTTCACGGTCACCCCACCAAGATTACGGGGTCGCCCGGCGGACCCCCTTCTCCGTTCAGCCAATGAGACGGACGGCGCCCGGTCGCGGTACCCCCTTTGCCCTGGTTGCTCAAGCTCCGGTGCCCACGTCCAGCTGGTCGCGGTCGATGTTGATGGTCACCGACCCGTAGGTCTCGGTCTTGTTCCCCGCGTACTGGTGGATGCGCTGGTGGCCGGCCCACAGATGGGCCGGGACGGCGGTGTGGGCGGTGGTGTTCTCGTCGTTCCAGTGCGCGAAGTGGATCACGTCGGGCAGGGTGACCTTCCCGGCGTGGGCGACCAGGTCGGCGACCAGGGACGAGACGCTGCCGTACGCGCCGGACCGGTAGCCCAGTTCGTGCAGCCGCTCGGTCCAGGCCTCCAGGTAGCCGAGAACGCGCGTGGTGAGGGTGCCGCCCGGCGTGTACTGCTCCACGTCGTTGTAGAGCACCGACCCCTTGGCGAAGCCGAGCGCCGCCGCCTGGGCGACGGCGTCCTCCGCGGCCCCCTTGCCCTGCGATGCCGGATCGTTGATCGACGCGCAGGAGTTCTGGCAGCTGCCGGCGCCGGAGGCGGGCTGCGGGCCGACGTAGAGCGGGAAGAAGCGCCACCCGTTCGCGTACTGCGTCTGCACCCACTCGGCGGTCAGCTTCGCCTGGGCGCAGGCGCGGTTGACGCCGCCGATGTAGACGCCGACGGCCCGGTAGGGCGAGCCGGCCCTCCAGGCGTTCATGGCCGTCTGGCTCGGGGCGGTGCAGGCGTCGAAGCCCCTGCCCTGGTACGCGGTCGCGTCGGCGGGCACGGCGCGCGTGGTCGGTTCCCGGGCGGGTTCACGGGCGCGGGCGGCGGCGACGGGCAGTCCGGCGCTGCGCAGCACCCGCTGGATCTCCGCACGGTCCTCGCCGTACGGGGCCGTCACGGAGATTCCCTCGTTGGTGGCGGTCGCCCGGTAGACGCGGGCCGTGGGCTCCTCGGTCACCGAGGCCTTCGTCGCCACCGCGGGCTGCACCCACAGGGCCTCGGTGCGTCCGACGGCGCGGGCCGGGCAGTCCTGCAGCTCGCCGGGGGTGCCCAGGTAGACGGCGTGCCGGTCGAAGCGGACGCAGGCGGTCGGCTCCTGGTCGAGGTCGACGACGGGCCAGCCGGCCGGGACGGTGAAGGTGTGACCGCGGTAGGTGACGGTCTTGGTGGCATCGTCGGCCGACGGCCGGGCGGCGCCCGTGACACCGGCGGCGAGCACCGCGCAGGCGCTCAGGGCGGTCAGCGCCCGCCTCAGGCGGCGGTGCCCTGCCGGGTGGGGTGGTCGTGGCGTGGAAATGGCGTACTCCTCGGTCGGGCTCGGGCGTGCGGCGAACGCCGGGGCGGGGGCGGCAGCTGGTCGACGCGGACCCACTTTCCACTCCGCGAGGCCGCCGGAAACCGGCCTGTGCTGCGTACGGACGCACGCGCGGCAGCGCGGCCGGGGCCCGTCACGGGCCGGTCGGGGACGCCCGGTGGACCGATGCGGTAGGGTGCCGGGCATGTTCGCGCACTCGACCCAGAACCAGAACTGGTGGTGGACCGCTTCTCCGGCGGCCCGCTGACTGCGCGTATCCCACACTTCGCGAAGGCCGCCCGAGGGGCGGCCTTCGGCGTTTCCGGCGCCTTGGCCGTTCCTCACCCACATCGACCGGCATCGACCGGCATCGACGGAAGAGGAACCCATGGATCTGGCACGGCTGCTGCACGACCCCCGCCCCTTCGCCCTGCTGCGCCGCCGTACGCCGGGGCACGACCACGACCTGGTCGAGGTGCTGCTCGGCCCGGTGACCCGTCACGACCGGCTGGCCGACCTGCCCGACGAGGGCCTGGCCCTCGTACCGTTCCGGCAGATCCGCGAACGCGGCTTCGACGTCCGCGACGACGGCACCCCACTGCTGGTGCTCACGCCCGAGGAGACGGGCACGGTCCCGCTCGCCGAGGCCCTGGCGCAGCTCCCCGCGCACCAGGTGCGCGTCGAGGGCGGCGGCTTCGACGTGGGCGACGAGGAGTACGCGGAGACCGTCGGGCGGGTGCTGCGCGAGGAGATCGGCACGGGCGAGGGCGCGAACTTCGTGATCCGACGGACGTACGAGGGGGAGGTCCCGGGCTTCGGGCGGGCCGACGCGCTGGCGCTGTTCCGGCGGCTGCTCGAGGGCGAGCGGGGGGCGTACTGGACGTTCGTCGTGCACACCGGAGATCAGAAGGGGCCCGAAGGGCCTTCCTTGGAAGGGCGGGGGTGGGAGACGGGTGGGCGGACGCTGGTCGGCGCCAGCCCCGAGGTGCACGTGCGCATGTCCGGCGGGACGGTCGTGATGAACCCGATCAGCGGGACGTACCGCTACCCCGCCGAGGGGCCGACGCCCGAGCACCTGCTCGGCTTCCTCGCCGACGGCAAGGAGATCGAGGAGCTGTCGATGGTCGTCGACGAGGAGCTCAAGATGATGTGCACCGTCGGCGACATGGGCGGGGTGGTCGTCGGCCCGCGGCTGAAGGAGATGGCGCACCTGGCGCACACCGAGTACGAGCTGCGCGGCCGGTCCTCCCTGGACGTGCGCGAGGTGCTCAAGGAGACCATGTTCGCCGCGACCGTCACCGGGTCGCCGGTGCAGAACGCCTGCCGGGTCATCGAGCGGCACGAGGCCGGGGGCCGCGGCTACTACGCGGGCGCGCTGGCCCTGCTCGGCCGCGACGTGGGCGGCGCCCAGACCCTGGACTCCCCCATCCTCATCCGCACCGCCGACATCGACGCCCGCGGCCGGCTGCGCGTACCGGTCGGCGCCACCCTCGTCCGCGGCTCGGACCCGGCGGGCGAGGTCGCCGAGACCCATGCGAAGGCGGCGGGCGTACTGGCGGCGCTCGGCGTACGGCCCGCCCGGCCGCGCGCGGAGCGCTCACGGCCCCGGCTCGCCGACGACCCGCGGGTGCGCGCGGCCCTGGACGGGCGGCGCGCCCTTCTCGCGCCGTTCTGGCTGCGGATGCAGGGCGCGGTCCCGACCGGCCGGGCGCAGTCGCAGGCCGCGGCGGACCCGGCGGGACTCACCGGACACACCCTGGTCGTGGACGGCGAGGACACCTTCACCGCGATGCTCTCCCACATGCTGCGGTCGTCGGGGCTGACCGTCACCGTGCGCCGCTACGACGAGCCCGGGCTGCGCGCGGCCGTCCTCGCGCACGAGGGGCCGGTCGTCCTGGGCCCCGGCCCCGGCGACCCGTGCGACGCGGACGACCCGAAGATGCGGCTGCTGCGCGCGCTGACGGCCGACGTGCTCGCCGCGCACCGGCACGGCGTGCTCGGGGTCTGCCTCGGACACGAGCTGATCGCGGCCGAACTCGGCCTGGACATCGTCCGCAAGGAGGTACCCCACCAGGGCGCCCAGACCGGGATCGACCTGTTCGGGCAGGCCGAGACCGTGGGCTTCTACAACAGCTACGTGGCGCACTGCGACGACGAGGCGCACGCCGAGCTGTCCGCGCACGGGATCGAGGTCAGCCGGAGCGCGTCCGGTGAGGTGCACGCGCTGCGCTCCGACCGGTTCGCTTCGGTGCAGTTCCACCCCGAGTCCGTGCTGACGCTGAACGGCCGGGCGATCGTCTGCGCGCTGCTGGCCGGTCAGCTGCGCGGCGCCGGCACGCACGGTGAGCCGCGGCGCGTCCCGTAGCCGGCGACGCGCGCACCGAGGGCGCCGCCGGTCAGGTCGGCGGCACCCTCGGTGCGGTCTGTGGGCGCAGAGGCCGGTGGCGGGTCAGCCGAAGAAGACCCCGACCTCCTCGTACAGCTGCGGGTCGACCGTCTTCAGCTTCGCGGTGGCCTCCGCGATCGGGACGCGGACGATGTCGGTGCCGCGCAGCGCGACCATCTTGCCGAAGTCGCCGTCCCGGACGCACTCGATGGCGTGCAGCCCGAACCGGGTGGCCAGCCAGCGGTCGAAGGCGCTGGGCGTGCCGCCGCGCTGGATGTGCCCGAGGACGGTGGTCCGCGCCTCCTTCCCGGTGCGTGCCTCGATCTCCTTGGCCAGCCACTCGCCGACCCCGGACAGCCGCACGTGCCCGAAGGAGTCGAGCGAGGAGTCCTTCAGGACCACGTCGCCGTCCTTGGGCATGGCACCCTCGGCGACGACGACGATCGGGGCGTACGACGCCTTGAAACGGGAGGTGATCCAGGCGCACACCTGGTCGACGTCGAAGCGCTGCTCGGGGATGAGGATGACGTTCGCGCCGCCGGCGAGGCCGGAGTGCAGGGCGATCCAGCCCGCGTGACGGCCCATCACCTCGCAGACCAGCACCCGCATATGGGACTCGGCGGTGGTGTGCAGCCGGTCGATCGCATCGGTGGCGATGCCGACCGCGGTGTCGAAGCCGAAGGTGTAGTCGGTGGCCGACAGGTCGTTGTCGATGGTCTTGGGCACGCCCACGCAGGGCACGCCGTACTCGTCGCTCATCCGCGCGGCCACGCCGAGGGTGTCCTCGCCGCCGATCGCGACGAGCGCCTCGACCTCCTGCTTGGCGAGATTGTCCTTGATCCGCCGGATGCCGTCCTCCTGTTTGAGGGGGTTGGTCCGCGAGGAGCCGAGGATGGTGCCGCCGCGGGGCAGGATGCCGCGCACCGCGGGGATGTCGAGACGGACGGCGTCGTTCTCGAGGGGGCCCCGCCAGCCGTCCCGGAAGCCGACGAAGTCATAGCCGTACTCCTGCACGCCCTTGCGGACGATGCCCCGGATGACGGCGTTGAGCCCGGGGCAGTCGCCGCCTCCGGTCAGTACTCCGACCCGCATGGAAAAGTCCCTTCGCCGCGGTTGCCTGGTGAAGGTCACGCTAATGGTGACCCACGTCACTTCGGCATGGGGCGGCGAGCCAATTCCACTGAATTGTCGGGTAGTTGATCACGGCGAATCCACTCGAAAGGGTGGTGTCCGCGCGGATGCGGGTTTACCCGCCCCTACTCGCCGTCGAGCCCGCGTTCGATGGCGTACCGCACCAGCTCCACCCGGTTGTGCAACTGGAGCTTGCCCAGGGTGTTCTGGACGTGGTTCTGGACCGTGCGGTGGGAGATCACCAGGCGCTCGGCGATCTGCTTGTAACTCAGGCCCTTGGCGACCAGGCGCAGCACCTCGGTCTCGCGGTCGGTGAGCCGGGGCGCCCTCGGCTCACCGGCGTCCGCGACGGGCGTGGGCTCGGCGGCCAGCCGCCGGTACTCGCCAAGCACCAGGCCGGCCAGGCCCGGTGTGAACACCGGGTCGCCCACGGCCGTGCGGCGCACCGCGTCCAGCAGCTCCTGGGTCGAGGCGGACTTCAGCAGGTAGCCCGTGGCACCCGACTTCACGGCCTCCAGCACATCGGCGTGCTCACCGCTCGCGGACAGCACCAGCACGCGCAACGCCGGGTCGGCGCCGACGAGTTCCTTGCAGACCTGGACCCCCGGCTTCGCGGGCAGGTTCAGGTCGAGCACGAGCACGTCGGGCGCGGCGGCCCGGGCGCGGCGCACCGCCTGCGCGCCGTCGCCCGCGGTGGCGACCACCTCGAAGCCGGACTCGGTCAGGTCGCGGGCCACGGCGTCGCGCCACATCGGATGGTCGTCGACCACCATCACTCTGATCGGGTCCTGTTCCGCGCTCATCGGCTCTCCGCCTTCCCCCGCGTCCACGGCGCGCCCTTCGCGCTTCCCGTGTGCCCGCTGCCGTTCGTGGTCTGCGTGTTCCTGGGTACGTGCAGTTCGACCTCCGTGCCCTGGCCGGGCACCGAGACCAGTTCGGCGCTGCCGCCGATGTCGCGCAGCCGGCCCCGGATCGACAGGGCCACACCGAGCCGGCCCTCGTCCTCGGCCTGGGCGAGCCGCCCCTGCGGGATGCCGGGACCGTCGTCCCGCACGGTCACGATCACCGACTCCGGCTCGTCCTCGACCAGGATCCACGCCCGCGCGCCCTCGCCCGCGTGCCGGCGGACGTTGTCCAGCGCGGCTCCGACGGCGGCGGCCACCTCGCGGGCGGCGGCGGCCGGCAGCGGCACCGGGGCGCCCGGTTCGGCGAGGCTGACCCGGGCACCGGCGTACGGGGTGAGCAGCGCGCGCAGGTCGACGGGCGCGTCGGCGTCGTCGTCCGTGCCCTCGTCGAGGGTCCCGACGGCCGCGCCCCGCGCGGTGTCCCCGGCCGGATCCGCAAGGGCGTCCCTCGGCGCCCGGGGGACCGAGGCCGGCCCGCCGGAGACCAGGGTGCGCAGCGCCACCTCCTGCTCGCCCGCCAGCCGGCCCAGTTCGGCGGCCTCGCCCCCGATGACCGCGCCGCGCCGCTGCACCATGGCCAGCACCTGGAGCACGCCGTCGTGGATGTCCCGGGCCAGGCGCTCCCGTTCCCGGGTGGCCGCCTCGATCTCCAGCGCGCGGGCGAGGGTGCGCTCGGAGGCGCGGGCGACCTCGACGACGTAGCCGATGGCGATGGAGGCGACCCAGACCAGGATCACGTTGTGGACGGTGTCGCGGGTCGCGGCGCCGCGCTCGACCAGGTTGGCGGCGGCGACGGCGGTGGAGGCGAAGGCGGCCCAGCGCCAGCCGCCCTTGACGGCGAAGGCGAGGACGGAGCCGGCGGTCCAGATCGACGGCAGGGTCGGGCCGCCGTCCGCGATCCGCGCCGGCGCGTCGGCGACGGGGGTGAGGAGGATGCCGGCCAGCGCCAGGGTGAGGTCGGCGGCCAGGAAGCGCCTGGTGCAGCTCACGGCGTTCGCGACCCTGGGCAGGGTGGCCAGGGTCCACCCGGACAGCACGCAGTAGTAGGCGATGGCGACGCCGGGGCGCGGGAACCGGTCGTAGCCGGTGGCGAACAGGCCGACCGCGTAGAGCATGGTCAGCACCCGGTATCCGGCGAGCGCGCGCCACAGCGGCTGCTCGACCGACATCCTCATCACGCGTTGCCGCTTCGGCATGTCCCCCCGCATGTCCCCCCTCGGCGGTTCGCCCTACTCCGCCTGACTCTCCCTCTGGGCCTGTTGCGTCTCGGCCGCTTCCGTCCCGTCCTGTCGCGTCGGGACCTGTTCCCTCTCGCCCCGCCCGAGCGCGGCCCGTACGGCCTTCTGGGCCTTGTCGGCCGCCCGCCCCGCCGTCTTCTCCGCTTCCCTGCCGGCCTTGGCCGCCTCCGCGATCTGCCGTTTGGCCGCGGTCGCGTAGATGTCGACGTACTCCTGGCCGGAGAGCTTCATGATCTCGTACATGACCTCGTCCGTCACCGCCCGCAGCACGAAACGGTCGTGCGCGAGGCCCTGGTAGCGGCTGAAGTCCAGCGGCTTGCCGATGCGTATGCCCGGGCGCATCAGCTTGGGGACGACCTTCCCGGGAGGCTGGATCTTCTCGGTGTCGATCATGGCGACCGGGATGACGGGCGCCCCGGTGGCCAGCGCCACGCGGGCCAGGCCGCCCGGCTTGCCGCGGTAGAGCCGCCCGTCGGGCGAGCGGGTGCCCTCCGGGTAGATGCCGAACAGCTCGCCGCGCTCCAGCACCTCTATGCCGCTCTTCACCGCGGCCTCGCCCGCGCCGCGCGTCCCGGAGCGGTCCACCGGGAGCTGGCCCACGCCCTTGAAGAACGCGGCGGTCATCCGGCCCTTCACCCCGGGCGTGGTGAAGTACTCGGCCTTCGCGATGAAGGTGACCTTGCGGTGGAGCATCACCGGCAGGAAGAAGGAGTCCGAGAAGGACAGGTGATTGCTCGCCAGTATGGCGGGGCCCTCGGCCGGGATGTTCTCCAGTCCCTCCACCCAGGGCCGGAAGGCGAGCTTGAGCGGCCCCCCGATGGCGACCTTCATCGTGCCGTAGAACAACCGAGTGCCTTCCTGTGTGTGTCGGTCAGACGATACCGCCGGGTACCGCCTGGGGGGCCGATGGCCCTGGTCGGTGTCAGTACGGTCGCGTACGGTGAAGTACCTGCAATCGACGACCACAGGAGAGCAACGTGCCGGTGCTCCCCGGAGCCGAGCCGTACCGCCACGAGGGCGGCGAGGTCGGCGTCCTCCTCTGCCACGGCTTCACCGGTTCCCCCCAGTCGCTGCGCCCCTGGGGGCGGTACCTCGCCGAGCGCGGCCTGACCGTCTCGCTCCCCCTGCTGCCCGGGCACGGCACACGCTGGGAGGACATGCAGCTCACCGGCTGGCCCGACTGGTACGCGGAGGTGGACCGCGAGCTGCGGGTCCTGCGCGATTCCTGCGCGCGGGTGTTCGTGGCCGGACTGTCCATGGGCGGCGCGCTGGCGCTGCGGCTGGCCGCCCGGCACGGGGACGCGGTCACGGGCGTCGTGGTCGTCAACCCGGCCAACAAGGTGCACGGTCTGTCGGCGTACGCCCTGCCGGTGGCCCGCCATGTCGTACGGACCACGAAGGGCATCGCGAGCGACATCGCGCTGGAGGGCGCCGCCGAGCTGGGGTACGACCGGGTGCCGCTGCACGCCGCGCACTCGCTCAGGACCTTCTTCCGGATGCTCGACGGCGAGCTGCCGCAGGTCACCCAGCCGCTGCTGCTCCTGCGCAGCCCGCAGGACCATGTGGTGCCGCCGGTCGACTCGGCCCGGATCCTCGGCCGGGTCTCCTCCACGGACGTCACGGAGGTCCTGCTGGAACACAGCTACCACGTCGCGACGTTGGACCACGACGCGGACCGGATCTTCGAGGAGAGCTACGCCTTCGTCGGCCGGCTCGCACCCAGTGTCGGCAAGGAAGGGACGACAGCAGGTGGCTGAGCACGACTCCGACCGCGAGAACCGCGACGGCGGTGAGCCGGTGGAGCCGGCCGAACCGGTCACGCCCGCCGGGCCCGCAGGGCCCGTCGAGCCGGCCGAACCCGCCGAACCCGCCGGACCGGCCGAGCAGCGCGCCGAGCCCGGCGTGCCCGCCGGGAAGGAAGGCGTCGCCTTCGACGAGGAGGCCGCCTGGGCGGCGATCGTCGCCGGGTACGGGCAGGAGCCGCCGGACCCGCCGGGTTCGAGGCCGTTCCGGCCGATCGAGGACCTGGCGCTGCCGCCGGACCCCGGGGCGCCCGACGAGAAGCCGTGGAAGGAGAGGACGGACGGGAAGGACAGGAAGGACAGGAAGGCCGAGGACGCCAAGGGCGACAGGGGCGACAAGGGCGACAAGGACAGCCGGGACGGCGAGGCAGGCGAGAGCGAGAAGGGCCCGGCCGGGCGGCTCGGCGGCTCGGTCTCCTTCGCACCCGGTGTCGGCCGTCCCGGTGCGGGGCCGCGCGACTACTCGCTCGCCGAACCCTCCGAGGACGACTTCGACGAGGGCGACGAGGGCCACTTCGTCCCGCCGGAGCCGCCCCCGTTGCCCTCCGCCGACCCGACCTCGAAGTTCGCCTGGCTCGCGGTGATAGGCGGGCCCGTCCTGCTCCTGCTGGCCGTCCTGTTCGGCTGGGACATGACGTGGTGGCTCGCCACGCTCGGCATCGGCGGCTTCCTGGGTGGCTTCGCAACGCTGGTGATGCGGATGAAGCCGGACGACGATGACGACGACAACCCGGGCCGCGGGGCGGTGGTCTGACCCGCGGGACCGACCGCACCACCGGCCCCCGGGTCCCGCGACCGACCCCGCGACCGACCGCGCGCGACCGGCCCCGACCCCCGGTCCTAGGGAAGCGCCGGCACTCTGAGGGCGGCCAGCACCGGCAGGTGGTCCGTGGCCGCCCTCAGGTCCGTCTCCGTCACCCCGTACCGGCCGGGGGGCACCCCGCAGCCGAGGACCTCGACACCGCGGGTGGCGAAGACCGCGTCGATGCGCCGGTGCGGATCGCCGGACGTCCAGGTGTCCTCCGCTCCCCAGGGGGCGGTGGCCCAGCCGTCCTGGAGCAGGTCGGCCAGCCGCCGGAACGCCGGCCCCTCCGGCCCCTCGTTGAGGTCGCCGCCCGCCACCGCGTGCGCCACGCCCATCCCGGCCAGCCGGTCCAGGAGCGCGCCGGCCTGCTCGTACCGTTCGGCCGCGTCGAGCGAGAGGTGGCAGCTGACGACGCCCAGCCGGGCGCCCCCGAACCGGACGACCGCCGTGGCGAGGCCCCGCCGGTGCAGCCCGGGGGTGAGCGGCAGCAGGACGTCCTCGGTGCGCTCCACGGTGGCCCTGAGCGAGCAGAGCACCGCCGGGCCCGCGGCCGTCGCACCCCCGGTGAGGACCACCAGGTCCGAGGCCGCGGCGAGCCGGGCCAGCTTCTTGCGCCAGCGGAAGAAGCGCGGCGCCTCCTGGAGGAGCACGAGATCGGGCGCGCAGGCCCGGATCACCCGGGCCAGCGCCTCGGTGTCGTCCCGCATCGAACGGATGTTGTGGCTCAGGACGCGGATGACGGCGGAACCGTCGGGTTCCGTGCGGGAGTTGGGCAGCAGCATGGCGATCAACATACGCCGCGGCCCACTCGATGCCGGTACGGCGGCGCCCACCGGTCCCGGACGGACGGGGACGGTGGGCGCGCTCACGGTACGACCGGCGCTACATGATCGGGTCGGGCTCCCGGGCGAGGTCAGCCGCGCCCACCAGACCGGCCTTGTTGCCGAGCTGGGCGGCGAGGACGTCGGCGACCGGGCGCCAGTTGCCGCCGACCAGCCAGCGCTTGTAGGACTTGCGGATCGGGTCCAGGACCAGCTCGCCCTCGTCGGAGAGGCCGCCGCCGACGATGAACGCGGACGGGTCGAAGAGCGAGGCCAGGTCGGCCAGGCCGGCGCCCACCCAGCGAGCCAGCTCGCGGTAGGAGTCGACGGCCACCGGGCAGCCCTGGCGGGCGGCCACGGAGATGTGCTTGCCCTCGATGCCCTCGGGGGTGCCGTCGCCGAGGGCGAGCAGCACCTCCGCGCTCTCGGGGGCGGCGTTGGCGCGCTGCTTGGCGTACCTCACCAGGGCGCGCCCGGAGGCGTACTGCTCCCAGCAGCCCTGCGAGCCGCAGCCGCACAGTAGGCCGTCCGGGACCATCCGGATGTGGCCGAACTCGGCGGCCACGCCGAAGTGGCCGCGGCGCAGCTTGTTGCCGATGACGATGCCGCCGCCGAGGCCGGTGCCGAGCGTGATGCAGATGACGTTGCGGTGGCCCTTGCCGGCGCCGAACTTGTACTCGCCCCAGGCCGCGGCGTTGGCGTCGTTCTCCACGACGACCGGCAGCGCGACGCGCGCCTCGACCTCCTCCTTCAGCGGCTCGTTGCGCCAGTCGATGTTGGGCGCGAAGTAGACCGTGGAGCGCTGCCGGTTGACGTATCCGGCGGCGCCGATGCCCACGCCGACGATCTCGTGCCCCGCGCGTGCGCCCTCCACCGCCGAGGCGATGGCGTCCACGATGGCCGCGGGCGTGGCGGGGGTCGGCACCTTGAAGGTCGAGAGGATGTTGCCTTCCTCGTCGACCACGCCGGCCGCGATCTTCGTGCCGCCGATGTCGACGCCGATGGTGAGTCCCATGAATCCCTCAGTTCCGGTCGAGCCCCGCTACGGCCAACCGTACCCGAGGCCCTGCCGTCGGATTCGCGTCGCAGGGACGGTCGGTGCAAGTCGTCCGGACCGTCAGTCCAGGTCGATGCGCTCGCCGCCGCTGCCCTCGCCGGGGTCGCGGCGGTCGTCGGGGTGGGCGTCCGGGTCGTCCAGTCCGTCCCACGCGGACTCGCCCGTGCGGGACGACGTCCAGCGGCGCTCCTGGGCCTCGACGGCCGAGCGGTACGCGGCGAGGAGTTCACCGCCGGCCGCCGCCAGGTGCTCGAAGACCTCGGGGTTGCGCTCCACGACCGGTTCGACGGCCGCCTTGGCCTGCTGGACCATCTGCCGCACCACCTGTTCGGCCGCGGGTCCGGCGAGCGCGCCGAGCAGCGGCGCCTGGATCGACGACAGCTTGTCGGCGACGGTGTCGACGAACCTGCGCAGTTCCTCGGCGGCCGAGCCGGGCGGCGGGCCGTACTGCTCGCGGCGACGGGCCTGCTCCGCCGCGAGGTCCTCGGCGCAGGCCGTGGACCAGGCGTCGGCGTCCGTGGCGTCCGGACGGGGGGTGTCCCCACGGCCGCCGGGCTCCTCCTGAGCGGCGTCGTCGCGATGGGCGTCGGACGGTGTGCGCTCTTCGCTCATGGCGGACTCCTGACTACGGTTCGTCCCTCCGACGTTACCCGAACGGGGGTAGGCGCTTCATCTCTCGCGCGGCCACAGCGCAGGGTCCGGCGCGAACCGGATCCGCAGCGCGCCGTCGCGCAGGGCGGCCCCGTCGACGGTGCACCGGCGCAGCGCCGAGGGCAGCGGTACGACGCGGCGGAACGGCCCGGCGGTCACCGCGAGTTCGTCGCCGAGCCGGATGAGGTCCAGCTCCTCCCGTATGGCGCCGGGCAGGGGGATGTTCCACACGAGGACCCCGTCCTCGGCGAGCCGGTCGGTCACGGGCCACTCGACCGGGGCGGTCGCCGGTTTCACGCCGGGCACGGCGAGGGCGGCGAGGTCGTCCAGGCCGCGCGGGTCCCGGCCCAGGTGGGCGGCCGGGTGGACGGCGTACGTCTCGCGCCACTCGTCGAGGGTCTTGCGCTGCTGCGCGACCGGGCCGGCCAGCCAGGAGTCCGCCGCGGTCTCCGGCAGGACCCGGCCGGCGACCAGGCACTCCACGGCCAGCCCGCGCACGGCCAGGCCCAGGGCGGCGCCGCGGACGGCGTCGGCGCCGGCCGGGCCGGGCTCGGCGACCAGGCGTACCCGGGTGCCGCGGTCGGCGACCACCGCGGCCACGGCGGCCAGCTCGACGTCCCAGCGTGCCGCCGTCTCGTACAGCCACTCGGCCGGCATGGGGAGGCCGGCGAGCCGGCCGAGCACCGGCCGCAGGGCGCGGGCCGCCTGCCGCTCGGGCGGGAGCAGCCGGCGCAGATAGCGGCGCAGCTCCTCGGGCAGCGCGAGCAGGGCGAGCGCCTGCGGCGCCGGGGGCAGGTCGACGACCAGCAGCTCGAACCGCTCCGACAGGGCCGCGTCGCGCAGCGCGCGCAGCAGGGCGAGTTCCTCGGCGCCCGGCAGCGGGGTGACCTCCTCGGGGTCCAGACGCGTGGCCCCGAGCAGGTCGAGCACCTGGCCCGCGCGGTCCTGGAAGGCGGCGAGGTCGGTCCGGAAGCCGGTCGCCGCGTCGGGGCGCCAGGCGGTCAGCCCCGGTACGACGGGCACCGGCTCGGCACCCGTCGGCACCCCGAGCGCCGCGCCGAGGGAGTCCGTGCGGTCGGCGCTGAGCACGAGGGTCTGGACGCCGTCACGGGCGGCGGTCAGTGCGGTGGCGGCGGCGACGGTCGTACGGCCGCTGCCGCCCGGGCCCGTGATCAGGAGGGTGCGCATGACGTTGAACGGTAGCTGGCTTCGACGGCTCGGTCGCCCACGGGCGCGCCCTTCGGCCTCGCACCCGGCGCCCGGGCAGGCGGGCCCCGGGTGGGCCCCTGCTGTTCCGCCGTGGGCCGCGCGGGCCTACTTCTCGCCCGACTCCACGCGCTTCTTCAGGCCCGCGAGGGCCCGGTCGATGATGACCTTCTCGGCCTTGCGCTTGATCATGCCGAGCATGGGGATCTTGACGTCGACGGTGAGGAGGTAGGTCACCTCGGTGGCGTGCACGCCCGCGGGCTTGAGGACGTAGGAGCCGTCCAGGGAGCGCAGCATCTGGGACTTCACCAGGGTCCAGGAGACCTCGTGGTCGCCGGTCCAGGTGTAGGCGAGGGTCTGGTCGTCCTTGATGGCGCCCGCGTCCATGACGAGGCGGACCTGGTGGGCACGGCCCTGCTCGTCCGTCTTGAGGACCTCGGCCTCCTTCACCTCGCCGGTCCAGTCGGGGTAGCGGGCGAAGTCGGCGATCACGGCCATGACGTCGGCCGGTGGCGCCTCGATCGTGATGCTCGAGCTGGTGTGTTCCGCCATCGCCGTGGCTCCTCCAGATGCGGGCCGGTAGTGCGGCCGGGTGAGGCCGGTGGTGCGCTCCTCGTGCGCACGTGTGTGCAGCGTGAAGGCTACCGCGCGCCCGGCCGCCGGACTCCACCCCCGCCTGGGCGATCGGCCGGAATGGTCACCATTCGAGCACCCAGGGCCGGCCGCTCCCGGCGAAGTGCCCCACGTTCACGCATTCGGTCGCGCCGATCCTCATCCGCCGCACCAGCGGCTGGTGGACATGGCCGAAGAGGGCGTACCGGGGCCGGGTGCGCCGGATGGCCTCCAGCAGGGCGCGGCTGCCCCGCTCGAAGCGGCGCGCGACGGTGTCGTAGACGAGTTCCGGCACCTCGGGCGGGATGTGCGTGCACAGCACGTCGACCTCGCCGACCGCCTCGATCTTCGCCGCGTACTCCTCGTCGCCGATCTCGAACGGGGTGCCCATCGCGGTGCGCAGGCCGCCGCCGACGAAGCCGAAGACACGGCCACCGATCTCCACCCGCTCACCGTCGAGCACGGTGGTGCCCTCGCGGGCGTACTCCTTCCACAGCGTCGGCATGTCGACGTTCCCGTAGGTGGCGTACGTCGGAGTGGGGAAGGCGGCGAAGAGTTCCGCGTACTGCTTGCGCACCGCCCGCTCCATCACCGTGGCCCGGTCGCCGTCGACACCCGCCCACAGCCGGGCGCCGAACTCGCGTGCCTCGGCGAAGCGGCGGGCGGTGCGCAGCTCGACGATGCGGTCGGCGTTCGCCACGCCGAACAGGTCGGGGAAGATCCCGCGCGAGTGGTCGGCGTAGTCGACGAAGAGGATCAGGTCGCCGAGACACACCAGGGCGTCGGCGCCCTCTCCGGCCCGGGCCAGATCGCGCACGTTGCCGTGCACGTCGCTGACCACATGGATGCGCGTTCTGCCGTGACGGGCCGATGTGGGTGCCATGGCGATCAAGCGTAGGCGGGCGTGGCATACGTGAACAGTGGCGGCCGGAAACGCCGTTACTGGCCGGTGGTTCAGCGGGTCGACTACTGTGCGCAGGGGAACGTCGATCCGTGTGACGCAGCGAACATCTCGCCGGGTCCCCCTGTCGAAGAACCATACCGGCGGGTAACGTCCGGCCCGTCCCATCGTTTCTGGATTTCAACTACGTCGTGGCGCCGGCGCCCTATGAGGAGCAGCAGACTTGCGCGAGTTCAGCCTTCCGGCTCTGTACGAGGTCCCTGCGGACGGGAATCTGACCGACATCGTCCGCAGAAACGCCGCGCAGCATCCCGACGTCGCCGTCATCGCCCGCAAGGTGGACGGTGTCTGGCGGGACGTCACGGCACGGGCCTTCCTCGCCGAGGTGCACGCCGCCGCCAAGGGTCTGATCGCCTCCGGCATCCAGCCCGGCGACCGGGTCGGACTGATGTCCCGTACGCGCTACGAGTGGACACTCCTTGACTTCGCGATCTGGAGCGCGGGCGCGATCACCGTGCCGGTGTACGAGACCAGTTCGCCGGAGCAGGTGCGGTGGATCCTCGGCGACTCCGGCGCGACCGCCTGCGTCGTGGAGCTGGACCAGCACGCAGCCGCGGTCGAGGCGGTGCGCGACACGCTGCCCGCGCTGAAGAACCTCTGGCAGATCGAGGCCGGCGGGGTCGAGGAGCTCGTCCGGGCCGGCCGGGACATCAGCGACGCCGCGGTGGAGGAGCGCGGCTCGCTGGCGAAGGCCGACGACCCGGCGACCATCGTGTACACCAGTGGCACCACCGGCCGCCCCAAGGGCTGCGTGCTCACCCACCGCGCCTTCTTCGCCGAGTGCGGCAACGTCGTGGAGCGGCTGCGCCCCCTGTTCCGCACCGGCGAGTGCTCGGTGCTGCTCTTCCTGCCGCTGGCGCACGTCTTCGGCCGGCTGGTCCAGGTCGCCCCGATGATGGCGCCGATCAGGCTGGGCTGCGTCCCGGACATCAAGAACCTCACCGACGAGCTGGCCGCGTTCCGCCCCACGCTGATCCTCGGTGTCCCGCGGGTCTTCGAGAAGGTCTACAACGGGGCGCGCGCCAAGGCGCAGGCGGACGGCAAGGGCCGGATCTTCGACAGGGCGGCCGACACGGCGATCGCCTACAGCAAGGCGCTGGACAGCTCCTCGGGTCCCTCGCTCGGGCTGCGGATCAAGCACAAGGTGTTCGACAAGCTGGTCTACGGCAAGCTGCGCGCGGTGCTCGGCGGGCGCGGCGAGTACGCCATCTCCGGCGGCGCCCCGCTCGGCGAGCGCCTCGGCCACTTCTACCGCGGTATCGGCTTCACGGTCCTGGAGGGCTACGGCCTGACCGAGTCCTGCGCGGCGACCGCCTTCAACCCCTGGGACCGGCAGAAGATCGGCACGGTCGGCCAGCCGCTGCCCGGCTCGGTGATCCGCATCGCGGACGACGGGGAGGTGCTGTTGCACGGTGAGCACCTGTTCAAGGAGTACTGGAACAACCCCGGTGCGACCCGTCAGGCGCTGGCCGACGGCTGGTTCCACACCGGTGACATCGGCACGCTCGACGAGGACGGCTACCTCAGCATCACCGGCCGCAAGAAGGAGATCATCGTCACCGCGGGCGGCAAGAACGTCGCCCCGGCCGTGATCGAGGACCGCATCCGGGCGCACGCGCTGGTCGCGGAGTGCATGGTGGTGGGCGACGGGCGGCCGTTCGTGGGCGCGCTGATCACCCTCGACGAGGACTTCCTGCACCGCTGGTGCGCCGAGCACGGCAAGCCGGCGGACTCCACCGCACAGTCGCTGCGCGAGGACCCGGACCTGAACGCGGCGATCCAGACGGCGGTCGACGACGGCAACGCCGCGGTGTCGAAGGCGGAGTCGGTGCGGAAGTTCCGCATCCTGTCCTCCCAGTTCACGGAGGAGTCGGGGCACCTCACCCCGTCGCTGAAGCTCAAGCGGAACGTGGTGGCGGAGCACTACGCGGACGAGATCGAGGCGCTCTACGCCACGTAGCGCGCCGCCGCGCTACAGCAGTTCCTCCAGCCGCTGGGCCAGCAGGTCCCACCGCCACTTCTCCTCGACCCAGGTGCGTCCCCGCTCCCCCATGCGGCGGCGCAGCTCCGCGTCCCCCAGGAGCGTGACGACGCGGTCGGCGGCCTCCTCGGGGGAGCCGCCGCGCACGACCCAGCCGGTCTCGCCGTCGAGCACCGCGTCGGGCGCGCCGCCGGAGTCGCCGGCGACGACGGGCAGTCCGGTCGCGGACGCCTCCAGGTAGACGATCCCGAGCCCCTCGACGTCGAGTCCGCCGCGCCGGGTGCGGCAGGGCATGGCGAAGACGTCGCCGGCGCCGTAGTGCGCGGGCAGTTCGGCCCAGGGCACCGCGCCGGTGAAGCGCACGGAGCCGGCCACCCCGGTCCGCTCCGCCAGGGCGCGCAGATCCCTCTCGTACGGTCCACCGCCGACGATCAACAGCACGGTGTCCGGCTCGGCGGCCAGGATCCGGGGCATGGCCTGGATCAGCGTGTCCTGCCCCTTGCGCCTCACCAGCCGCGAGACGCACACGACCACCGGCCGGTCGGTGAGCCCGAGTCGGGCCCGCACCGCGTCGCCGCCCGAGCCGGGGTGGAACGTCTTCTCGTCGACGCCCGGGGGCAGTCGCACCATCCGCCCGGCCGCCTCGGGAGTCAGCGCGGTGGCGATCCGGGAGCAGGTGTACTCGCCGAGGTAGGTGATCGTGTCCGTCGACTCCCCGACGCGGCGCAGGAGCCCACGCGCGGCGGGCAGTTGCGCCCAGCCCGCCTCGTGCCCGTGGGTGGTGGCCACCAGCCGCTCGGCGCCCGCCCTCCTCAGGGCCGGCGCCATCAGACCGAGCGGCGCCGCCGCGCCGAACCACACCGCCGTACACCCGTGTTCCCGCAGCAGCCCGACCGCGCGCCTCCTCGCGCCCGGCGTCGGCAGCAGCATCGTCGTGCGGTCGCGTACGACGGTGAAGGGCTGCTCCGCGTCGAAGGCCGCCGTCGCCTCGGCGCCCTCCCGGCCCCGCTTCCAGGTGGAGGCGTAGACGACCAGCCGCTCCGGGTCCAGGCGCAGCGCCATGTTGTGCAAAAACGCCTGGATCCCGCCCGGCCGCGGCGGAAAGTCGTTGGTCACGATGAGGGTCTTGCGCACAACCGCCGACCCTACCGAACCCGGCCGAGCCCACCGGACACGGCCGTGCCGCACGCCCCGCGACGGCCGGCCGCGAGATCATGTGCCCCTCGGGTGGACGCGCGGAGAGGGGTCGGGTGGGCGGAACAGGAGACCGGCGAGGGCTCGCCGGGGTGCTGGTGGTCTGGGGCGTCAGCCGGGTCGCGCTGCTTCTCCTCACGTTCGGGGTTTTCCGCTTCCCGGGGCCCGACGACGTCACGACGGACCTCTCGGTGATCTACCAGGGCTGGTACGAGGTGCTGCGGCAGGGCGCCTTCCCGGCCGGCGACGTGACCTGGCAGTACCCACCCGCCGCCGCGCTCGCGATCCTCTCCCCCGCCGTCCTGCCCTTCCTCGACTACGCCACGGCCTTCCAGGTCCTGGCCCTGCTGGCCGACCTGGCGGTGCTGTGCCTGCTGCTGTGCGCCGGGCGGCGGCCCGGCCGGCCGCTGCGCGGCGCCTGGGTGTGGACGGCGGGCGCGCCCCTGCTCGGCCCGGTCCTGTACGCCCGCTACGACGTGATGGTGACGGCGGTGGCCGTGGCCGCGCTGCTCGCGGGCGTCCGGCATCCGCGCGCGATGGGCGCGCTGGCCGGTTTCGGGGCGCTGCTGAAGGTGTGGCCTCTCCTGCTGCTGCCGGGCCTGCGGGGCGCGGCCGGGCGCCGTGCGTGGACGGCGGCGGCGGTGACCGTGGCGGCGCTCGCCTCGCTGTGCGCGCTCACCGTGCCCGGTGCCCTGTCCTTCGTGACCGCGCAGCGCGACCGGGGCCTGGAGGTGGAGGCGCCGGCCGCGCTCGTCCTCCACGTGGCGCGGCACTTCGGCTGGAACGGACAGGTGCTGCTCAGCTACGGCTCGCTGGAGTTCGCCGGCCCGTACACCGACGTGGTCGGCGCCGCCTCCCTGGCCCTGACCGCGGCGGCCTTCGGCTGGCTGCTGCTGTGGCGGCTGCGGGCCCGCCGCTTCCGTCCGCACACGGCCGCCCGGGCCGCGCTCACGGCCGTGCTGCTGTTCACGGTGACCAGCCGGGTCCTCAGCCCCCAGTACCTGGTGTGGCTGATCGGGCTGGCCGCCGTCTGCCGGTGCTTCCGGGACGACGGCATGCGGCTGCCGGCCGGCCTCGTCCTGGCGGCGGCCCCGGTGACGGCCCTGGAGTTCCCGGTGTACTTCGCGCACGTCGTCGCGAGCGACCGCCTCGGCGTCGGCCTCCTGCTGCTGCGCAACGGCCTGCTGGTGGCCGCGTGCGTGACCGCCTGCCGAATCCTGTGGCGCTCGACGGTCCCCGCGGCACCCAGGAGGCGGCGACCGGACCGGACCGGCCGGGCCAGCGCCGTCGATCAGCCCAGCTGACGTCCGAGGTATGCGCGCCACTGCTCGGTGAACCGCTCCAGAGTGGTGTCGAGGACCTTCCGCAGGGCGTCCTCGACCGCGCCCTCGCGGGCGCCGTGGGCGCCGACGGAGCGGTAGAAGTCGTCGAGGCGCCGCTCGCCCCACCGGTCGGCGATCATGCGGCAGGCCATCCAGCCGCTCTCGTAGGCCCGGGCGAGCCGGGCCGGGTCGCCGGCGAAGCCGAAGTCCGAGTCGGCCGGCAGGGCGGCGGGGACGTTCCCGTCGGCCACGGCGCCGCGCAGTTCGGGCGCGGTCTCGTCCGCGGTGCGGCCGGTGCCGCGGTAGCCGACCCAGTCCGCGTAACCCTCGGAGAGCCACAGCGGGGTGGCGGCGTTCGTGTGGGCGCGGGTGGCGACGTGGGTCGTCTCGTGCGTGAGGACGACCTGCTTGCCGAGCGACCCCAGCATGCCGTAGGCGGCGGGGTTGACGATGATCCGGTCCGCGGGCGCCGAGCCCGCGCGCCCGGTCTCGCCCGTGGTGACGGCGGCGATCCCGCGGTACTCGGAGACGGGCGAGCCGAGCAGTTCCGCCATGCCCTCCAGGGACTTGGGGACCAGCAGGACGACGTGCCGGCTCCAGTCCGTGCCCCACGCGTCCGACACTGCGGGTATCGCACGATCGGCCAGGTCGGCGTAGCCGCGCAGGACCGCGTCGGTGTGTCCGACGCCGAGCACGAGGCTGCTCCGCCCGTGGACCACCGAGACCGTGCCCTGGTCCCACAGTTGCTCGGCGGACTTCTTCTCCGGACGGTCGGAGTCGACGTACCACTTCCCGTCGGCGCCGGTGGACAGGGTCAGCGTGCGGCCGGCGGTGACGGGTGCCCGGTCGTAACCGGTGACCCGGTAGCTCAGTTCGGCCCGCGCGACCGCGGTGTCGCCGCTGCGGCGCAGGCTCTTCAGCCGGTAGGACCAGGCCGTCAGCGGGACGGCCCCCAGCCGCGCGTACGGGGCCCGGGTCCCGGTGGCGGCGTACGCCGCCGGATCGTGGTGCAGGACCGCCGCCGCGCGCCGGTCGAGCACCCGCTGCACCTCGGACTTCGCGGTGTCGGCCGCGGACGGCCCGCCGCATGCCGTCAGGGACGCCAGCAGCAGGCACACCGCCAGAACCGAGGAGTTCGACGCCCGCCCACGACCAGCCATTGCCCGATCGTACGGCGGCACCGGGACGGCCGTCAGACCCTGGTGACCGACGAGATCGGCATCATGTCCACCCGGTCGTAGCGCACCGGCGCGCCCGGATGGGGCGCGTGGATCACCCAGCCGTTGCCCGCGTACATCGCGACATGGCCGGCGTCGGAGCGGTAGACGACCAGGTCGCCGGGCCGGGCCTCCGACAACGGGATCCGCCGGCCCGCGTTGCGCTGCTCCTGCGAGGTGCGCGGCAGATGCACTCCGGCCTGCGCGTACGACCACTGCATCAGGCCCGAACAGTCGAACCGCGTGGGCCCGTTGGCACCCCAGACGTAGGGGCGGCCGAGGGCGGACCGGGCGGCGGCGAGGGCGGCGGCCGCGCGGGCGGAGGCGGCCGGTCCGGCGTCGAGGCCGGGCAGCAGGTCCTCGCGGCCGAAGCGGGAGGCCCGGTCGTAGGCCGCGCGCTCCGACGGGGACAGGGAGCCGAAGACCTGCCGGGCCCTGGCGAGTTTCTGCTCGACGGTCCGCTTGTGGGCCGCGACCTCCTTGCGGCTCCGGTCCAGTTCGGCGAGGGATCGGGTGGCCTCGGCGCGGTCCTGGGAGAGTTCGCGCAGCACCCGCCGCAGGTTCTTCAGCTCGCCGGCCTGGTGGTCGGTGATCCGGTCGAGCGTGGCGGCCTTGTCGAGGTAGTCGGCCGGGTCGCGGGAGAACAGCAGGGCGATCGACGGGTCGAATCCGGAGCGGTACTGCGCTCCGGCCAGCGAACCCAGCGTCTCCCTGAGGTCGTTGACGCGCTGCTGCCGTCGGGCGATGCGGTCCTGGACGTCGTGCACCCGGGTGCGCAGGAGGTCGGCGCGCTCGCCTGCCTTGTCGAAGGCCTCGGTCGCCTTCTCGGCCTCCTGGTAGAGGCGGTCGACCTCGGACCGGGCGTCGCCGTGCGGCGCGGCGACGGCCGAGGTGGCCGGTACGGCGCCGAGGGCGGCGGCCGCGACGGACAGAACGCAGAACGCGGCGCCCGCGCCCCGGTCGGACCCGGACGGTGCCGGGCGGCGATGAGACCCCACGGGAAGCCGTACTCCCTCCACTGGCGGACACTGACCGCCTCCCGGGTCCGGAGCGCCGGGCGCCCGGTCCGCGGGAAACGCGTCGAGACAGTAGCCGCGCGGACACACGGCGGCCAAAGCCGCCGAGGGGGCACGGAACGCGGCCGCCCCGCCTCTGACGCAGGTCATCGGCGGGGCGCGGGGTCACCGTGGGATGGTGGGATTCGCCCGTTCGGGCGAGTACGAGGGGGCTCCCGGGGAGGCGTCAGATGCGGACGCCGAACTGGAAGGGCATGTTGCTGATCGCCTCGTAGCGCACGACGGTGCCGGTGCGCGGGGCGTGCAGCACCTGGCCGTTGCCCGCGTAGAGGCCGACGTGGTGCAGGTCGCCGTAGAAGATGACCAGGTCGCCGACCTGGAGCTGGCTCTGCGAGTAGATCCGGGTGCCCGCGTTGGCCTGCGCCTCGGAGGTGCGCGGAATGCTGACACCGGCCTGGGCGTACGCCCAGGAGGTCAGACCCGAGCAGTCGTAGGAGGACGGGCCGGTGGCGCCGTAGACGTAGGGCGAGCCGATCTTGCTCTGGGCGGCGGTGAACGCGGCACCGGCCCGGCCGGAGGCGGGGGCGGAGTTGCTCATCTGCACGCGCTCGGAGGAGGCGCGGCTGGCCCTCGCCTGCTCCTCGGCGAGCGCGGCCTTCTCCGCGGCGGTGAGGCTGTTCAGGAGCCGCTGCGCCTCGGCGAGCTTGCCCTGGACTTCCTTCTTCTTCTTGCCCAGCTCGGTGCGGGTGGCGGCGAGGTCCTTGAGCTTCGCGGAGGCCTCGGACCGATCCTGGGTGAGCTCGCGCTGCTTGTCCTGGATCTTCTTCAGCGCCTCGACCTGCTGGCCGCTCAACTGGTCGAGCGTGGAGGCCTTGTCGAGGTAGTCGTCCGGGTCGGAGGACAGGAAGAGCTGGAGCGAGGGGTCTATCCCGCCGGTGCGGTACTGGCCGGCGGCCATCGAACCGAGGCCGTCGCGGAGCTTGTTCAGCTCCTGCTGGCCGCGGGCGACGTTGTCCTGGATGGTGGAGATCTCCTTCTGGAGCTTCTCCTGCTTCTCCTTGGCCCCGTTGTACTTCTCGGTGGCCTGCTCCGCCTGCCCGTAGAGCTCGTCGACCTTGGACTTGACTTCGTCCTTGCTCGGCTTCGCGCTCGGGGCGGCATTCGCGGCCTGGGCACTGATGGCTACAGCCGCTGCCGCCGCGGTGGTGAGCACGGTCACACGCGCACGGCTGGGTTGCTTGGGTCGACGGTGGGACGCCACGGAAGCGAGCTCCTTCTTCTGAGTGATCACCCGCTCGGAGGTTCGAGGCCCGACCCTAGTGACCTCATCGTGATGAATTCAAATCCTGGAGCGGAAAATCCCGTCACTCGCAGCATTCTTTGCCCATAACTCACCAGCAGTGAGGACCACTTGACCGTGCGTCGCGTGACGCTTCCACTCAATTCGGGAATGCTGCCCGTATATTGCCCTTGAGGCTTACGTCGCCCTACGTCCGGTTTCAGCCGCGTGTGAGCCGCTTCAGCAGCACCGCCGAGGCCACCGGCCGCGCCCCCGCCCTCGCGACCCCGTCGGCGACCTCGCGGTCGGTCGAGGCGACGATCACCGGCCGGCCGGGCGGCTCGGCCCGCACCAGCTGGCGGATCAGCTCGTCCGCCGTGACCCCCGGCTTGGAGAACAGCACCCGCACACCGCGCGGCGGCGCGAGAAGCACCGGCGCGACCAGCTCGGCCCCGTCGAAGACACAGGTGACCTCGGCGCCGGTCTGCGCGGCCAGCTGCGAGAGCTGCCCCAGCAGCCTGAGCCGCTGCTTCTCCAGCGGCATCTGGGGATAGCCGGTCTTGGTGACGTTGTAACCGTCGACGACCAGGTGCGCCTGCGGCAGCGCGAGCAGCTGGTCGAGGATCGCCGGATCGTGCTCGGACAGCGCGCGGGCGGCGATGTCCTTGGGGGTCATCCGGCCCGGCTCGACCGCGTCCACGGTCTGGGCCGGCCACACCGACACCGGCGGCAGCGCCAGCTCCCGGCGCAGCCCCTGGGCCGCGTCGAGAACGGTGTCCAGCAGCAGCCGCACCCGCATGTCCTCCACACTGCGTCCCTCACGGGCCGCCCTGCGGGCGGCCTCCAGCGCGGCCTCCGCCTCCCCCAGGCGCGCCTTGAGCCGCCGGGTCTCGCTCTCGGCGGCCGACACGTGGGCCTGCCCCTCGGCCCGCACGGCCTCGAGCTCGCCCCGCGCCTTGCGCAGCGCGGCCTCACCGCGCCTGACGTCGCTGTGCGCGGCCCGCAGCTTGCGGTGCAGCGACTCGGTCTCCTTCCGGGCGGCGTCCAGCTCGGCCCGCAGCCGCTCGGTGTCGGCCCGGGTCTGCTCGCGGGCCGCCGCCAGCTCGGCGCGCAGCCGTTCCAGTTCGGCCCGGCTCTCCTCGTCGACGCGTTCGGCGTCGGCCCGCTGCGCCTCCTCGCCCGCGGCGGCGACCAGCTTCACCCAGCCCGGCGGGCGCAGCACATAGGCGGCGGCCGCCACGTCGAGCGGATCCGCGGCCGCGGGTGGTGAGCCGGAGTCGAGGGCGTGCGACAGCTCCGGGTGGGCCTCCTTGAACTTCTCGCCGACGCGGTGGCGGAAGAGCGGATCGGTCTCCAGCGCGGCCGCCATCGCATTGCCCGCGAACTTCGCCCGGCGGCTGGGCGTGAACCGGGCGTACTGCCGCAGCTGCGCGGGCAGCTCGACGAACGTCAGTGCCCCGAAGGCGTCGGAGACGATCTGGACGACCCGGCGGCGCACCCCGTCGGGCAGCGGACGATCGAGCACCTCGGCGGCGCCGTCGCCCGGCTCCCCGCCTTGTGTCTCCACCATCCGTCACCCCAATGCATCAAAGCCGTGCGGCCCCCGCAGGGGTCACCTGTGCGGGCCCGCTCCGCTCAGGAGCCGGTGCCCGGCCTGTCCACGAGTTCCACCTGGTCCACCGCGTTGCACCAGCGGCAACGCACCGACTCGATCGTCTCACTGACCACCTCGCGCTCCTCGACCTGCGGCTCTCCGGCCAGATCGAGGTGGACGTACTCGACGACCTTCGACGAGCGGGTCACGTCGAAACGGGTGAGGTTGCCGCACAGGGTGCAGCGCCACCGCGTCGTGGCGGTCGGCAGGGGAACCGTCATCGTGACTGTTCGCTTCCTTCTGAGTCCGTGTCTCTGTCTGCATCGGTGTCCGTGAAGCGCCAGCTTCCCTGGGCGTGTGGCACGTAACCCTACGGCCTGGCGGTGACTCGGCGCCGGTCCGTCCACGGCGGCGAGGCGGTCTGTGCGGTTGCGTCCCGGTACGCCATGCTCTGTGCACATGATCGGCAACAGGTACGCGGTAGCTGCCCGGGCGATCAGGGCGGCCCGGGCGGTACGGGGCATGCAGGCGCCGGTGACGTGCGCCCTGATCGTCCTGTGCTGCCTCGTCTTCGTGGCCGGCCCCGCGTCGGGCCTCAATCCCTCCTACGGCACCGGGGACTCGCTGGTGCTCGCCCAGCGGGCCTACTTCCAGCGGTGGGGCGTGATCCCCGCCGATCTGTTCACCGGCTCACCGCGGGCCGCCCTCACCCCCGCGACGGCCCTGTTCGTGCACGGCAGCTGGGTGCACCTGCTCGGCAACATGCTCTTCCTCCACGTCTTCGGGGCGATGACCGAGGAGCGCATGGGCCGCGTCCGGTTCGCGCTGTTCTACGTCGGCTGCGGCTACCTGGCCCTGGCGGGCTACGCGGTCGCCAACGCGGATTCCGGGCAGAGCCTGGTCGGGGCCTCGGGCGCGATCTCGGCGGTCCTCGGCGCGTTTCTCCACCTGTTCCCCAGCGCGCGGGTGACCAGTCTCTTCCCGTTCCTGTTCTTCCTGCCCCTGCGTTTTCCCGCGTGGGTCGTGCTGCCCTTCTGGGCGGCCCTGCAGTGGCTGTCCGCCGACCACGCGGCCGACGGACCGCAGGTCGCCTACCTGGCCCACGTGGTGGGCTTCACCCTGGGCTTCGCCTGCGCGTGGGTCTGGTTCGGCCGGAAGACTAGAGTGAGGGCCGCCCCTGCTCCGGCCCCCGAGGGAGAGAACCAGCCGTGATCACCGCGATCGTCCTCATCAAGACCAGCGTGGACCGGATCCCCGAGATCGCCGAGCAGATCGCCTCACTGGACTCGGTCAGCGAGGTCTTCTCCGTCACCGGCACGTACGACCTGATCGCCATGGTCCGGGTGCGGCAGCACGAGGACCTGGCGGAGGTCATCCCGGGGCGGATCAGCAAGATCCCGGGCGTCGAGGGGACGGACACGCACGTGGCCTTCCGCACCTACTCGCAGCACGACCTGGAGGCGGCGTTCGCCATCGGCCTGGACTCCTGACCGGCCCCGGGCTCCGTGGATCCTGGTGGGTCCTGTCGTCACGTTCCCCTGACGACAGGACCCGGCGGGCGGATCACACCGCGGGGACGCAGCGGCCGTCCTCCGTGCGGTACGTCCACTTCGCGCCGTCCCTGACCAGTTCCCGCACCGCCGCGACGAAGCGGTCCACGTGCTCGTCGGGCGTGCCCGCGCCGAAGCTCACGCGGATGGCGTTGAGGGACTTCTCGCCCGGGGCCGCCTCGGGCGCTCCGCACTCGCCCTGACTCTGCGGATCGCCGCCCAGAAGGGTGCGGACCAGGGGGTGGGCGCAGAAGAGGCCGTCGCGGACGCCGATGCCGTACTCGGCGGAGAGGGCGGCGGCGAAGTGGGAGCTGTTCCAGCCCGCCACGACGAAGGAGAGCACGCCGACCCGCGGGGCGTCGTCGCCGAACAGGGAGAGCACCCTGACCTCGGGCACCTCGGCGAGCCCCGCCCGCACCCTGCGGATCAGGTACCGCTCGCGCGCGACGAGGTCGTCGAAGCCGGCCTCGGTCAGCGCCGTGCAGGCCGAGGCGAGGGCGTAGGCGCCGATGACGTTCGGGGAGCCGGCCTCGTGGCGGGCGGCCGACTCGTGCCAGCGCACGTCCACGGACCCGTCCGCGCGCCGCGCCACCGTGCGGCTCGCGCCGCCGCCCGCGAGGTACGGCTCGGCCTCGCGCAGCCAGTCGGCGCGGCCGGCCAGGACGCCGGAGCCGAAGGGGGCGTACAGCTTGTGCCCGGAGAAGGCGACCCAGTCGACGTCGAGGTCGCGGACGGACACCGGGTGGTGCGGGGCGAGCTGGGCGGCGTCCAGGACGATCCGGGCGCCGTGCGCGTGGGCGGCGGCGGCCAGCTCGCGTACGGGCCACAGCTCGCCGGTGACGTTCGAGGCGCCGGTGACGCACACCAGGGCCGGACCGTGGGGGTCGCGGTCGGCCAGGGCCCGCTCCAGGATCGCCACGGCCCGCTCCGGGGTGCGCGGGGCGTCGAGGTAGGTCACCCGCGCGTCCCGCCACGGAAGCAGCGAGGCGTGGTGCTCGGTCTCGAAGACGAAGACCTGGCAGTGGGCGGGCAGCGCGCGGGCGAGCAGGTTGAGGGAGTCGGTGGTGGACCGGGTGAAGACGACCTGGTCCTCCGCACGGCAGTCGAGGAACTCCGCGACGGTCCACCGGGCGTTCTCGAACAGGTCGGTGGAGAGCTGGGAGAGGTAGCCGGCGCCGCGGTGGACGCTGCCGTAGTACGGCGCGTACGCCGCCACGTCGTCCCAGACCCGCTGGAGGGCCGGCGCGCTGGCCGCGTAGTCGAGTGCCGCGTAGGTGACCTCCCCACCGGTGACGAGCGGCACGGTGACGTCCCGGCCCAGCACGGGCAGCGGCTCCGGGATGTCACGGCGAACGGACTGGTCGGCGGCAACGGTGGACACGGACATGGGTGAACTCCCGTGGAAGCAGGCGGCATCGCCACGCGAGCGGGTACGGCTCGAGCGTGGAGAACCGTGAAGAAGGGTGAAAGGGGGATGCGGAGGCGGGGCTCTACGCCCTAACGCATTCGCTTGCTCACGGGAGGCTCCCTCGTACGACCAGGACCCCTGGTGACGCGAGGGGTCCGCGCTTGCCGTAGGCCTCGCTGCCTACGGCCTGGTCTTCACCCGGGGCACCCCGCCACGGACGGAGGGTTGCCGGACAGCCGGCCGGGGCCACATGGCTGTCACTCATGACCTGGTTCAGCATCCTGCCACACGGTCTTCCACGCGCAAGGCGCGGTCCGGATCGTGGACCGCGCCCTGCGGCGGGAGGTTCGGGGCTCAGGCGTTGCTGGCGGCCACCCAGCGCTCCAGCGTGCGCTTGGCGGACCCGGAGTCGATCGACTCCGCCGCGCGGTCCATACCGGCCCGGATCTGCTCGGCGAGGGAGCCAGGGCCCGGCCGCAGGGCCACCAGCGCCGCCGCGGAGTTCAGCAGGACGGCGTCCCGTACGGGCCCCTGCTCGCCGTCCAGCAGGCGCCGGGCCACCTCGGCGTTGTACGAGGCGTCCCCGCCGCGCAGCGCCTCCACGGGCACCAGCGCGATGCCGACGTCCCGCGGGTCGAAGCGCTCCTGGGTCACCTTGCCGTCCCGGACGATCCAGACCTGGGAGGTGGCGGTCGTGGTGAGCTCGTCGAGGCCGTCGTCGCCCCGGAAGACCAGGGAGGAGTGGCCGCGCTCGGCGAAGACACCGGCGACGACCGGTGCCATGCGCGGGTCCGCGACCCCCACGGCCTGGGCCCGCACCCTGGCCGGGTTGGTCAGCGGGCCGAGCACGTTGAAGACCGTACGGATGGCGAGCTGGCCGCGGGCGGCGCCCGCGTGGCGCAGCGCCGGGTGGAACTTGATCGCGAAGCAGAAGGTGATTCCGGCTTCCTGCGCGACCTCGGCCACCCGCCGCGGCGTCAGCTCCAGATTGACGCCGAGCTTCTCCAGCACGTCGGAGGCCCCGGAGGCGGAGGACGCGGCCCGGTTGCCGTGCTTGACGACACTGGCGCCCGTACCGGCCACGACGATCGAGGACATGGTGGAGATGTTCACGGTCTTGGCGCCGTCTCCGCCGGTACCGACGATGTCGACGGTCGCGCCGGGCACCTCGATCACGTTGGCGTGCTCGTACATGGTGCGGACCAGGCCGGTGATCTCCTCGACCGTCTCGCCCTTGGCCCGCAGGGCCACCACGAACCCGGCGATCTGCGCGTCGGTCGCCTCACCGCGCATGATCAGGTCCATCGCCCACGCGGTCTCGTCGGCGGTGAGGTTCCGGCCGTCCAGCAGGCCGTTCAGCAGGGCGGGCCAGGAACGGCCCGCCGCGGTGTTGCCTCCTGCGGGGGTCACAGCGTTCATCTGCCGCTCCTGGGTCGGTGTCCCGTACTGCGGGGACGCACGTCTCGAACAGGTCCACCCTATCCAGCCCCCGGCAGCGCGAAGGGCCCCGTCCGGATGGGGGTACCCCCTGCTCCTTAAGAGCTTGGGGGAGGACGGGGCCCTTCGACCGTGGCGTGGCGACGCTCAGCGGTCAGTGATCAGTGGTGGCCGTGGCCGCTCGTGATCTCCTTGTACTCCTCGACGGTCGGCTTCTGGATCTGGTTGTCCTCGCCGTAGTACGCGTTGCTGAGCTTGGCGCGCAGCTTCTGCGTGCCCTTGATCTTGCGCTCGACGCCGTTCTTGTCGACCGTCGGGCCGACCTGGGCCGGCTCGTACTGGTCGTGCGCCGTGAGCGTGTAGAGCTGCTCCTGGCTGAGCGGCTCGTGGACCTCGATGAACTCACCGTGCGGCAGGCGCTTGATGATGCCGGTCTCGCGACCGTGCAGCACCTTCTCCTTGTCGCGGCGCTGGAGGCCGAGGCAGATCCGCTTGGTGACGACGAACGCGATGACCGGTCCGACGAAGAAGCCGATCCGGACGAACCAGGTGACCGCGTTGATCGACAGGTGGAAGTGCGTGGCCCACAGGTCGTTGCCGCCGCCGACCAGCGTGATCATGTACATCGTGATCCAGGCGACACCGAACGCCGTACGCGTCGGGGCGTTGCGCGGGCGGTCCAGGATGTGGTGCTCGCGCTTGTCGCCGGTGATCCAGGACTCGATGAACGGGTAGACCGCCAGCGCCGCCAGGACCAGGCCGAAGAGGACCAGCGGGATGAACACGCCCAGGACCAGCGTGTGGCCCCAGAAGTCGACCTCCCAGCCCGGCATGAAGCGGACCAGACCCTCGGCGAAGCCCATGTACCAGTCGGGCTGGGCGCCGGTGGACACCTGGTCCGGACGGTACGGGCCGATCACCCAGATCGCGTTGATCTCCACGACCGCCGCGATGATCGCGAGGACACCGAAGACCAGGAAGAAGAAGCCGCCGGCCTTGGCCATGTACACCGGCAGCAGCGGCATGCCGACGACGTTCTTGTTGCTCTTGCCGGGGCCCGCGAACTGCGTGTGCTTGTGGTAGAAGACCAGGATCAGGTGGGCGACCACCAGACCCAGCATGATGCCCGGCAGCAGCAGGATGTGGATCGAGTAGAACCGCGCCACGAAGTCGTGGCCGGGGAACTCGCCGCCGAAGAGGAAGTACGAGATGTACGTGCCGACGATCGGCATGGACAGGATCGCACCCTCGGTGAAGCGGACACCGGTGCCGGAGAGCAGGTCGTCCGGGAGCGAGTAACCGGTGAAGCCGGTGAACATGCCCAGGGCGAACAGCAGGAAGCCGAACAGCCAGTTGATCTCACGCGGCTTGCGGAACGCGCCGGTGAAGAACACGCGCATCATGTGCACGAACATGCCGGCCAGGAAGATCAACGCGGCCCAGTGGTGGATCTGCCGGATGAGCAGACCACCGCGCACCTCGAAGGAGATGTGCATGGTCGAGTTGAACGCCTCGGACACCAGCTGACCCTGCAGCGGGACGTACGAGCCGTTGTACACCACCTCGCTCATCGAGGGGTGGAAGAACAGCGTCAGGTACACACCCGTGAGGATGATGATGATGAAGCTGTACAGGCAGACTTCACCCAACATGAACGACCAGTGGTCGGGGAAGATCTTGCGCATGTTGGCCTTGGCCAGGGAGTAGATCCCGAGCCGGCCGTCGGCCCAGTCGGCGATCCGCTCGCCGGCCGGTGCCTGCCCGCGGGAGCGGCCCGCCCCGTCGGCGGCAGACGGATTCGTGTTGGCTGCTGAAGTACTCATCCGCGCTCCCAGAATGCAGGACCGACGGGCTCCTCGAAGTCGCCGAGCGCCTGGAGGTAACCCTCGCTGTCCACGCCGATGCGCAGCTGCGGCAGAGCGTGGCCGGCGGGGCCGAAGATCACTCGGGCGCCGTCGGAGAGGTCGAAGGTGGACTGGTGGCACGGGCACAGGGCGTGGTGCGTCTGCTGCTCGTACAGGGAGATCGGGCAACCCACGTGGGTGCAGATCTTCGAGAAGGCGACGATGCCCTCGTGTCCCCAGTCGAGTTCGCGCTTGTCCTTGATGTCGGCCGGCTCGAGCCGGATGATCATCAGGGCCGCCTTCGCGATCTCGTTGGAGAAGTCCTCGTCCGTCTCCTTCAGACCGTCCGGCATCGCGAAGGTGAGCGAGCCGACCGAGACGTCCTCGGGGCGCAGCGGCAGGTTGGTGTTCATGTTGACGAGGCGCTTGCCCTTGGCCCACAGCGTGTGGCGCAGGCTGGTCCCGGGCAGCGGGCCCAGGTCGCGCAGCAGCATGACGCCGGACAGCGGCACCAGCGTGAGCGCGCCGAGCATCGTGTTGCGGATCAGCTTGCGACGGCCGATCGCCGACTCCTTGGCGCCCTGCTTGAAGTCCGCGTGGACCTTCGCACGGACCTCGGGGGACGCCGCGATCGGGTGACGCTCGTCGGCGACCTCGACGTCGGACATCAGGGTGCGGGCCCAGTGGACCGCGCCCGCGCCGATCGCGAACAGCGCCACGCCCAGCGTCAGGCCGAGCGCGAAGTTCAGCGCGTTGATGTGCCCGATCGGGAAGACGAAGATCGACTTGTCGTGCGGGATCGTCACGTAGGAGGCGATGAAGCCGATGGTGGCCAGCATCGACACCGTGAACATCAGGGCGACGGTGCGCTCGGACCGCTTGGCCGCCCGCTCGTCGATGTCCTGGATCCGGTGCTCGTGGGGCGGCAGTCCGGGGTCGGCGAACGGGGCCCGCTCGTCCGCCACGGAGACCGCTCCGTGCCCGTGCTCGCGGGCTGCCTGCTCTGCGGGCAGGTTCTCTTCAGGAATCTCTTGGCTACTCATGACTTCTTGGCCTTTGCGGTCCGAGCGGCGACCCAGACGGCGACCGCGACAAGGGCACCCAGCCCGAAGATCCAGGCGAACAGACCCTCGGTGACCGGTCCGAGGCCACCCAGGTCCATACCGCCCGGGGTCGTGGTCTCGTCACCGTTGACCGCGTCGAGGTACGCGATGATGTCCTTCTTGTTCTTCTCCGTCAGCAGCGTGTCGGGGAAGGAAGGCATGTTCTGCGGGCCGGTCTGCATGGCCTCGTAGATGTGCTTGTTGCTCACACCCGTGAGGTTCGGGGCGAACTTGCCGTGCGTCAGCGCACCGCCCTTGCCGGTGAAGTTGTGGCACTGGGCGCAGTTGGTGCGGAACAGCTCACCGCCCTTGGCGGCGTCCGCGCCCTCGGGGCTGTACTGGTTCTTCGTCGGCACGGTGGGGCCGGCGCCCAGGGACGCGATGTACGCGGCGAGCTGGTCGATCTCGGCCTGGTTGTAGATGACCTTCTTGCGCGGAATCTGCGCGCCCGGCTGCTGGGCCGGCATCCGGCCGGTGCCCACCTGGAAGTCGACCGCCGCGGCGCCCACGCCCACCAGGCTGGGACCGTCAGTGGTGCCCTGCCCACCGGTGCCGTGGCAGCTGGCGCAGCCGACCAGGTAGAGCTTCCTGCCCTCCTCGATGGTGAGGGACTGGGCGGTGTCCTCGGCCTTCGCCTTGCTCGCGGGCGCGAACGCGGTGTACAGCCCCCCAGTGGCCGCCAGCGCGAAAAGTAGGACGACGACCGCCGCCAGCGGATGGCGTCGTCGTGCGGAGAGCTTTTTCACGGATTACCCCGGTGTCAGGATCTTCTGCGTCGATGCTTTGCGGACTTGAATCGGTTCGTCGGCTACTTGATCAGGTAGATCGTGGCGAAGAGTCCGATCCAGACGACATCGACGAAGTGCCAGTAGTAGGACACAACGATGGCCGCGGTCGCCTGCTCGTGGGTGAACCTCTTGGCCGCGTAGGTACGGCCGAGGACCAGCAGGAAGGCGATGAGACCGCCCGTCACATGCAGCCCGTGGAAGCCGGTGGTCAGGTAGAACACCGAGCCGTACGGGTCGGAGGACAGGGAGATGCCCTCGTGCTTCACCAGCTCGGTGTACTCGAAGATCTGACCGCCGATGAAGATCGCACCCATGATGAAGGTGACGATGAACCAGCCCCGGAGCTTCTTCACGTCACCGCGCTCGGCGGCGAAAACGCCGAGCTGGCAGGTGAGTGAGGAGAGCACCAGGATCGTGGTGTTCACCGACGAGAAGGGGACGTTGAGAGCGCCCGCCATCTCCTTCCAGTGCGCCGGACCCGTCACCGAGCGCAGGGTGAAGTACATCGCGAAGAGGGCCGCGAAGAACATCAGCTCGGAACTCAGCCAAATGATGGTTCCGACGCTGGTGAGGTTCGGTCGGTTGACCGACGGGTGCGCGTGCCCGGTTTCTACTGTCGTTGCTGTCGCCACGCCGACATTATGTCGGTCGCTTATCCCGCCCTCACCCCGGGGGGTGCCGTTCGGAGTGTCCGAGGGGTGTGCCCTGCCCGAACGGCCCCTCGAAGGGCCGTTCCAAACCGGTGTCTACCACGAGTTGAAGGGGGTAGCATCCGCGCCATCGGTACCCGGAAGTTCCCGACAGTTCCCGACGGGGTTTCCCCGACCAACGACGCGGAGGAACAATGCAGGCGACCGCCACGGTGCTGGTCTACAGCGACGACGCCAACACCCGCGAGCAGGTGCGGCTGGCCTGCGGCCGGCGGCCGGCTCCGGACGCCCCCGTGGTGGAGTTCCTGGAGTGCGCCACGCCCGCCGCGGTCCTCAAGGAGCTGGACCGGGGCGGCATCGACGTCTGTGTGCTGGACGGCGAGGCCGTGCCCATGGGCGGCATGGGGATGTGCCGCCAGATCAAGGACGAGGTCTTCGACTGCCCGCCGGTGCTGCTGCTCATCGGGCGTCCGCAGGACGCGTGGCTGGCCACGTGGAGCCGGGCGGACGCGGCGGTCACGCATCCGGTGGAGCCGGTGGAGTTCGCCTCCGCTCTGGCGTCCCTGCTGCGCAGGAAGGCGCTGAGCGGCGTCTGAGGCCCTCGGACGGGGGCCGGCGGACCCGGCTCCCGTCCTTCGCCCCGCCCCCGTCTCACGTGCTCTGCGGGGTCAGCCGCGCCTTGTTCTGCGCCCTGACGCCGTCGGCGCCAGAGCTGATGGCGCTGCCCTGGACCCACTTCTGCCAGGGCATGTTCCAGTCGCCGAAGCCGTTGTCGAAGAGTTCCATCTCGTGGCCGGCGGAGTTGACGACCTGGACCAGGTCGCCCTCGTGGATCGTGTTGAAGAACCAGGAGGCGTTGGGGGTGCTCATGCCGGTGCAGCCGTGGCTGACGTTGGCCGATCCCTGGGAGCCGACGGACCACGGGGCGGCGTGGACGTACTCACCGCTCCAGGTGACCCGGGTGGCGTAGTACACGGGCAGGTCGTACGAGTCCGAGGAGCCCGCGGCGATGCCGACGGTGGAGCTCTTCATCTGTACGTAGTACTGCTTGGCCAGGACCACCTTGATCCCGTTGCGGGTCTCGAAACCGGGCTTGCCGGTGGTGATGGGGATCTCCTTGATCTTCTCGTCGTTCTTGTAGACCGTCATCAGGTGCTTGGCGGCGTCCGTGAGCGCCACGACGCGGTCACCCGTGGTGATCTTCAGCGGTTTGGCCTTGCCGCCCCGCAGCCGGTCGCTGATCTTGATGTTCTCCAGGTTGCTGTGTACCTCGACGGTGGCGTGGGCGGGCCAGTAGTCCTGCGGGCGGTAGTGGAGTTCCTTGTCGCTCACCCAGTACCAGGAGCCCTGCACGGCGGGTTGGGAGTCGACCCTGAGGGCGCGCTCGACGACGGCCCGCTGGGCCTTGTCCTTGATGGGCTGGTCGAGTTCGGCCGTGATGGGCTGGCCGACGCCGTAGGTGCCCGCCTCCGGCCCGAACTTGACGTTCACGAGCTGTTGGCCCTTGGGCTTGTCCGTGTCCATCGTGAGGACCTTGCGGCCCGGTCTTCCGGCCTCGTCCTCGGTGCTCACCCGGATCGTGTAGTGGGCGCCCGCGGCCAGCGGTGAGGTGCTGTGCCAACGGCTGCCGTCGGCGTCCAGTTCGCCGGAGACGTAGCGCCCCGTGGCGTCCATGGCCGTGACGTCGGTGATCCGTCCGTCGCCGCCCTGAGTCGTGACTTCCAGGGGCTTGTCCGGGTCGGCCTTCTTCCCGGCTTCCTGGGGGCCGCTGAAGGAGATCTGGTCCGCCGCGTCGTACGGGTTGGCGGCCAGCGGGTTGCCGTCCGCGCCGCAGGCGGTGGCACTCGTCCCGATGGCGGCGACCAGCAGGGCGGCTCCCGCTCCGCGGGAAATCACTGTGGTGCTCATGCCCTCACGCTAAGGACCTTCGTCACCTCCGGCGCGGTGGATCACCCGTTCGAGGGAATTTCGGCGAGGCTTGCTGAGCCAAAAGAAGGAGTCCGGACTCTCCAGGTGGAGAGTCCGGACTCCCTGGTGTTCAGCGATGCCCGACGCGGGTCACTGGGTGCGGTTCTCACCGCGGTAGTACTCGAAGACCCAGCCCCAGACGGAGATCATGATGATGGGCGCCGCGAAGTACACGAGCCACCAGCCGACCGCGATGCCGAGGAAGGCCAGCGCGCCACCGATACCCAGGCCGAGCGGCTGCCAGCTGTGCGGGCTGAAGAAGCCCAACTCGCCGGCGTCGTCCGCGACATCGGCCTCCTTGTCGTCCTGAGCGCCCACGTCGACCCGCCGGGCCGTGAAGCCCAGGTAGAAGCCGATCATGATGCTCAGGCCGAAGGCCATGAAGAGAGCCGTCGCGCCGACCGCTTCCTTCGACCACACGCCGTAGACGATGGCGGTGATGAGCAGGAAGGCGCTCAGCCACATGAACAACTTGCCCTGGATCTTCACTTGCCGGCCTCCTTGCCGCCAGCGAGGGCCTTCTCAGCGTGACCGGCGTTCTGGAGCTGGTCCAGCGCGGCGATCTCGGGGTGGTGCAGGTCGAATGCCGGGGATTCGCTGCGAATCCGGGGCAGGGTGAGGAAGTTGTGCCGCGGCGGCGGGCAGGAGGTCGCCCACTCCAGGGAGCGGCCGTAGCCCCACGGGTCGTCGACGCCGACCGGCTTGCCGTACTTGGCCGTCTTCCAGATGTTGTAGAAGAACGGCAGGATCGACAGGCCGAGCACGAACGAGAAGATCGTCGACACCGTGTTCAGCGCGGTGAAGCCGTCGGCCGCCAGGTAGTCGGCGTACCGGCGCGGCATGCCCTCCACACCCAGCCAGTGCTGGACCAGGAAGGTGCCGTGGAAGCCGATGAACAGCAGCCAGAAGGTGATCTTGCCGAGCCGCTCGTCGAGCATCTTGCCGGTGAACTTCGGCCACCAGAAGTGGAAGCCGGCGAACATCGCGAACACCACGGTGCCGAAGACGACGTAGTGGAAGTGCGCCACCACGAAGTACGAGTCCGAGATGTGGAAGTCCAGCGGCGGCGCCGCCAGGATCACACCGGTCAGACCACCGAAGACGAAGGTGATCAGGAAGCCGGTCGCCCACAGCATCGGCGTCTCGAAGGAGAGGCTGCCCTTCCACATGGTGCCGACCCAGTTGAAGAACTTCACACCGGTCGGGACCGCGATCAGGAAGGTCATGAAGGAGAAGAACGGCAGGAGCACGCCGCCGGTCACGTACATGTGGTGCGCCCACACCGTCACCGACAGGCCGGCGATGGCGATCGTCGCGCCGATCAGGCCCATGTAGCCGAACATCGGCTTCCGGGAGAAGACCGGGATGATCTCACTGACGATGCCGAAGAACGGCAGCGCGATGATGTACACCTCGGGGTGCCCGAAGAACCAGAACAGGTGCTGCCACAGCAGCGCACCGCCGTTGGCCGCGTCGAAGACGTGGGCGCCGAACTTGCGGTCCGCCTCCAGCGCGAGCAGCGCGGCGGCCAGCACCGGGAAGGCCAGCAGGACCAGCACCGCGGTCAGCAGCACGTTCCACACGAAGATCGGCATGCGGAACATGGTCATGCCCGGCGCGCGCATGCAGATGATCGTGGTGATGAAGTTGACCGAGCCGAGGATCGTACCGAAACCGGACAGGGCCAGACCCATGATCCACAGGTCGCCACCGAGGCCCGGCGAGTGCACCGCGTCGGACAGCGGGGCGTAGGCGAACCAGCCGAAGTCGGCCGCGCCCTGCGGGGTGAGGAAGCCGCCCACCGCGATCAGCGAGCCGAGCAGGTACAGCCAGTAGGCGAACATGTTCAGCCGCGGGAAGGCGACGTCCGGGGCGCCGATCTGCAGCGGCATGATCCAGTTCGCGAAGCCCGCGAACAGCGGCGTCGCGAACATCAGCAGCATGATCGTGCCGTGCATCGTGAACGCCTGGTTGAACTGCTCGTTCGACATGAGCTGCATGCCGGGACGGGCCAGTTCGGCGCGCATGAGGAGCGCCATCACGCCGCCGATGCAGAAGAACGCGAAGGCGGTGACGAGGTACAGCGTTCCGATGGTCTTGTGGTCGGTGGTCGTCAGCCACTTCACCACGAGATTGCCCGGTTGCTTGCGCCGGACCGGCAGCTCGCTCTCGTAAGAGTCCTCAGCTGCCGCGGCACCCTGAGGTTCGTTGAGGATGCTCACAGGTTGTTCGTCTCCCGGTTCTTCTCGTGGCTCGTCTGCGCGATGCCTGCGGGAACGTAACCGGTCTGCCCCTTCTTGGCGAGGTCCTTGAGGTGCTGCTCGTAGCGCTCGGGCGAGACGACCTTCACGTTGAACAGCATCCGGGAGTGGTCCTGGCCGCACAGCTCGGCGCACTTGCCCCGGAAGGTGCCCTCCATGGTGGGGGTCACCTGGAAGGAGTTGGTGTGGCCGGGGATGACGTCCTGCTTCATCAGGAACGGCAGCACCCAGAAGGAGTGGATGACGTCCCGCGAGGTGAGGATGAAGCGGACCGTCTTGCCCTTGGGCAGCCACATGGTGGGACCGGGGTTGCCGTTCTGCGGGTTCCGCGTCCCCGGGATGCCGTAGTCGTAGACACCGCCGGCGCTCGCCGGGAAGTCCGTCTTGAACCGGTCCGGAATCGCGGCCAGGTTCTTGTCGGTCTTCGCGTCGCCCGACGAACCGGCGACGGGCTCGATGTAGTTGAAGGCCCAGCTCCACTGGTAGCCGACGACGTTCACCGTGACGTCCGGCTTCTTGGAGGTGATGTCCATGAGCTTGGACTCGTCACGGGCCGTGAAGTAGAAGAGCACCGAGACGATGACGAGGGGGACCACCGTGTACAGCGCCTCGATGGGCATGTTGTACCGGGTCTGCGGGGGAACCTCTACCTTGGTGCGGCTGCGCCGGTGGAAGAAAGCACTCCACAGGATCAGACCCCACACCAGGCAGCCGACGGCGAGCGCGGCCGCCCAGGACCCCTGCCACAGCGAGAGGATCCTGGGAGCCTCTTCCGTGGTCGGGGTGGGCATACCCAGCCGGGGAAAGTCCTTGTATGTGCAACCGGTTGCGGTCGCCAGGACCAGGCCCGCAGTCAGTGCCTGCAGCAGCTTCCGCCGCATCGGGCGCCGCGGCGAGCGGTCGGAGCCGTTGGGACTCACGTAGCGCCTTCCCGAGAGTCTCGCCCGCGCTGTTCGGCTGCGGCCTTCTCGCTGGTCGGTCGCGGCCCCGCGTCGGGCAGGGGTTTGGATGTTTATGCGGACCAAACCCTACTGGACGCCATCCGGCGGGTCGCGGGGAGGGTGCCATACGCGCCGCGGGTCGGCCCGAAGGGGTGGGACACGGTTGCGGCACCCCACGAATTGACGGTGTTTGGGCGCCTCCGAGGCCGGGAGTGCGGCATTTGTGACGACTGCGGGATCATGGGCGGCTTGTCGTGCAGTTCCCCGCACGCCTTCGGGGCGCTTAGCGTTGGCGTGTGGCCTACTTCGACGCTGCTTCCAGTGCTCCCCTTCATCCCGTCGCCCGGCAGGCTCTGCTGGCCGCCCTCGACGAGGGGTGGGCCGATCCCGCCCGTCTGTACCGGGAGGGGCGGCGGGCCCGGCTGCTGCTGGACGCGGCCCGGGAGGCGGCCGCGGAGGCGGTGGGGTGCCGGGCCGACGAGCTGGCGTTCACCTCCTCGGGGACGCGGGCGGTGCACAGCGGGATCGCGGGAGCGCTGGCGGGTCGTCGGCGCGTCGGACGCCATCTGATCGTGTCAGCGGTCGAACACTCTTCGGTGCTCCACTCCGCCGAGGCGCACGAGGCGGACGGCGGGCCGGTCACGCGGGTGCCGGTCGACCGCCAAGGCCGGGTGGCCGTGGGCGCGTACGAGGCGGCGCTGCGGGAGGACACCGCGCTGGCCTGCCTTCAGTCGGCCAACCACGAGGTGGGCACCGAGCAGCCGGTCGCCGAGGTGGCCGCGGCGTGCCGGGCGGCGGGCGTGCCGCTGCTGGTGGACGCGGCGCAGTCGCTGGCCTGGGGCCCGGTCGGCGGCGACTGGTCGCTGCTGACGGCGAGCGCCCACAAGTGGGGCGGGCCGTCCGGGACCGGGCTGCTCGTCGTGCGCAAGGGGGTGCGGTTCGCGCCGCGCGGGCCGGTGGACGAGCGGGAGTCGGGCCGGGCGGCGGGCTTCGAGAACATCCCGGCGATCGTGGCGGCGGCGGCCGCGCTGCGGGCGGTGCGGGCGGAGGCGGCCGAGGAGGCGGTACGGCTGCGGGAGTTGACGGAGCGGATCCGGGCGCGGGTGCCGCGTCTGGTGCCGGACGTGGAGGTCGTGGGCGACCCGGCCCGCCGGCTGCCGGGGCTCGTCACCTTCTCCTGTCTCTATGTCGACGGGGAGACATTGCTGCACGAGCTGGACCGCGAGGGCTTCTCCGTGTCCTCCGGTTCGTCCTGCACGAGCAGCACGCTGACGCCGAGCCATGTCCTCAGGGCGATGGGTGTGCTGAGCGAGGGCAATGTGCGGGTCTCGCTGCCGCCCGGGACGCCGGAGGAGGAGGTCGAGCGGTTCCTCGCCGTCCTGCCGGGCGCGGTGGCGGCGGTGCGGGAGAAGCTCGGGGCTCCGGCCGGCGCGGCACCGGCCGCCGGGCGGGAGGACGCGCTGGTCGTGGACGCCCTCGGCAGGCGCTGCCCGATCCCGGTGATCGAGCTGGCCAAGGTCTTCGGGGACGTACCGGTCGGCGGCACGGTCCGCGTCCTGTCCGACGACGAGGCGGCACGGCTGGACGTTCCGGCGTGGTGCGAGATGCGCGGGCAGGAGTACGTGGGCGAGGAGCCGGCGGACGTGGGGTCGGCCTACGTCGTCCGCCGGGTCTCCTAGTGCCGCGACAGGCAACGTTTGCCCCGTCGCGACGCCCGGCACGCACTCTCGCCGCACCGGCCGAAAGCCCGAGTACATCCAGTACGAGGACTTCCGGCCGGCACTCCCCCAAGCTCTTCGAGCAGGGGGGACCCCCAGAGCACGCACCGGACGCCGCTCCTTGACGGGCAAACGTTGCCCGCCGCGGCACTAGGTTTCTCCGGGTTCCACCCGGTGCCACCCGGTTCCTTCTGTTTCCGTCTGCCTCCGTCTGCCTCCGTCCGCCCTCGCCCGACGTCCCGTCAGGAAAGGTGGGCGCGGACCTCGCGGGCCGCGTCGTCGCCGTAGGCCTTGGTGAAGCGCTCCATGAAGTGGCCGCGGCGCAGCTGGTACTCCTGGGTGCCCACGGTCTCGATCACCAGCGTGGCCAGCATGCAGCCGACCTGGGCGGCGCGCTCCTGGGAGACGCCCCAGGCGAGGCCGGAGAGGAACCCGGCACGGAAGGCGTCGCCGACGCCCGTCGGGTCGGCCTTGCGCTCCTCGTCCGGGCAGCCGACCTCGACCGGGTCCTCGCCGGCGCGCTCGATGCGCACGCCGCGCGAGCCGAGGGTGGTGACCCGGTGGCCGACGCGGGAGAGGATCTCGGCGTCGCTCCAGCCGGTCTTGGACTCGATGAGGCCCTTCTCGTACTCGTTGGAGAACAGGTACGTCGCCCCGTCCAGCAGTATCCGGATCTCGTCGCCGTTCATCCGCGCGATCTGCTGGGAGAAGTCGGCCGCGAAGGGGATGGCGCGCGAGCGGCACTCCTCGGTGTGCCGGAGCATCGCCTCCGGGTCGTCCGCACCGATCAGGACCAGGTCGAGCCCGCCGACACGGTCGGCGACGGTCTTGAGCTCGATGAGGCGGGCCTCGCTCATCGCGCCCGTGTAGAAGGAGCCGATCTGGTTGTGGTCGGCGTCGGTGGTGCACACGAACCGGGCGGTGTGCAGGGTCTCGGAGATACGGACCGAGGAGGTGTCGACGCCGTGCCGGTCCAGCCAGGCCCGGTACTCGCCGAAGTCGGGTCCGGCGGCGCCCACCAGGACCGGCCCGGTACCGAGCTGGCCCATGCCGAAGGCGATGTTGGCGCCGACCCCGCCGCGCCGGACGTCCAGCTGGTCGACCAGGAAGGAGAGCGAGACCGTGTGCAGCTGATCCGCGACGAGCTGGTCCGCGAAGCGTCCGGGGAAGGTCATGAGGTGGTCGGTGGCGATGGAGCCGGTGACTGCGATGCGCACGGCGTGGATGCTCCTGGAGTCAGGGGGGATTGACAGTTCACGCTACCCGGTCCTGGGGCCGGTGCCCACGTCGCCGCTCGCCGGGCCCCGACCGGGTCCGGACATCCCCCGCCGGGCGGCACCCGACCGGGTCTCCGTTCCGCCGTCCGTGTCCCGGCCGACGGACGGACCGGTCCCGGCCGACGTACGGGCCGGAGTCGGCCGGCTTACAGGCCGGGACCCGATCGGCTTACGGAAGGGAACCGCGCGCTCCCCCTCCACGTCCCATCGCTGTCCCCCCACCCGGGGATGCGGGATACGACCCACCGAGCATCGACCCACCACGTTGTCAGGGGCCGGTCGGATCGGGTCGGCAGCGAACAGCACCTGTGCAGGCGAAGGAGCGATGCGGTGAACACCGAGCGGCCCGACCACGACGACGAGTCCACGGACACCGCCGAGGAGACCCCGCAGGCCCCTGCGGTTCCGGATGTCACGGGAGCCCCGGATGACGACGGCCGCCCCGGTGGGAGGCACGCTTGGGGGCGGTCGCCCGTGGTGGTCGCCTCGGTTGCCGCCGCGGTGCTGCTGGTGGGCGGCGGCGGGGTGGTGCTCGCCTCGGATCCCGATGGGCGTGATCAGGGGGCGGGAGTGCCCGGCGGGCACGGCACCCCAGGGCCGCTGGTCCTCGACGGGTACTCCGCCCCGGCCGCCGGGACCGGCACAGGTGACGGCACCCCGGGCACCGGTGCCGGCACGGGTGACGGCGCGCCGAACGGCATCGCGCCGGGTGAGCCCAACCCCTACGGCACGACCTACCGGGCCACCGGCCCGCTGCCCCAGGGACCCGGCTCGGCACCGGTCTACCGGGCGCGGGGCGAGGTCACCCGGGACGAGGTGGCCGGGCTCGCCGAGGCGCTCGGCGTGAAAGGTACACCGGTGGCCGATGCCCAGGCGTGGCGGGTGGGGTCCGGGAAGGACGGTTCCGGGCCGTTCCTGCGCGTCGAGCGGACGGCGCCGGGGGCCTGGACGTTCAGCCGGTACGCGCCGGGCACCGACGACTGCAAGGGCGCGCTGTGCGGGCACGACCCGGCGGCCCCGCCCGCCCGTCCGTTGGGCGCGGCGGCGGCACTGAAGGCGGCGGCCCCGGTGCTCAAGGCCCTGGGACAGGACGACGCCAAGGTGGACGCGGATCAGGTCATGGGCGACCAGCGGGTCGTCAACGCCGATCCGCTGGTCGGCGGGCTGCCCACGTACGGCTGGACAACCGGCCTGAGCGTCGGCCGACAGGGCGAGGTGGTCGGCGGCAGCGGCCAGTTGAAGGCACCGGTGAAGGGCGACACCTACCCCGTGCTGAGCGCGCGCAGGACGCTGGACCTGATGAACGGGGCCCCGCGGACCGAGCACCGCATGGGCATCGGCGGCTGCGCCAGCCCCGTACCGCTCAAGGACCGCCTGGAGGCGCCGTGCGGGACCTCGGGCTCCGCCTCCCCCGCGCGCACCCCCGCCCCGCAGGACGCCGTCACGATCGGCAAGGCGGTCTTCGGGCTGGCCGCGCACTCCTCCGGGGGGCAGCGGATGCTCGTCCCGTCCTGGCTGTTCGAGGTGCGGGCGCCGACCGGGCAGGGCGCCGGCACCACGGTGACGTATCCGGCCGTCGCCCCGGAGTACCTGACCTCGTCGGCTCCGCCGTCCGGGCAGTCGACCCCGGCGCCGAGGAGCTCGGACGGCGCTCCGGTCACGCGTGACGTGAAGGTGACCGGATACGCCACCGAGGGCGAGGAGCTGACCGTCCGCTTCGAGGGCGGGGTGTGCGCCGACTACCGGGCCTCGGCCCGGGAGAGCTCCGGACGGGTGACGGTCACGGTGACCGAGACCACGCGGCCGGACACGGTCTGCATCCTGATCGCCAAGGTGTACCACCGCACCCTGCACCTGGACCGGCCCCTCGGCGACCGGAAGGTGGTCGGCGCGGACGGGCAGGAGATCCCCCTGGAGCAGCCGGGGGCACGGCTGCCGGAGTCGCCCTCGCTCGCCCGCTGAGGCCCGCGGGCGCGGGAACACAACAGCAGGCGGCGGCCCCATGAGAGGGCCGCCGCCTGCTGTGTCCTACCGTGCCCGTGCCCGGATCAGCTGAAGGAGTCGCCGCAGGCGCAGGAGCCGGTCGCGTTCGGGTTGTCGATCGTGAAGCCCTGCTTCTCGATGGTGTCCACGAAGTCGATGGTGGCACCGCCCAGGTAGGGGGCGCTCATGCGGTCGGTGACGACCTTGACCCCGCCGAAGTCCTTCTCCACGTCGCCGTCGAGGGAACGCTCGTCGAAGAAGAGCTGGTAGCGCAGGCCGGAGCAGCCACCGGGCTGGACGGCGACGCGCAGGGCGAGATCGTCACGGCCTTCCTGGTCGAGCAGGGCCTTGACCTTGGACGCGGCGGCGTCGGTCAGGATGATGCCGTCGGTGACGGTGGTGGTCTCGTCCGATACGGACATCTACATCTCTCCCGGGTTGTACGGAGACTGCTTGCCGACGAGTGCAACCGGCAAGGCCGCGGAATCATTCCGGGCCGGGCGTGTGCCTTTTCTCTGCTCCAGGCTCGTCCACTTCATGCTCGCACACGGGTGGGAAACCGGACAGCGGCCTGTGGACGGGGCTGGGCCGGACCGGGGCTCGTGTACCGACCGGGGTCGGGCCGGTGCGGACGGGCCGGATGCCGGGATTCACGTCACATGGACACTATGACCATCGTCAAAGTGACGTGAACCAGCTATCATAGATAGTGTCAGTTCGACGAAAAGTAGAAAGGGTGCGTGTCGTGACCACCGCCCAACCCCAGGACCTCGACGTCCAGCCGACGCCGCTCGCCCTCCTGCTGCTCGGCCGCGAGGCCGACCCGAAGAGCGAGCGCGGCGTCGAGTGCCCCGGCGACCTGCCCGCCGCGTCCGACCCGGACCTGGTGGAGCGCGCCCGGGTGGCCAAGGAGAAGCTCGGAGACAAGGTCTTCGTGCTCGGCCACCACTACCAGCGCGACGAGGTCATCCAGTTCGCCGACGTCACGGGCGACTCCTTCAAGCTGGCCCGGGACGCGGCCGCTCGCCCGGAAGCCGAGTACATCGTGTTCTGCGGTGTGCACTTCATGGCGGAGTCCGCGGACATCCTCACGTCCGACGAGCAGAAGGTGGTCCTGCCGGACCTGGCGGCCGGCTGCTCCATGGCCGACATGGCCACGGCCGAGCAGGTCGCCGAGTGCTGGGACGTGCTCACCGAGGCCGGCATCGCCGACCAGGTCGTCCCGGTGTCGTACATGAACTCCTCCGCCGACATCAAGGCCTTCACGGGCAAGCACGGCGGCACCATCTGCACGTCGTCGAACGCCGAGCGGGCGCTGGAGTGGGCCTTCGAGAAGGGCGAGAAGGTCCTGTTCCTGCCCGACCAGCACCTGGGCCGGAACACGGCGGTGCGGGACATGGGCATGTCGCTCGACGACTGCGTCGTCTACAACCCGCACAAGCCGAACGGCGGCCTGACCGCCGACGAGCTGCGGGCGGCGAAGATGATCCTGTGGCGCGGCCACTGCTCGGTGCACGGCCGCTTCAGCCTGGACTCGGTGAACGACGTCCGCGAGCGCATCCCGGGGGTGAACGTCCTGGTCCACCCGGAGTGCAAGCACGAGGTGGTCGCCGCGGCGGACCACGTCGGCTCGACGGAGCACATCATCAAGACCCTGGAGGCCGCCCCGGCCGGCTCCAAGTGGGCCATCGGCACGGAGCTGAACCTGGTGCGCCGGCTGGCGAACCGTTACGCCTCCGAGGACAAGGAGATCGTCTTCCTCGACAAGACGGTCTGCTTCTGCTCCACGATGAACCGCATCGACCTGCCCCACCTGGTCTGGGCCCTGGAGTCCCTGGCCGAGGGCAACCTGGTCAACCGCATCCAGGTGGACAAGGAGACGGAAGGCTACGCCAAGCTCGCCCTGGAGCGGATGCTGGCGCTGCCGTAGCCCCGACATCGCAGTCAGTCAGGGTGCCCCGGCCGTCTCACGGACGACCGGGGCACCCCCCTGCCCGCCTGCACGAGGACGAAACCGTCCCACCCGTGTCTTCGAGGATGCGGCGACGTTCTTAGAGATGTACTTCTTAGATACACATCCCTAAAAACCGCGAGGCATGCATGGCCCGCCCCAAGCACCGCAGCATCCCCAAGCCGTCCACCATGTTCGACCGCGACTGGGAGTGGAGCGAGCTGACGGCCTTCGCCACGGGTGAGGGCACAGGCCCCCGCCTCGGGGTCGTCTCGGGGCGTCGCCGCCAGGGCAAGAGTTTCCTGCTCCACGCCCTGGCCGAGGCAACCGGAGGCTTCTATTACGCCGCCCTGGAAGCATCGGCCGCCGAGTCGCTGCGCCTGCTGGGCGAGGCCGTCGCCCGCTACACCGACGCTCCCGTCCCACCCCGCCCCCAGGACTGGGGCGAGGCACTGGAACTCCTGTTCAACCTGGCGGCCGACCGTCCGGTGACCGTCGTCATCGACGAGTTCCCCCATCTCGTCCGCAACGACCCGTCACTCCCCTCCCGGCTCCAGGCCACCCTCGGCGTACGCGCGGGCCGCTACCTCGAACGCCACCCACGTCTGATCCTGTGCGGCAGCGCCATGTCGTTCATGGGCGGGTTACTGTCCGGCACCTCGCCGCTGTACGGCCGAGCCGGCCTGGACCTCGTGGTGCATGGGCTCGGCTACCGTGCGGCGGCGGAGTTCTGGAACATCGGGGACCCGCGACTCGCCGTTCTCACTCACTCCGTGGTCGGCGGAACTCCCGCCTACCGCCGCGAGTTCGTCGACGACGACGCTCCGGACGCACTCGGCGACTTCGACGGCTGGGTGTGCCGTACTGTCCTCAACCCCGCCCGGCCTCTGTACGGCGAAGCCGAGTTCCTGCTCGCCGCCGAGCCCGACGTGCGCGACCGCTCCCTCTACCACTCGGTCCTCGCCGCGGTCGCCACCGGCAACCACACGAGTGGCGGCATCGCGAGCACGGTCGGCCGCAAGGCCACGGACATCTCGCAGCCACTGACGGTGCTCAAACGCTGCGGCCTGCTCACCGCCGAACCGGACGCCTTCCGCGGCAACCGCAGCGCCTACCGCATCGCCGAACCCCTGATCGCCTTCCACCACGCAGTCGTACGCCCCAGCCAGACGCTGCTCGCCCACCGGCGTGGAGCCGCCGCGGTCTGGGAGCGAGCCCAGAGCACCTTCCTCAGCCAAGTCGTCGGCCCCCACTTCGAACGACTGTGCAGGGAGTGGGTCTCCTGGCACGCGGACCCGGAGACCTTCGGCGGACTGCCGATCGACGTCTCCTCGGGAAGCGTCCCCGACCCGGCCGCCCGTACCTCGCACGAGGTCGACGTCGTCGTGCACGGGGCGGTCGGCCAGGACCAGGGGATCCTGTTGTCGATCGGTGAGGCGAAGTGGAACAAGGTCATGGACGTACGCCACCTCGACCGGCTCCGTCACATCCTGGACCTGCTCTCCGCCCGCGGCCTCGACACCACCCACGCCCGCCCCGCCTGCTACAGCGGCCTCGGCTTCACCCCGGCCCTCCAGGCCGCGGCAGCCCGGGACGAAGTGATCCTCGTCGACCTGCACCGGCTCTACAGCGGCGCCTGACCCTCCCGGCGCGAGGCCGGTAGCCGGGCGCCCCGGCTCGTCGCGATTCTCAGTGTGTCCGCCAGGGCCGCGGCGAGTTGTACGCCCGTGAAGCGCAACTCCCCTGCCCCCGTCGCCTCGTCGGTGAGCAGCGGCCCGGCCTCGGTCAGGACGAACTCGGCCGAGTCGAGCAGATCCGCCTCCAGTTCGTCCGCCAGGCGGGACAAGCGGCTGCGCGGGTCGTCCGTGCTCAGGTAGCACGGGGCGCCCTCCGGTGTCGTCCACGGCAGCAACCGCAGCGGCGTACCGTCCCGTCCGTCGCGGATCATCCCGTCGCTCCTCTCGGTCGGATCCGGCCATTCCGCTGCGGCACCGGATCTCCTGCCATTACCTTCTGTGCCGCCATCGTCGCGCTGGGGCACCGGGCTGTAACAGGAGCGCCGCGTCCCAGCGTGGGGAACGGGACGATCAGACGAAGAGGCGAGACCGATGACGTTCAAGCCGCAGACGCTCACCCCCTACCTCTCCGCCCGCCACTACTTCGGCGCCGAGCAGCGCCGCCACCGCGAGGCCGCCGCGTTGTCGTTGCTCCAGCTCGCGGAGATCCTCAACTCCAGCAAGAGCACGCTGGCCCGCATCGAGACGGCGGAGTTGATGCCACCACCGGACCTGCCGGACCGGCTCGACGCCGCGTTCGGCGCGGACAAGCACTTCCACGGGCTGTACGAGTTGGCCAAGCGCGAGGCGCATCCGGACCAGTACCGCCGGTTCATGGACTTCGAGGCGCAGGCGGAAGTTGTCGAGAACTACGGGGCGCAGACCCTTCCGGGGCTGTTGCAGGTCCGGGAGTACGCCGACGCCCAGCTCAGCCTTCGGGAGGAGCTGCTGCCGGAGCAGGTGGAGGAGCGTGTCAACGCACGGATGTCCCGCCAGGAGAGGATCCGCTCGGCCCAGCCCCCGTTGCGGTGGGCGATCATCGACGAGTCCGTGCTCCGGCGTCCTTTCGGCGGCCCGGAGAGCATGTACAAACAACTGGCCTGGCTGCTCGAACAGATGGATACTCCGGACAGCAAGGTCCAGGTGATGCCCTTCAGTGCTGGTGGGCACTATCTGATGGGCGGCGCCCTGACCCTGCTGACCCTTCCCAACGGCTCAACCGTGGCCTACGAAGAGTGCATCGAGGTCGGTCACCTCTACGAGGACCGGGACTCGGTGAAGAAGTGGCGACGGCACTACGAAGTGCTCCGCGCCAACGCCCTCTCGCCGGCCGCCTCGGCGGAGCTGATCCGACAGGCCATGGAGGACTACAAGCCATGCGACACAGCCCTGAGCTGATCTCTGCCCGCTGGCGCCGGAGCAGCTACAGCAATGCGAACGGGGGCGAATGCGTCGAGATCGCCGAGGGCTTCCCCGGCACCGTCCCCGTCCGCGACAGCAAGACCCCCCACGGCCCCGTGCTCGTCGTCCCGGCCGCCGCCTGGGACGCTTTCGTCAGCTCGCTGAAGGCATGAGAAAACGGCCGGGTCTCCTTCGAGACCCGGCCGTTCGCTGTGTCATGTGCCGTTACACGCCCGCGGGTTCCAGCACCTTGTCCTCGCGGACCTCACGCTTCGCCGCCCGCTTCTTCGCGCGGCGCTCCTTGCGGAGTTCCAGCATCGCGTAGAGCGTCGGGACCAGCAGCAGGGTCAGCAGGGTGGAGGTGATCAGGCCGCCGATCACGACCACGGCCAGCGGCTGGGCGATGAAACCGCCCTCGCCGGTGACACCCAGGGCCATCGGGAGCAGGGCGAAGATCGTGGCCAGCGCCGTCATGAGGATGGGGCGCAGACGGTGGCGGCCGCCTTCCACGACCGCCTCGACGATCCCGTACCCCTGGCTGCGGTACTGGTTGATCAGGTCGATCAGCACGATCGCGTTCGTCACCACGATGCCGATCAGCATCAGCATGCCGATCATCGCGGGGACGCCCATCGGCGTACCGGTGACGATCAGCAGGCCGAGCGCGCCGGTGGCGGCGAACGGAATGGACACCAGCAGGATCAGCGGCTGCGCCAGCGACCGGAAGGTGCCCACCAGCAGCATGAAGACGATCGCGATCGCCGCCAGCATGGCCAGGCCGAGGTTCTTGAAGGCGTCGTCCTGGTCGGAGGTGACGCCCCCGATCTCGGCTGTCGCGCCCGCGGGCAGCTTGAGGTCCTTGATCTTCGACTGGAGGTCCATGCTGACCGCACCGGTGTTGTCACCGGTCGGCTTGGCCGTGATCGTGGCGGCGCGCTGACCGTCGATGCGGGTCATCGACACCGGGCCGTCGACCAGCTTGACGGTCGCGATGTCGCCCAGCTTCACCGGGCCGAGCCGCAGGTTCTTCAGCTCGTCCAGGGTGGTCGCCGGCTTCGCCGACTGGATGACGACGTTGCGCTCGGTGTCGTCCAGGGTCGCCTTGGCGACCATGCTGCCCTTGACCGCCTGGGTGACGGCCATGCCGAGGCTCTGGTCGGTGAAGCCGGCCGCCGCCGCCTTGGAGTTGGCCCGCACCGAGATGCGCGGCACGCTCTGCGATAGGTCGCTGGTGACGTCGGTGACGTGGTCCAGGCCGGCGACCGTCTTGCGGACCTGCTCCGAGGCCTTGCGCAGCGCGTCGGCGTCGCCCGCCTTGACGACCACCTTCAGGTCCTGGCTGCCGAAGCCGCCGCCGCCGTCGGCGACCGTGACGGTACCGACGCCGGACAGCTTCTGCAGACGGTCCTCGATCCCGGCGCGGACGTCGTCGGACGACGCCGAGTCCTGAAGCATCACCTGGTACGAGGCCTGGTTGGTGTCCGTGCCGCCGCCGAAGGCCGCCATGAAGCCGGAGGAGCCGATCGTCACCTGGTAGTCCTTGACGCCGTCCACCTGCGCGAGCTCATGTTCGACCTTGCGGGCCGCGGTGTCCGTCGCCGCCAGGCTGGTGCCGGGCTTCAGCTGCTGCTTGATGCTGAGGACCTTCTCCTCGCCGGCGCTGAAGAAGTTCGTCTTGAGCAGCGGGGTCATGCCGAAGGTGGCGATCAGGACGACGACCGCGATCAGCACGCTGGTCAGGCGCCGCCGGGTGGCGAAGCGCAGGACGGGGACGTAGAGGCGCTGGAGGCGGCTGGCGGCCTCCTTCTCCTCGGCCTGGCGGCGTGCCTCCTCGGCCTGGGCGGGCGTGCCCTTCGGCGCGCGCAGGAACCAGTACGACAGCACCGGCACGACCGTCAGCGACACCAGCAGCGAGGCCAGCAGGGCCGCGGTGACGGTGAGGCTGAACGGGCCGAACAGCTCGCCCACCATGCCGCCGACCAGCCCGATCGGCAGGAACACGGCGACCGTGGTGAGCGTGGAGGAGGTCACCGCGCCGGCCACCTCGCGCACGGCGGTCATGATGGCCGTGTGGCGCTCCTCGCCGTAGCCGAGGTGGCGCTTGATGTTCTCCAGGACCACGATCGAGTCGTCGACGACCCGGCCGATGGCGATGGTCAGCGCGCCCAGCGTCAGCATGTTCAGCGACAGGTCGCGGGTCCACAGCACGATCAGCGCGAGGACGATGGAGAGCGGGATCGACACCACCGTCACCAGGGTGGAGCGGACCGAGGCCAGGAAGGCCAGGATGACCAGGACCGCGAAGAGCAGGCCGAGCGCGCCCTCGGTGGTCAGGCCGTCGATGGCCTTGGCCACGGCCGGGCCCTGGTCGCTGACGACGGTGATCTTCGCCCCGGAGCCGAGGGCGTCGCGCAGGGCGGGCAGCTTGTCCTCGACGGCGTTCGAGATGGAGACCGCGCTGCCGTCGTGGTCCATGGTGACGACGACGGAGAGGCTGGGCTTTCCGTCGGTGCGGGTGATGGAGTCGGCCTTGGCCGGCTCCTGCTTGACGGTGGCGACGTCGCCGAGCCGGACCGGCTTCTTCGGGCCCGCGGCCGCGCCGGAGCCCGCGCCGGCACCCGAGCCCTCGCCGGCGACCATCAGGTCCTGGATCTGCTTCAGCGAGGTGAACCCGCCGCCGACCTGGACGGTGCGGTTGGCGCCGTTCTCGTCGAAGGAACCGGCCGGGAGGGTGGCGCCGCCCGCCTGAAGGGCCTGGCTCAGGGCGGCGGGGCTGAGGCCGGCCGCGGCGAGCTTCTTGTCGTCCGGGGTGACGGTGACCTGGAGGTCCCGTACGCCGTTGACGGTGACCTGGCCGACGCCGGAGATGTTCTTCAGCTCCGGCACGACCGTCTTGTCGAGCTGGTCGGCCAGGGCCTGCTGGTCCTTGTCGGAGGTGACGGCGAGGACCACGGTGGGCATGTCGTCCGTGGAACCGGCGATGACCTGCGGTTCGACGTCGCCCGGGAGCTGGGCGCGGGCCCGGTTGACGGCCTGCTGGACGTCGGCGACGAGCTGCTTGGTGTTGTTGCCGTACGTGAAGGACGCCATGATCATGGCGTTGCCCTCACTGGCCGTGGAGGTGACGCCGGTGATGCCGTCGACGGCCTTGAGGCTGTTCTCGAGCGGCTCGACGACCTGCTTCTCCACCACGTCCGGGGACGCACCCTGGTAGGGCGCCAGCACGGACACCATGGGGAGGTCGATGCTGGGCAGCAGCTGCTGCTTGAGCTGGGGTATGGCGATCGCCCCGAAGACGAGCGCGACGATCGACATCAGCCCGATCAGGGCCCGTTGCGCGAGGCTGAATCTGGACAGCCAGGACATGGGTGAGGGTCTCGATTCTGTGAACGGCGAAGCGGCACGGGCGCACAGCAGGCGCCACCCCTACACCTTCGGGCACGGGCGGACGGCGATCCGTAGCCCCCTGGTCCATTTCCGCGCGCGGCGTCTACTCCGGGCGCAGTACGCCCGTACCGAGGGCGCTACGCCCCGCGACGTACCGGGGCATGCGACCGCGCGGGCCGCGCTCACTCCGCCCGGGGACGCACGAGTCCGGACTCGTAGGCGATGACGACGAGCTGAGCCCGGTCGCGGGCGCCCAGCTTGGCCATGGCCCGGTTGACGTGGGTCTTCACGGTCAGCGGGCTGACCTCCAGGCGTTCGGCGATCTCGTCGTTGGAGTGTCCGCCGGCGACCTGGACGAGCACCTCGCGCTCCCGCACGGTCAGCGCGTCCAGCCGGGTGGGGCGGGCCGGGTCGCGGCCGTCGTCCGCCGCGTCGCCCTGCGCGAGGAAGCGGGCGATCAGGCCCTTGGTGGCCACCGGGGACAGCAGCGCCTCTCCCTGCGCCGCGACCCGGATGGCGCTCAGCAGTTCCTCGGGTTCGCTGCCCTTGCCGAGGAAGCCGCAGGCGCCCGCGCGCAGCGACCGCACCACGTAGTCGTCCACCTCGAAGGTGGTCAGGATGACCACGTGCACCTGGGCGAGGGAGGGGTCGGCGCTGATCATGCGGGTGGCCGCGAGGCCGTCGGTGCCGGGCATGCGGATGTCCATCAGCACCACGTCGGCCCGCCGCTCCTTGGCGAGCCGTACCGCCTCCGCGCCGTCGGACGCCTCCCCCACCACCTCCATGTCCGGCTCGGAGTCGACGAGCACCCGGAAGGCGCTGCGCAGGAGTGCCTGGTCGTCGGCGAGCAGGACACGGATCGTCATACGGGGTCCCCCGGGGCACGCGTGCGGGTCTCGACCGGCAGGATCGCATGGACGCGGAAGCCGCCGCCGTAGCGGGGGCCGGTGGTGAGGGTGCCGGCCAGGGCGGTGACCCGCTCGCGCATGCCCAGCAGTCCGTGTCCGCCGCCCGTCTGCGGTCCCGCGGTCTCGCCGGCCCCGTCGTCCAGGACCGTGATCTCGATGTGCGGTCCGACGCGTACGACGCTGACCTCGGCCTTCGCCCGGGTGCCTGCGTGTTTCTGCACATTGGTGAGGGCTTCCTGGACGACCCGGAACGCGGCCAGGCCGACGGCGGCCTGGAGGATGGTGCCGTGGTCGGCGCGGGCGACCTCGACGTGCAGTCCGGCGCTGCGGAAGGTGCCGACGAGCTCGTCGAGGCGGTCCAGGCCGGGGGCCGGTTCCGTGGGGGCCTCCGGGTCGCCGGACTGCCGGAGCAGGCCCACGGTGGCGCGCAGTTCGTCGAGCGCGGAGCGGCTGGCCTCCCGGACGTGGCCGAGGGCCTCCTTGGCCTGGTCGGGCCGCTTGTCCATGACGTGGGCGGCCACCCCGGCCTGCACGTTGACCAGGGCGATGTGGTGGGCGACGACGTCGTGCAGGTCGCGGGCGATGCGCAGGCGTTCCTCGGCGACCCGGCGGCGGGCCTCCTCCTCACGGGTGCGCTCGGCGCGCTCGGCCCGCTCCCTGATGGCGTGCACGAAGGCGCGTCGGCTGCGAACGGCGTCCCCGCCGGCGGCGGCCATGCCGGTCCAGGCGAAGATCGCCAGGTTCTCCTGCGCGTACCAGGGCATCGGCCCGGCGAGCATGGCGGCGCCGGTCAGCACGGTCATGGCGGTCAGGCCCAGACGCAGGGTGGTGAGGCGGTCGGTGACGGCCGCGACGGTGAAGAGGGCGACCACGGCGGACATGGCGACGGGGGCGCGGGGGTCCCCGGTGACGAACTCGACGACCGACATGGTGCCGGTGAGGGCGAGGACGGTGCGGGGGGCGCGGCGGCGGAGGACGAGGGCGGCGGCGCCGAGGACCATGAGGACCAGGCTGAGCAGCTCGGGCCGGCGCACCCCCCAGCTGACGGCGTGGTCGCCGCGCGGGCCCACGAAGGAGCCGACCACCATGCACACGAGGACGCAGGCCGCGAGGGCCGCGTCCAGCGCGAAGGGGTGCGCCTTCAGCCGGCATCGGGCGCGGTCGAGGGTGGTCACGCCTGTCTACGGTACGGGGTGGCCCGCCGTACGGGGACGGCGGCGTCCCACGCCGGTACGGGCCCTGGCGCGGCTCCTGTCCGGGAGCTGCCGTACTCCCCCGGACAGGCGGTCCGTCCTCACGGGCATCACGAGCACAGGGCTCGCGGACCGCACCCGGGCCTCACGGGCCACACCCGGGAATCACCCGGGGATGAGGCCGTCGTCGCTCAGCAGGTCCCGGACCTGCTCCAGGGTGGCGTCCGCGGCGGGGAGGATCAGGTCGGACGGCTCCAGGGAGTCGTCCGGCACGGGCTCGCCCAGTTCGCGGACCCTGGACAGCAGGGCCGCGAGGGTGCGACGGAAGCCGGGACCGTCGCCCTTCTCCATCTCGACCAGGAGTTCGTCGTCCAGTTTGTTGAGGTCGGCGAGGTGGCCGTCGGCCAGCCTCACCTGTCCCTCTCCCATGATCCGTACGATCATGTCGCCCTCCTTGGCGTGGCCCCGGCTGTCGGTGACGCGGCGTGCCTCGACGCGGCTCACTGCTTGTCGAAGCGGGGGGTGTCCTGCGGCTGCTGCTGGGGCCGGCCCTCGCCCGCGCCGCCTTCGATCGCCTGCCGGTCCGCGGACGAGCCTCCGGCCAGCTCCGCCTTCATGCGCTGGAGCTCCAGCTCTACATCCGTACCACCGGAGAGCCGGTCCAGCTCGGTCTGGATGTCGTCCTTGGCCAGACCGGAGGGGTCGTCCAGGGCACCGGAGGCGAGCAGCTCGTCGATCGCGCCGGCCCGGGCCTGGAGCTGCGCGGTCTTGTCCTCGGCCCGCTGGATGGCCAGGCCGACGTCGCCCATCTCCTCGGAGATGCCGGAGAACGCCTCGCCGATCCGGGTCTGCGCCTGGGCCGCCGTGTAGGTCGCCTTGATCGTCTCCTTCTTCGTACGGAAGGCGTCGACCTTGGCCTGGAGGCGCTGGGCCGCCAGGGTGAGCTTCTCCTCCTCGCCCTGGAGCGTGGCGTGCTGCGTCTGCAGGTCCGTGACCTGCTGCTGGAGCGCGGCACGACGGGAGAGCGCCTCGCGGGCCAGGTCCTCGCGGCCCAGCGCGAGCGCCTTGCGGCCCTGGTCCTCCAGCTTCCCGGACTGCTGCTGCAACTGGTTCAGCTGGAGCTCCAGGCGCTTGCGGCTGGTCGCCACGTCCGCGACACCGCGCCGCACCTTCTGCAGCAGCTCCAACTGCTTCTGGTACGAGTAATCGAGGGTCTCGCGCGGGTCCTCGGCCCGGTCAAGGGCCTTGTTCGCCTTCGCGCGGAAGATCATCCCCATACGCTTCATGACACCGCTCATGGGCTTCGCGCGCCCCCTTCTGACGGACTCCAGCTCACAGCTCTGCGACAGAACCCACAGTACGGGCCCTGTGACCATTACCGCACTGTTCGGGAGCGGATACGGTCATCCCCGAGGACGACTGCGTCCGCTTCCGCTCCGGCGCAGGGAGGATGCGCCCCCCTGATCACCGGGCGACGACGGTCGCAAGACGTCCCCTCTGTCCCCGTACAGACGATCGGTGTTGCCGGATCGTTCCCCGCGGGGCTGGGGTCCATGCGGGTCAAGCCCTTACCCTTGGGTTTTGTGTTCCGTAGCCGTGCCAAGGATGAGAAGGCCCCGGTCGCCGACAAGGCACCGGTGAGCGTCTCCAAGCAGACCCGCGACCCGCAGGCCCCCAAGGGGCGCCCCACCCCCAAGCGGAGTGAGGCGCGTTCCCAGCGCCGCAGCGTCGCCAACACGTCGATGACGCGCAAGGACGCCGCGAAGCGGCAGCGCGAGGAGCGCCGAGTCCAGTTGGAGCGGCAGCGCCAGGCCCTGGCGAGCGGCGACGAGCGCTATCTGCCGGCCCGCGACAAGGGCCCGGTGCGCCGGTTCGCGCGCGACTTCATCGACTCGCGGTTCAACATCGCGGAGTTCTTCCTGCCGATGGCCGTGGTCATCCTGGTCCTGAGCATGATCCGGGTGCCCGCGCTGCAGAACATCGCGCTGCTGCTGTGGCTCGTGGTGATCGTCCTGATCGTGCTGGACTCGGCGCTCAGCGGTTTCCGGCTGAAGAAGCGCCTGAACGAGCGCTTCCCGGACCAGAGCAAGCGGGGCGCGGTCGCCTACGCCCTGATGCGCTCCCTCCAGATGCGCCGGCTCCGGCTGCCCAAGCCGCAGGTCAAGCGCGGGGAGCGGCCCTGAGCGCGACCGCTTTCTCCGAGGGTGCGGCGGACGCCTGGCTGCACAAACTGGGTGGGCTGCGTGACGTCGTACGACAGCAACTGGTGGCCCGGCAGCTCGACGAGCAGATAGCCGGGCGGTTCCCGGTCGGGCAGCGGCTGCGGGTGCTCGACGTGGGAATGGGCCAGGGCACCCAGGCACTGCGGCTGGCCCGGGCCGGGCACCAGGTCACCGGCATCGAACGGGAGCAGACGATGATCTCGGTGGCCCGCGCCGCGCTGGCCGCCGAGCCGGAGGGCATCCGGGCGCGGGTGCGGATCGTCGAGGGCGACGGCCAGGACACCGGCGTGCACTTCCTGCCGGGCAGTTTCGACGTGGTGCTGTGCCACGGGGTGCTGATGTACGTCGAGGAGCCGGACCCGCTGCTCGCGGGGCTGGCGCGGATGCTCGCGCCGGGCGGCCTGCTGTCGCTGCTGGTGCGCAACGGCGACGCGCTGGCGCTGCGCCCGGGGCTGTCCGGCGAGTGGCCGACGACGCTGGCCGCGTTCGACACGACGGCGTACCGCAACCGGCTGGGGCTGGACGTACGGGCGGACCGCCTCGGGAACCTGACGGCGACCCTCGCCGGGATCGGGGCGCCGCTGCGGACCTGGTACGGGGTACGGGTCTTCACGGACACGGCGGCGGACGACGCGGAGCCCCCGTCCGACACCGAGACACTGGAAACACTGCTGGCGGCCGAGGAACGCGCCGGCCGGACGGACCCCTACCGCGCGGTGGCGGCACTGCTGCACCTGTGCGGCGTACGCGGCTGACGCCGCGTCACGATACGGACCGCACCCGTGCGGGGTGCGCGACGGACCACCGTCGCACCCGTGCGGGGCGGGCACGGGGACCGGCCGCACCCGTGCAGGGTGCGTGGCCGACCACCGGCCGCGCCCGCCGCGCGCGGTGCCCTTCTGAAGACCGGCCGCAGCCATGCGGCGGACGCGGCACGCACCCTGTGCGGGTGCGCCGCTGAAGAGCAGCCGTCATCCGACCGGGGCCCCGCTGACCACCGGCCGCCCTCCGCGGGGCACGCAGTCCGACAAGCGGGGCCGCACCTGTCCGGGGTGCGCTGCCGGCCACCGGGCCGAGCCCGTGCGGAGCATGGTTCGCAACCAGCCGCCCCCACGCCACGCCCGCCGCAGGCGGTCGGCTGGTGCCGCTCGTTCGGGTGAGTACCGGGAGCCGGGCGTGGGGCGTGCGGCGAGACTCGGGGCATGGATGTCTTCCCCGCGCGTGCCCTCGCCCGCGGTCCGCGGCCGATCGCCCTGCTCGCCGCCCTCCTCTGCTGCGCCGCGCTGCTGTCCGGGTGCGACGGCGCGGCCGACCCGCAGGCGACGGCCCCCGGGTCGCCGGACCCGGCCGGGGCCCGGCAGCCGGCCGCCGCGACCTCGGCGAACGATCTTCAGACCGCCTTCATGCGGGTGATCAAGGAGGCTCTGCCGTCGGTCGTGCAGATCCAGTCCGGCGACCAGCTGGGGTCCGGGGTCGTGTACGACGACAAGGGGCACGTCGTCACCAACGCGCACGTCGTCGGGACCGGGAAGAGGTTCCAGGTGACCACGGCGAACAGCGAGGCGTCGCTCACCGCCACGCTGGTCTCCTCCTACCCGGACCAGGACCTCGCCGTGGTCAAGCTGGACAAGGTGCCGCACGGGCTGAAGGCGGCCACCTTCGGCGAATCGGGGAAGGTGGAGGTCGGGCAGATCGTCCTGGCCATGGGCTCGCCGCTGGGGCTGTCGTCCAGCGTGACCCAGGGGATCGTGTCGGCGACCGGACGCACCGTCAGCGAGGGGCAGGAGGGCGGCGGCACGGGGGCCACGATCGCCGGGATGGTGCAGACGTCGGCCGCGATCAACCCGGGCAACAGCGGGGGCGCGCTGGTGAACCTGAACGGCCAGGTCATCGGCATCCCGACACTCGCCGCGGCCGACCCCCAGCTCGGCGGCAGCGCCGCGCCGGGCATCGGCTTCGCGATCCCGGCGTCGACGGTGAAGACGATCGCCGGCCAGATCGTGCGGTACGGCAGGGTCGTGAACTCCGGCCGGGCCGCGCTCGGCATCACCGGGCGCACCGTCGTCGGCCCGGACTACGAGCCCGCCGGGGTCGCGGTGGTGGTCGTGAAGGACGGCGGGGCCGCGGCGCGGGCGGGGATCCGGCCCGGGGACATCATCACCAAGGTGGGCGGCAAGGACATCACCACGATCACCTCGCTGTCGGAGGTCCTCGCCGCCGACCGGCCGGGACAGCGGACGACGGTGACGTACTCGCGTGACGGCAGCGAGAAGACGGTGGACGTGACGCTGGGCGAGCAGTGAGCCGGGGGCGGGCGGCCACCGAATGCCGCCCGGTCCGCCCAGGACCTGCCGCGCAACAGGCCCTACGCCGGGGCCCTCGCAACAGGCCCTACGCCGGGGCCTCGTCCCCGTGCAGGCTCATCGGGCCGTAGATCTCCTTGGCGTCCTCGAACAGCCGCACCTGGTCCGCGCCGCCGTCGAGCAGGTCCTTCCAGTTCTCGCCGATCCAGGACTCGGCGTCGCCCTGCGTGGTGAACTCCTCGGGCTGCACCGCGGGCTGGACCTCCGTCCCGTCGGTCGTCTCGAACCGCCACGTCCATGCCGCCATGTACGCCTCCCTGGTATGAGCACACTGCACAGCGCGGGCCGGATCCTGTCCGGCCTCCCGCCCGCAGCCTAGGGCCTCTCGTGACCTTCCCGCCCGTGTGGTGGATCATGCCCCGGGCGCGGGTGGCGGTGTTCCGCTCCCCGATCCGCCGGACAGACCCCGGCCGGATGCGCGGGTCCCGCGGCGGCAGGCGAAAATCGGGTCCGTGGACGTGACTCTGCTCGGCACCGGTGCCCCCGCGGGACTGCCCCGCCCCGACTGTCCCTGCGCGGCCTGCGCGACCGCGTTCGGCGCGGACGCGCGGGCGGCGACCGCGCTGCTCGTGGACGGGGCGCTGCTGCTGGACCTGACCCCCGGCGCGGCGTTCGCGGCGGCGCGGGCGGGGCAGTCGCTGGGCGGCGTGGGGCACGTGCTGCTGTCGCACCCGCACGACGGTCCCGCGGTCGAGGTGCCGGCCGGGCTGCCGCAGCCGGGGCGGGTGCCGGACGGGCGGGAGATGACGCTGTCGACGGGGCACCGGGTGCGGGCGGTGGCGCTGGACGCCCCCGGCACCGGGTACGCGGTGACCGGCCCGGACGGGCAGCGGCTGCTGTACCTGCCGCCGGGCGGCGCGCCGGCCGGTCTGGAGGAGGGTTCCGCGCGGACGTACGACGTGGTCCTGTCGGACGTGGTGGGGCGACCCGACGCGCTGGCCAGGCTGCGGGCGGTCGGGGCGGTGGGGCCGGCCACGGACGTCGTCGCGGTCCACCTCGACCACGACGTGCCCCCGGGTCCGGAGCTGCGCCGGCGGCTCGCGGCCGCGGGGGCGCGGGCCGTGCCGGACGGTACGACACTGACGGTCGGGGCATACGTGAATGAACCAGCTGAACCGGATGTACCGACCGTGCCCCGGCGCACGCTCGTGCTCGGCGGGGCACGGTCGGGCAAGTCGGTGGAGGCCGAGCGGCGCCTGGAGGCGTTCCCCGGCGTGCTGTACGTGGCCACCGGCGGCACCCGCGGCGGGGACACCGAGTGGGCGGCCCGGGTGGCCGCGCACCGGGAGCGGCGGCCGGGCTCGTGGCGCACGACCGAGACGTGCGACCTGGTGCCGTTGCTGGCGCAGGACGGCCCGCCGCTGCTCGTCGACTGCCTGTCGCTGTGGCTGACGGACGCGATGGACTCCGTGCGCGCCTGGGACGACGCCGAGTGGGCGGGCGGCGGCGAACGCGCCCTGCGCGAACGGGTGACGGCCCTGACCGAGGCCCTGCGCGCCACCCGGCGCACCGTGGTGGCGGTCTCCAACGAGGTCGGCTCGGGCATCGTCCCCGCCACCGCCTCAGGCCGCCGCTACCGGGACGAACTCGGCCGTCTGAACGCCGCGTTCGCCGCGGAGTGCGAACAGGTCCTGCTGGTGGTGGCCGGTCAGGCGCTGGTGCTGCGCGGCTGACCGGGTGGAGGCGTGCGGGTCCGGCACCGTCCGGGTGCGCCGCCGTACGCCGCCGTGCGCCGCGGCCGAGGCCGGTCGCGGGTGCCGTGCCGTGCGGCTCAGGGCAGGGGACCTCGGGCGACGACCCGGTAGGTGTTGGAGAGGCCGGGGATGTGGCGGAGGAGGGGCGAGAGGAGGAGGTCCAGGAGTGCCGCCGCGTCCACCAGGGGGGCGGCGAGGGCGGTCAGGGCCGTGCGCAGGGTGTGCTGGAGGCCGGTCGGCGGATCGTCGTGCCAGGGGGCGTCGGCGGCGGGCAGCACATGGGCGAGGACCAGGGCGGTGGCCGCCGCCAGGTCGTTCGGCGTGTGCGGGGCGCGGCGGTCGGTGACGAGGACGGTGCAGCCCTGGGACTCCAGTTCCGCGCGGAGGTTGGCCGGCGGCAGCAGGTGCAGATGGCGCGGCTGGCCGTGCGGCAGCCACCATCTGCCCAGCAGCCGGGCGGGCACGCACTGCGGGTCGGGCAGTTCGATCAGCAGGTGCCCGCCGGGGCGCAGCGCGGTGAGGGCGCCCCGCAACTCCGCGCGGGGGTCCGGCACATGGGCCAGGTGGTGGAAGATGCTGACCACGTCGTAGCGCGCTCGCAGCCGCTCGGCGATGTGCGGGTCGGCCAGGTGCCCGACGTGGGCCTCCTCGACCCGCCCCTGCTCACGGGCCCGCTCCACGCGCTGGGTGGGGTCCAGGCCGTCGAAGGCGGTGTAGGGGAACACCTCCTGCGCCGCCCCGGGGAAGTGGCCGTGGCCCGTGCCGACGTCCAGCCAGCTCTCCGGCTCCCCCACGGTGCTCATCCGGCGCGCGTCGGACCGGTGCCGGCGGCGGGCGCGGCGGGCCGCGAACGCGGGGTCCGCGAGGCCTCCCGGGGCGTCCTCGTCGAAGTCCCGGTGGTAGAAGGCGAGTCCGGCCGCCGTGAGCCGGGGGTTCTGGAAGGCGTGGCCGCAGTCCAGGCACTCGTCGACCGCGAACGTGCCCGGCTTGTGCTGGAGCAGGTCCGGCGCGCGCAGCCGGGTGCGCAGCCGGCCGGAGCCGCACCACGGGCAGTCGGCGCGGGGCGGCTCCTGGAAACGACCGGTGCCCTGGGCGAGTTCGGCGGCGTACGCGAGGCGGCGGGGGTCGTAGAACCCCGGAGCGTACGGCAGGGGCGGCATGGGCGGCTCCCGATGGTCACTGCGAGAACAAGTCACTGCAAAGGGAACGTATGGGATCCGGATCTTGGCCGGAAAGACGCCGTACGGGTGTGGTGGCGATGTGGCGCGGCCCGCTGGGATCGGGGCCGGTACTGTTCGGCGAATGAGCGCGCTGAATCTCGACGACTTCACCGATCTGATCGAGCGCCCGGACGGCGGACTGCGCCGTGACGCCGAGGTGCGCCGGGAGCGTCAGGTCGTGCCGCCCGGTGTGCTGGGCCGCCTGGACGACCTGGGTGAGTGGCTGGCCGCGGCCCAGTCCGCCGTACCGGTGCGGCCGGTCGAACGGCCGAAGGCGGTGCTGTTCGCCGGCGACCACGGGGTCGCGGAACTGGGTGTGTCGGTGCGCCCCGCGGGCAGCGCCGAGCAGCTGGTACGGGCGGTGCTGGAGGGCGGCCGGCCGGTGTCCGTGCTGGCCCGGCGGCTCGGCGTGCCGGTACGGGTGGTCGACATGGCGCTGGACTGCGCGCCCGAGTCGCTGCCCGGGGACGTCGTGCGGCACCGGGTGCGGCGCGGCAGCGGGCGCGTCGACATCGAGGACGCGCTGACCCTCGAGGAGGCGGAGGCCGCCTTCAGGGCCGGCGTGGCGGTGGCCGACGAGGAGGCCGACTCCGGTACGGACCTGGTGGTGCTGGGCGACATCAGCGTCGGCGGGACCACGCCGGCCGCCGTGCTGATCGCCGCGCTGTGCGGGACGGACGCGTCGGTGGTGACGGGGCGCGGCGGCGAGCCGATCGACGACCTGGCGTGGATGCGCAAGTGCGCGGCGATCCGGGACGCGCTGCGCCGGGCCCGGCCCGTCCTCGGGGACCAGTTGCAGCTGCTGGCCACGGTGGGCGGGGCCGACCTCGCCGCGATGACGGGTTTCCTGTTGCAGTGCGCGGTGCGGAAGCTGCCGGTGATCCTGGACGGCGTGGTGTCGGCTGCGTGCGCGCTGGTGGGACAGCGGGTGGCGTTCCGGGCGCCGGACTGGTGGCTGGCCGGTCACCACAGCGGCGAGCCGGGCCAGGCCAAGGCCCTGGACCGGATGGCGCTGGAGCCGCTCGTGGACCACGGTGTCCGGGTCGGCGAGGGGGCGGGGGCCCTGCTGGCGCTGCCCCTGGTCCAGAGCGCCGCCGCACTGGCCGCGGAGCTGCCCGAGCGCCCGGAGACCCCGGACGCCCCGGAGCCCGAAGCGACCGAGGACGACGCGACCAAGGGCCGGACGACCGGGGACCAAACGGCCACGGAGAGGCCGGCCGGGGAAGAGGCGCCCGAAGACGGGACGGCCGAGGAGAAGGCAGCCGAGAAGTAGCCACCCGGGCCCGGCCGGGCACCGGCGGCCCCACACGAGCCGCACGGACCCGGCCGGGCACCGGCCGCCCCACACGAGCCGCGCGGCCCGGCCCAGCACCGGCCGTCCCCCACACGAGCCGCCCGAGGCCGGGCCCGGCCCGGCAGCCGCACCCTCGCCCCCGCCCGGCCACCCTGGCCCAGCTGGCCGCCGTGCGGCGTGTCGACACGTGCGGCGCGCGGGACCGCGTGTACTACTGCGCGGGCGCCGAGGCCATGTATGCGTCCCGCCGCCCGCACGCCCGCACGCCACGGCGAACGCGGCGGTACCCACTGGCACCGCCCGGCCTACCGGCACCGCCCGGCCCGGCGAGGGGACGCCCACCGGCCTCACCCGGCCGCGCCCGCGTTCACCCGCCGGCCCCAGGGCAACATCGCCCCGGCACAGCCCGTCCACACGCCCCAGCCACCCGCCGACCCCGGCGCAGCCGCACTCCGGCCCCGCCCGGGAACACGGCGGTCACTCGCAAAAGGCCGGGCGGACCCCGCAGGCCGTCCGACCCCGGCGCCGGCAGCGTCGCGCACGGACGGCGGGTGAAAAGGGACACCCGTCGAGGTAGCGCCCATATGATCACTGTTCATGGGAGATGCCCGAATTGCCGTGCGTGGGGAGCGGGCCCCGGTTCGCGTGGCCGAGGCGGGGCGGCCGGGCGGCGGGGTCTCGCGGCGGGCCGCCGCGTCCGCCGTCTGGTACCTGCGGGCAGTCGCGTTCGTCAACTTCCTCAGCGCGGTCTGGGTCTCCCTGGAGCAGGACGTGCGGCGGCACAACCGTGAGGACCTCTTCACGCCGTACCTGCTGACCGCCGGCTTCGCCTCCGGCGTGTTCGCCGCCTTCCTGGCCATCACCATGCGGCGGCGCAAACGGGCCGCCTGGATCCTGAACATGGCGCTGTCCGGGCCGTTCCTCGCGCTGTTCGCGTTCACCATGACCTTCCCGGAGATCCGCCACTTCGCGCAGAACTGGATCTCCCTGGTCCTCACCGCCGCCTTCGTCGCCGCGCTGCTGCTCGGCCGCCGCGAGTTCTACGCCAAGGGCGACCGCGCCAACCCGCGGCTCGCCGCCGCCGTCGGCCTCGGCGGGCTGCTGGTCTCCTCGCTGCTCGCCACGCTGCTGGTGACGGTCACCAACCAGGCCCCGGACGCGGCCCGTTCGACGTACCCGGAGCGCTGGCGCTACGGCACGCTGCGGCTCGTCTCGGTCGACGCCTCCGCATCCCGTTTCCCCGGCATCGACACCCCGAGCTGGGTGAACGTGTCGATCAACGTCCTGTCCACGGCCCTGGTCCTCGCCGTCCTGTACGCCGCCTTCCGCTCCCGCCGCGCCGTCGACCCGCTCACCGCCGACGACGAGGGACGGCTGCGGGAGCTGCTGACCCGACACGGCGAGCGCGACTCGCTCGGCTACTTCGCGCTGCGCCGGGACAAGAGCGTGATCTGGTCGCCGACCGGAAAGGCCGCCGTCGCCTACCGCGTCCTGGGCGGGGTGTCCCTGGCCTCCGGGGACCCGCTCGGCGACCCGGAGGCCTGGCCCGGCGCCATCGAGGGATGGCTGGCCGAGGCGCGGGCGCACGGCTGGATCCCCGCCGTGATGGGCGCGAGCGAGGAGGCCGGCACGGTGTACGCGCGGCACGGCCTGGACGCCCTGGAACTGGGCGACGAGGCCGTGGTCGAGGTGGACGGCTTCACCCTGGAGGGGCGGGCCATGCGGACCGTGCGGCAGGCCTACAACCGGGTCGCGCGCGCCGGGTACACCGTGCGCGTCCGGCGGCACGAGGACATCCCCGCACACGAGATGGCGTACCTGGTCGACCGGGCGGACGACTGGCGGGACGGCCCCACCGAGCGCGGCTTCAGCATGGCCCTTGGCCGGCTCGGCGACCCGCGGGACGGGCGGTGCGTGATGCTGGAGTGCCATGACGACCGCGGCGAGCTCAGGGCCCTGCTGTCGTTCGTGCCCTGGGGGCCGCACGGGCTGTCCCTGGACGTGATGCGCCGCGACCGGCACGCCGGCAACGGGCTCATGGAGTTCATGGTGCTCGACCTGCTGCGCCGGGCCCGGCAGATCGAGGTCACCCAGGTCTCGCTCAACTTCGCGGTGTTCCGCTCCGTCTTCGAAAGGGGGGCGCGTCTTGGCGCGGGACCGGTGCTGAGGCTGTGGCGGTCACTGCTCGGGCTGTTCTCCCGCTGGTGGCAGATCGAGTCGCTGTACCGCGCGAACGCCAAGTACCGGCCCATCTGGGAACCGCGGTTCCTGCTCTTCGAGAAGAGCGCGGACCTGCTGCGCATCGGCCTCGCGGCGGCGCGCGCGGAGGGGTTCCTGGAGGCGCCGGGGCCGCCGAAGTGGCTGCACCGAAGACACCGGGAGACGCACGGATGAGCGCACTCGCCCGCTGGGCCCGCGCCGAATGGGGGCTGCTGTACGCCACCGTGCGCGAGCCGCTGCTGAAGCGGCGCCTGCGGGCCGTCCCGATGACCGTCGGAGCGGTGGCCCTGACGGCGGTGCTCCAGCTGGTGCAGAACCAGTCCTGGGGCTACGGCCCGGTGCAGCAGCTCGGGGCCGTACGGGCCGAGGAGCCGTTGTGGCGCGCGCTGCTGCACACTCCCCTGTCGCTGTTCGTGCCGGCGCTGGACCTGCCGGTGTGGGGCGCGCTGGCGCAGGTCCTGTGCGTGTTCGGCGTCGCCGAGATCTGCCTGGGCCGGCCGCGGACCCTCGCCGTCGCCTGTGTCGCCACCCTCTCCGGGACCCTGTACGCGCGCCTGGGCGTGGCCCTGGGCCCGCACCTCCCGCTCGGCCTGCCCGCGACGGACGCGCACGTGGTGGACACCGGCCCGTCGGCGGCCGTGGTGGGCCTCGCGGTCTACGCCGGCTGGCGCTACGGGGCGTACGTCACGGCGGGCGCGGTGACCGCGGCCATGGCGCTGGAGGTCGCGCTGAAACAGAACCTGGCCGGCAAGGAGCACCTGGCGGCGATCGCCGGGGTACTGCTGCTGTGCGCGCTGTCGGCGGCCCGGCGCCGGGTGCCGCGCGCCGCGGCGTCATCTGCGCCCGGGCAGGCGGGCCGGCCGCTGCTGGTCCGGTTTGCCGCCGATCCAGTCCTGGAAGGCCCGGCGGGGGCGGGACCAGCGGCGGTCGTGCCGGCGGGCGCGCCGGCCGGCCCGGGCCCGGGCGCGCGGGCGGCGGTGGTAGAAACGCCGGTCCCAGTAGGAGTCGGGGCGGGCCAGGCGGATCGCGCCGACCAGCGCGATGAACGGAATGATCACGCCGAACAGGGCGATGCGGCCCTTGCCCTTGCTCAGGGCGACCAGGGAGAAGAGGAAGTTCACCACCACGCTCGTGATGACCGCCCCGCGGTCCTCCAGCTCGGCCCGGGACAGGTTGTTGACGCCGAACGGGGAGAAACCGGCGAGAACGAGGCCGACCAGCGCTGCTGTGATCACCACGACCTCGACGCTCTTGCGGCCCGACTCGGTCCAGTAGACGTCGTCCAGGTGAAGGATCAGCGCGAACTCGTCCAGCACGAGGCCCGCGCCGACGCCGAAGACGACCGCGAAGGCCGCCGTGGCGGCGGAGTGCCGGCCGCTGCTGGCCACCACGCCGAAACCGCCGAGGATGGTGAGGACGACGCCGGGGACGGCGTGGTGGATGTGCAGCCCGCCCGCCTTGACGTTGCCGAAGGGGCCCTTCCCGGCGCGGATCAGGCGAGTGATCACCCGGGTGACCACGAAGGTGAGGACGAAGGCGGTCAGGGCGAGGAGCAGGGGCAGCTTGCCGGGTTCGACGATGTTCCGCTCCAGCCAGTGGCCCATGTACGCAGTGTGCCGCCTGCGCCGGTCGCCCGCCCGCCCGCCGGGGGGTCCGCGCAGGTCCCGTAGTCTGCCCGGGTGTTCAGGTTCCCCTCGCCGCACGGGCCGCGGTTCGCCTTCGGCACCCTCACCGTCCTTCCGGTCAGGGTGAGCCGCTGGGACCGCGAGGCGGCACGCGGGGGGATGCTCTGCGCGCCGCTCGCCGGACTCGTGGTCGGGGTGGCGGCCGCGGCCGTGGGACTGCTGCTGCTCCTCGCCGGCGCCGGCGCGCCGCTCGCCGCCGTCGGCAGCGTCGCCGTGCCCGCCGCGCTGACCCGCGGTCTGCACCTGGACGGGCTCGCCGACACCGCGGACGGACTCGGCAGCGGCAAGCCCGCCGAGGACGCCCTGCGGATCATGAAGCAGTCGGACATCGGCCCCTTCGGGGTGATCACGCTCGTGTTGGTGCTGCTCGCCCAGGCGGCCGCGCTGACCCGGGCCTACGACGGCTCCTGGGCCCGCGGCGCGCTCGCCGCCGTCGTCTCGGCGACGGTCGCCCGGCTGGCCCTGACGCTGGCCGCCCGGACCGGGGTGCCGGCCGCCCGGCCGGAGGGCCTGGGGGCCGCGGTCGCGGGGGTGGTCCCGCTGCCGGGCGCGATCGGCGCGGTGCTCGCGGTCGCGGCGGCCGCCGTGGCGGCGGGCGCCCTCTTCGGCGCCTGGGCCTGTGTGCTCACGGCGCTGGCGGTGGCCGCCGCCCTGACCGCCGCCGAGCTCCTCCTGCGCCACTGCACCCGCCGCTTCGGCGGCGTGACGGGCGACGTCTTCGGCGCGCTCGCCGAGACGGCCGCCACCGCCGCGCTGGTCGTCCTGGCCCTGCGCTGAACCCGGCGGCTCGGCGGGTCCGGCGCCACACCCCCGGTTCGTACCCGGCGTGGAACACCGCCCGCCCGCCGCGAGCAGGGCTTGGGCCGGGCGCATTCGCCGTACGGGGCGCCCTGTTCGTCGACCGCGGAGTCGAAGTCCGCGGACAGGTGCGGGATCTGGTCCCGATCGTTCTTCGGGCCGACCGCCGTGCCCCTGCCGTGGGCCGGCACCGCCGGTACCGTCCCGTGTGGAGGCGCCACCGGTGATCATCGCCGATTCGGTTGCCGGGCACGGCAGTTGCCCGCCCGGCGGGCGGGCAGGGCCTGCGCCGGAGGCCACCGGCGCCGGTGCCTGCGGCCGGTGGCGGAGCCGGGATGTGACGGCGACGCATCCGCCGGGTGAACACCCACGGGAGTGACCGGCGCCGTGACGCGCGTAGGCTCGTGGCGGGTGTTTGCCTGCCCGGGTGAAGACCGCACCGTATGAAGGACTTATGGTCGGGCCCGGTCGACCCACCCGAATTCGGCCAACCACCTTTCACAGGGAAGCGAGATTTCACCACCGTGACTGCTCTCACTCTCAGCACCACCGCGGCGCCCGGCCTGCGGGCCGACGCGATCGTGGTCGGTGTCGCCAAGGACTCCGGATCGAAGTCCGGGGACCTGGTCGTAGCTCCGGGCGCCGAGTCCGTCGACGAGGCGTACGACGGCAAGCTCGCCGACGTCCTGGGGACCCTCGGCGCCTCCGGTGCCGAGGGCGAGGTGACCAAGCTGCCCGCGCCGTCCGGTTTCAAGGCCCCGCTCGTGCTCGCGGTGGGCCTCGGCCCGCGCCCCGAGAAGGACGCCGGCTACGAGGCCGAGGTGCTGCGCCGGGCCGCCGGTGCCGCCGCCCGCGCTCTCGCCGGGACGAAGACGGCCGGCTTCGCGCTGCCGGTCGCGGACGCCGCCGGTACCGCCGCGGTCGGCGAGGGCGCGCTGCTCGGCGCGTACTCCTTCGACGCCTACAAGGAGAACGGCAAGGACGCCGACTCCCGCGACGGCAAGGCGCCGCTCGGCGAGGCCGTGCTGCTCGGCGACAACGCGGGCGACGAGGCGCACAAGGCCGCCGTCGCGCGCGCCACCGCCCTGGCCGAGGAGCTCAACCGCGCCCGCGACCTGATCAACACCCCGCCGAACGACCTGAACCCGGCCGCCTTCGCCGCCGTCGCCGAGGACGCGGCCGAGAAGCACGGCCTGAAGGTGCAGGTGCTCGACGAGAAGGCGCTCGCCGAGGGCGGCTACGGCGGCATCCTGGGCGTCGGCTCCGGCTCGGCGGCGGCTCCGCGTCTGGTCAAGCTGTCGTACACCAGCCCCAAGGCGAAGAAGCACCTGGCCCTGGTCGGCAAGGGCATCACCTACGACTCGGGCGGCATCTCGCTCAAGCCGGCCGGCCACAACGAGACGATGAAGTGCGACATGGCCGGCGCCGCCGCCGTGTTCGCCGCCGTCGTCGCCGCCGCCCGGCTCGGCCTCGAGGTCAACGTGACCGGCTGGCTGGCGCTGGCCGAGAACATGCCCTCCGGCTCCGCCACCCGCCCCGGCGACGTGCTGCGCATGTTCAGCGGCAAGACGGTGGAGGTGCTCAACACCGACGCCGAGGGCCGGCTGGTCCTCGCGGACGCGCTGTGGGCCGCCTCGCAGGAGAAGCCGGACGCGATCGTGGACGTGGCCACGCTGACCGGCGCGATGGTGCTGGCGCTGGGCAGCCGCACCTTCGGGATCATGGCGAACGACGACGCGTTCCGCTCCGCGATCCACGAGGCCGCGGAGGAGGTCGGCGAGGAGGCGTGGCCCATGCCCATGCCGGAGCACCTGCGCAAGGGGATGGACTCCCCGACCGCCGACCTCGCCAACATGGGCGAGCGCATGGGCGGCGGCCTGGTCGCCGGCCTGTTCCTGCGCGAGTTCGTCGGCGAGGGCATCACGTGGGCGCACCTCGACATCGCGGGCCCGGCCTTCAACGAGAGCGGCCCGTTCGGCTACACGCCGAAGGGCGGCACCGGCTCGGCGGTCCGCACGCTCGTGCGTCTCGCCGAACTGGCCGCCTCCGGCGACCTCGGCTGAGTCCGCCCCGCGGCCCGCGGTCCTTCCGCGGGCCGCGGGCGTGGGGTGTATCACACTCCAGCCCCGCGTCTCGTTCACTCCCGACAAGTGCGAAGATGGGCGTCGGCAGGACAGGGCCCCCACCGAAGGGCCGAAACTCAAGCGGCCGGACACCAGCCGCCTGCCGGTCACCGACGACCGGCGTACGGCGCAATGCATGGAGGACGTGACGTGGCGAACGACGCCAGCACCGTTTTCGACCTAGTGATCCTCGGCGGTGGCAGCGGTGGCTACGCCGCGGCCCTGCGCGGGGCGCAGCTGGGCCTGGACGTCGCCCTGATCGAGAAGGACAAGGTCGGCGGTACCTGCCTGCACCGGGGTTGCATCCCCACCAAGGCCCTGCTGCACGCGGGCGAGATCGCCGACCAGGCCCGCGAGAGCGAGCAGTTCGGTGTGAAGGCCAGCTTCGAGGGCATCGACGTGCCCGCCGTCCACAAGTACAAGGACGACGTCATCTCGGGCCTGTACAAGGGCCTCCAGGGACTCATCGCGTCCCGCAAGGTGACCTACATCGAGGGTGAGGGCCGGCTGTCCTCCCCGACCTCCGTCGACGTCAACGGGCAGCGGATCCAGGGCCGTCACGTCCTCCTGGCGACCGGCTCCGTGCCGAAGTCCCTGCCGGGCCTGCAGATCGACGGCAACCGCATCATCTCCTCCGACCACGCCCTCGTCCTCGACCGCGTGCCGAAGTCCGCGATCATCCTGGGCGGCGGTGTCATCGGCGTCGAGTTCGCCTCCGCCTGGAAGTCCTTCGGCACCGACGTCACGATCGTCGAGGGCCTGAAGCACCTCGTCCCGGTCGAGGACGAGAACTCCTCGAAGCTGCTGGAGCGCGCCTTCCGCAAGCGTGGGATCAAGTTCAACCTGGGCACCTTCTTCCAGAAGGCCGAGTACACCCAGGACGGCGTCAAGGTCACCCTCGCCGACGGCAAGGAGTTCGAGGCCGAGGTCCTGCTCGTCGCCATCGGCCGCGGCCCGGTCTCCCAGGGCCTGGGCTACGAGGAGGCCGGGGTCGCCATGGACCGCGGCTACGTCCTCGTCGACGAGTACATGCGCACCAACGTCCCGACCCTCTCCGCCGTGGGCGACCTGGTCCCCACCCTCCAGCTCGCGCACGTCGGGTTCGCCGAGGGCATCCTGGTGGCGGAGCGTCTGGCCGGTCTGAAGCCCGTGCCGATCGACTACGACGGTGTTCCGCGGGTGACGTACTGCCACCCGGAGGTCGCCTCCGTCGGCATCTCCGAGGCCAAGGCCAAGGAGATCTACGGCGCGGACAAGGTCGTCGCCCTGAAGTACAACCTGGCGGGCAACGGCAAGAGCAAGATCCTGAAGACCGCGGGCGAGATCAAGCTCGTCCAGGTCAAGGACGGCGCCGTGGTCGGTGTCCACATGGTCGGCGACCGCATGGGCGAGCAGGTCGGCGAGGCCCAGCTGATCTACAACTGGGAGGCGCTGCCCGCCGAGGTGGCCCAGCTCATCCACGCCCACCCGACCCAGAACGAGGCGCTCGGCGAGGCTCACCTGGCCCTGGCCGGCAAGCCGCTGCACTCCCACGACTGACGCCCACGTCATCGGCGCGACGACACAGACTTCCGTAATTCGTTAGGAGCAACCGAAACCATGGCGGTTTCCGTAACCCTTCCGGCGCTCGGCGAGAGCGTCACCGAGGGCACTGTCACCCGCTGGCTGAAGGCCGAGGGCGAGCGTGTCGAGGCCGACGAGCCGCTGCTCGAGGTCTCGACCGACAAGGTCGACACCGAGATCCCCTCCCCCGTCGCCGGCGTGCTGGCCTCCATCAAGGTCGCCGAGGACGAGACCGTCGAGGTCGGCGCCGAGCTGGCCGTCATCGACGACGGCTCCGGCGCCCCCGTCGCGGCCCCGGCCCCGGCCGCCGCCGAGGCTCCGGCCCCCGCCGCCGAGCCCGCCCCGGCCCCGGTCGCCGAGGCCCCGGCCGCCCCGGCCCCCGCCGCCGCCCCCGCCGCCCCTGCCGGTGGCGCCGCGGGCACGGACGTGGTCCTGCCCGCACTCGGTGAGTCCGTCACCGAGGGCACCGTCACCCGCTGGCTGAAGTCGGTCGGCGACTCCGTCGAGGCGGACGAGCCGCTGCTCGAGGTCTCCACGGACAAGGTCGACACCGAGATCCCGGCGCCCGCCTCCGGCGTGCTGCTCGAGATCGTCGTCGGTGAGGACGAGACCGCCGAGGTCGGCGCCAAGCTCGCCGTCATCGGCGCTCCCGGTGCCGCCCCGGCTCAGGTCGCGGCCCCGGCGGCTCCGGCTCCGGCCGCCGCTCCGGCTCCGGCCCCCGCGGCTCCGGCAGCCCCCGCGGCTCCGGCTCCCGCTCCGGCTCCGGCTCCGGCTCCGGCTCCGGCTCCGGTCCAGCCGGCTGCCCCGGCTCCCGCGCCGGTCGCGCCCGCCCCGGTCACCCCGGCCCCGGCTGCCGTTCCGGCCGCCGCCCAGCCGACCGACGAGGGCGCGTACGTGACCCCGCTGGTGCGCAAGCTCGCCGCCGAGAACGGCGTCGACCTGTCCACCGTCAAGGGCACCGGCGTCGGCGGCCGTATCCGCAAGCAGGACGTGCTCGCCGCGGCCGAGGCCGCGAAGGCCGCCGCGGCTGCCGCTCCGGCCGCCGCCGCTCCGGCCGCCCCGGCGAAGAAGGCCCCCGTCCTGGAGGTCTCCCCGCTGCGCGGCCAGACCGTGAAGATGCCGCGGATCCGCAAGGTCATCGGCGACAACATGGTCAAGGCGCTGCACGAGCAGGCCCAGCTGTCCTCGGTGGTCGAGGTCGACGTGACCCGCCTGATGCGCCTGCGCGCCCAGGCCAAGGACTCGTTCGCGGCGCGCGAGGGCGTCAAGCTCTCCCCGATGCCGTTCTTCGTCAAGGCCGCCGCCCAGGCGCTGAAGGCCCACCCGGTCATCAACGCCAAGATCAACGAGGCCGAGGGGACCATCTCCTACTTCGACACCGAGAACGTCGGTATCGCGGTGGACTCCGAGAAGGGCCTGATGACCCCGGTCATCAAGCACGCCGGTGATCTCAACATCGCCGGTATCGCCAAGGCCACCGCCGACCTGGCGGGCAAGGTCCGGGCCAGCAAGATCACCCCGGACGAGCTGTCCGGCGCGACCTTCACCATCAGCAACACCGGTTCGCGCGGCGCGCTGTTCGACACGATCATCGTGCCGCCGGGCCAGGTCGCGATCCTCGGCATCGGCGCCACCGTCAAGCGCCCGGCCGTCATCGAGACCGAGGAGGGCACGGTCATCGGCGTCCGCGACATGACCTACCTGACCCTCTCCTACGACCACCGCCTGGTGGACGGCGCCGACGCGGCCCGCTACCTGACGGCGGTCAAGGCGATCCTGGAGGCGGGCGAGTTCGAGGTCGAGCTCGGCCTCTGATCCCCCCCCCCCCCCCCCCCCCCAGCCCCACAAGACGGCGCCCCCCCCCCGAACCTCCCCAGGGGGGGGGAGTTGTGCTTTGAACCCCCCCCCCCCCCCCCCCCCCGCAACCGGGACCCAGCAGTACGGCGCCCCCGTCCGGAACCTTCCGGGCGGGGGCGCCGCGTTTGCCGTTTCTTGGCCATGACGGCGTGTAAGTCTCGTCTCACCTGCACGAAAGCGCCCGTATGCGCCCTTCCGCCGAGCGCCGACAGCCGTATTGTCTAAACGTCGAACGCCCCCCGGGGGCCCGAGGGTCCCCCCGTGAAGGAGCCCTCCATGACCGCGCCCGTCGTCCACTCGCTGCGCGAACAGATCCGCGAGCACATCGTGGAGGGGATCGTCAGCGGGCGCTGGAAGCCGGGCGAACGGATCGTGGAGCGGCGGATCGCCACCGAGCTGGAGGTCAGCCAGACGCCGGTGCGGGAGGCGCTGCGCGAGCTGGAGTCGCTGCGCCTGATCGAGTCGGCGCCGAACAAGGGCGTGCGGGTGCGCAACCTGACCGCCGCCGACCTGGAGGAGAGCTACCCGGTCCGGGCCGGCCTCGAGGCCATCGCGGCGGAGCTGGCGGCCGAGCGGCTGGCGGACGACTGCTCGGCCCTGGAGCCGCATGTGGCGGCGCTGTACGAGGCCGACCGCGACTCCGACGGCACCGGCCAGGTCCGGCACACGGTGGCCTTCCACCGCGAGCTGGTCCGCGCGGCCGGAAACTCGGTGCTACTGCACACCTGGGAGGGCCTGGGCATCGAGGTGTTCACCGCGCTGTCGATCCGCTGGCTGGGGACGGTCCAGCAGTCGTACGCGGAGGAGCACGAGGAGTTGGTGCAGGCGTTCAAGCGGCGGGATCCGCGGATTGCCGAACTGGTCAAGGCGCACGTGCTCGGCTGCGCGCCGCGAGCCTGAGCCGGCCGATCAACGGTACGCTCACCTGCGGAAACCCCGCAAAAAAGCGGCACGGCGTGCCTGTTTCCAAGGCACCGGGTGCCGACTTTCTCGAAATCGAAGGGTTTTACGCTTGAACCCTTTGATCGATCATCGATCAGGGAGTTAGAGTCACCGCTGGGCTTCCACCAGAGCCTCACGCCCTGTCCTGCCAAAGACCAAGGGCACCCCTGAACCCTTACCGATGAGGGAACCCCCTTCGACTGAGGAAGGCGGCGACATGACCGACCCCAACGCCATCCAGCCGAGCGAGCTCGACCAGCTCCCGGACCGCGACCCTGAGGAGACCGCCGAATGGCAGGCCTCCCTGGACGCCGTCGCCCAGGCGGCCGGGCCGCACCGTACCGCGTATCTGATGCGCCGTACGCTGGAGCGCGCCGAGGGCGCCGGCGTCCACCTCCCCAAGCTCCTCGAGACGGACTACATCAACTCCATCCCGACCTCGGCGGAGCCGGCCGCCCCCGGTGACGAGGCCATGGAGGCCCGCATCACCGCGTGGAACCGGTGGAACGCGGCGGCGATGGTGACCCGCGGCAGCAAGTACGGCGTCGGCGGCCACATCGCCACCTTCGCCTCCGCGGCCTGGCTGTACGAGACCGGCTTCAACCACTTCTTCAAGGGCAAGGAGGGCGACGGCTCCGGCGACCAGCTGTACATCCAGGGCCACGCCTCCCCGGGCATCTACGCCCGCGCCTTCCTCGACGGCCGGCTGACCGAGCAGCACCTGGACAACTTCCGCCAGGAGGCCGGCGGCAACGGCCTGCCGTCCTACCCGCACCCGCGCCGGCTGCCCTGGCTGTGGGAGTTCCCGACGGTGTCGATGGGCCTCGGCCCGATCTCCGCCATCTACCAGGCCCGGTTCAACCGCTACCTGACCAGCCGCGGCATCAAGGACGTCTCCGACTCGCACGTCTGGGCGTTCCTCGGCGACGGCGAGATGGACGAGCCGGAGTCCACCACCGCGCTGACGCTCGCCTCCCGCGAGGGCCTGGACAACCTCACGTTCGTCATCAACTGCAACCTCCAGCGCCTGGACGGCCCGGTCCGCGCCAACTTCAAGATCGTGCAGGAGCTGGAGGCCCTGTTCCGGGGCGCCGGCTGGAACGTGGTCAAGACGCTGTGGGGCTCGGCCTGGGACGAGCTGTTCCAGCTCGACACCACGGGCGCGCTGGTACGCCGGCTGCGCCAGGTACCGGACGCGCAGGTCCAGACGTACCAGACCCGCGACGCCGCCTACATCCGCCAGGACTTCTTCGGGGCCGACCCGGCGCTGGCCGAGATGGCGAAGCTGCTGAGCGACGACAAGATCATCGAGTGCTTCCACTTCTCGCGCGGCGGGCACGAGGCGCGCAAGGTCTTCGCCGCCTACAAGGCCGCCCTCGCGCACAAGGGCGCCCCGACGGTGATCCTGGCCCAGACGGTCAAGGGCCACACCCTCGGTTCGGGCTTCGCGTCGAAGAACGCCAACCACCAGATGAAGAAGCTGTCGGCGGACGAGTTCAAGCAGATGCGTGACCTGCTGGACCTGCCCATCCCGGACAGCGCCTTCGCCGACGGCCAGGTCCCCTACGGCCACCCCGGCGCCGACTCCCCCGAGGTGCGCTACCTCCAGGAGCGCCGCGCGGCCCTCGGCGGCCCGGCTCCGGCCCGCCGCGTCCACCCGGTCGCCCCGCTGCCCGCCCCGGCCGACAAGGCGTTCGCCGCCTTCGACAAGGGCTCCGGCTCGCAGAGCGTGGCCACCACCATGGCGTTCGTCCGCCTGGTCAAGGACCTGGTCCGCGACAAGGAGACCGGCAAGCGCTGGGTGCCGATCGTCCCCGACGAGGCGCGCACCTTCGGCATGGAGTCGCTGTTCCCGTCGCTCGGCATCTACTCGCCCAAGGGCCAGACGTACGAGCCGGTCGACCGCGACCAGCTGATGTACTACAAGGAGGCCAAGAACGGCCAGATCCTCAACGAGGGGATCACCGAGGCCGGTTCGATGGCCGACTTCATCGCCGCCTCGTCGTCGTACTCGACGCACGGCGAGCCGATGATCCCGTTCTACATCTTCTACTCGATGTTCGGCTGGCAGCGCACGGCCGACCAGATGTGGCAGCTCGGCGACCAGCTCGGCCGCGGCTTCCTGGTCGGCGCCACCGCGGGCCGCACCACGCTGACGGGTGAGGGCCTCCAGCACGCCGACGGCCACTCGCCGGTCATCGCGGCGACCAACCCGGCCGCGCTGACCTACGACCCGGCGTTCGCCTACGAGGTCGCGGCCATCGTCAAGGACGGTCTGCGCCGTATGTACGGCCAGGCCGCGCCCGGCGAGGACCAGGACGTCTTCTACTACCTGACGGTCTACAACGAGCCGCTGCCGCAGCCGGCCAAGCCGGCCGTCCCCGGCATCGACGAGGGCATCGTCAAGGGCCTGTACCGCTTCAACACGGCGGAGTCGGCGGGCCTGACGGTCCCGGCGAACGCGCCGCGGATCCAGCTGCTCGGCTCCGGCACGGCGATCCACTGGGCGCTTGGCGCCCAGCGGATGCTGGCCGAGGAGTGGGGCGTGGCCGCCGACGTGTGGTCCGCGACCTCCTGGGGCGAGCTGCGCCGGGACGCCATGGAGGCCGACGCGGCGCTGCTGCGCGGCGAGGAGCGGGTGCCGTACGTCCGCCGGGCGCTCCAGGGCGCCGAGGGCCCGGTCCTCGCGGTCTCCGACTACATGCGCCAGACCCCGGACCAGATCGCGCAGTGGATCGAGCAGGACTACACCTCGCTCGGCACCGACGGCTTCGGTCTGTCGGACACCCGTGACGCCGCCCGCCGCCACTTCGGCGTCGACGCCCAGTCGATCGTCGCCGCCGCCCTGGCCCAGCTCGCCCGGCGCGGCGAGGTGAAGGCCTCGGCGGTCAAGGAGGCCCGGGAGAAGTACGGCCTGTGAGGCACACCGCATGACGACGAAGGGGTACGGCCGCGGCCGTACCCCTTCGTCGTCCCGGTGTTCGTCGTCCCGATGACGTCGCGGTGTTCGTCGTCGCCGGTCCCGGCATGATGGCCGTATGCGTGCCGCCCGCCTGATCAGAATGGTGCTGCTGCTCCAGTCGCGGCCCGCCATGACCGCCGCCGAGCTCGCCCGGGAACTGGAGGTGTCGGAGCGCACCGTCACGCGGGACGCGCAGGCCCTGTCGGAGGCGGGCGTGCCGGTGTACGCCGACCGGGGGCGGGCCGGGGGCTACCGGCTGGTCGGCGGCTACCGCACCAGGCTGACCGGCCTCGACCGCGGTGAGGCGGAGGCGCTGTTCCTCAGCGGTGTGCCGGGGGCGCTGCGGGACATGGGGCTTCAGGACGCCGCGTCGGCCGCCCGGCTGAAGGTGTCCGCGGCCCTGCTCCCCTCCCTGCGCGACGCCTCCCGTACGGCGGCGCAGCGCTTCCATCTGGACGCCCCCGACTGGTTCCGCGAGCCGAAGACGCCCGAGCTGCTGCCCACGGTCGCTCAGGCGGTGTGGGACGACCGCCGGATCACCGCGCGCTACCGGCGCGGCGAGGAGGAGGTCGTGCGGGAGCTGGAGCCGTACGGGCTCGTGCTCAAGGCGGGCGTGTGGTACGTGTGCGCCCGGGTCGTGGGGGCCGACTCCTCCCCGGTCCACCCGGTCAAGCCGGTCCACCGGGTCTACCGGGTGGACCGTTTCGCGGCCGTCGACGCCGGTGCCGGGGGACGCTTCGAACGGGACGGCGGGTTCGACCTGCCCGCCTTCTGGGAGGAGCGGGCCGCGCAGTTCGCGCGGTCCGTTCTGCGGGCCGAGGTGGTCGTGCGGCTGTCCGAGGAGGGCGTACGGCGGCTGCCGCACGCCGTGGGGCCGGTGCCGGCCCGGGCGGCACTGGAGGCCGTCGGGGCCGCGGCGGACGGCGACGGACGCGGGTGGGTGACGGTGACCCTGCCGGTGGAGTCCGAGGAGGTCGCCCACACCCAGCTCACGGCGCTCGGGCCGGAGGTCGAGGTGCTGGCCCCCGAGGCGCTGCGGGAGCGTTTCGCCCGCGACGCCGAACGACTGGCCGCGCTGTACCGGCCCTGACGGTCCGGTGTTCTTCGGTGTACTCCGCGTGCGCCCCCCGGCGCGAGGGCCGATGCTTGAGCCGTGATGGACGAGACGGAGTTCTGGGAGCTGATCGACGGCAGCCGCGAGGCCGCCGAAGGGGATCCGGAGGAGCAGGCCGACCTGCTCGTCGAGCGGCTGCTGGCCCGCGAGCCCGAGGTGGTCCTGGACTTCGCCCGTCACTTCGAGTCCCGGTACAACCGGGCCTACCGCTGGGACCTGTGGGGCGCCGCCTGGGTGCTCCTGGACGGGGCCAGCGACGACGCCTTCGACTTCTTCCGGTGCTGGCTGATCGGCCAGGGCCGTGTGGTCTTCGAGGGCGCCCTGCACGAGCCGGACTCGCTCGCCGAGCTGCTGGACGACTTCGACGAGGAGGTCGACGGCGACGGCGAGGACCTCGGCTACGCGGCCGACGAGGCCTACGAGCAGCTCACCGGCACGGTCGCCCCCGACCTGGGCGTCCCGGCCGCCCCGTCGGAACCGGAGGGCACCCCCGTCGACTTCGAGGACGACGGGGAACTAGCCCGGCGCTATCCGAAGCTGTGGGACCGGTTCCGTGAATAGCACCGCCGCGCACACCCACCGCCCCACCGGCCCCACCGCGGTGCCGCCCAGTGTGGTGCACGAAGGCGGCGACGACCTGGTCGTCGTAGCGCGGGGGCGGCTGGACGTGCCACACGGTGGTGTCCAGCCAGGCCGAGCGGGGCACGATCCGCGGCCGGGGTACGCCGTGCGCCGGGGCGGCCGGACGGGACACGGGGGCGGACGGGGACGCGGACGCCGTCCGTCCGGAGTCGGACGCGCACAGCAGCAGCGCGCCGACGGCGGCGGCGCCCGGCGGACCGCACAGGAGCGCCACGACGGCACGGCGCGCTCGCTGACGGCGCCGGCAGCGCGCCCGCCCGGCTCTTCGCACCACACGCATGAGCCCACTCTCGGGCGGTACCGCTCCGTCCGCGATGCGCACTCTGCCACCCGGTGGAACCATCGTCCCGGTCCAGGGCGTTTCTGTGGGTACACGTACACGTGGCCGGTCCCCGGATCCACGTGCGCGTGGCTGATCACTGGGTCCGTCCCGCGCGTACTGGGGGATCCGAGGAGAAAGGCGGCGTGAGTGGACCTACTCGACCTGCTGTTGGTGCTGGTGATCCTTGTCTACGCCGCTTCCGGCTACCGACGGGGACTGGTGGCCGGCTGTGTCTCGCTGGCCGGTTTCGTCGGCGGCGCCGTCGTCGGCGTGTGGATCCTGCCGTGGATGATGGACTTCGTCACGCGCGGAACGACCGCGGCGACGGTCACCGCCGTGCTCACGGTGCTGGTCCCCGCCGTGGTGGGCCACGAACTGGCGGGCCGTCTGGCGCTGCGGCTGCGGCGCGAGCTGGACCGCGGGCCGTTGCGGGTGGTCGACGGCGTCGGCGGGGCCGCCGCCAACACGGTGGCGGTGCTGATCGTGGCCTGGGTGGCGGCGAGCGTCCTGGCCGCCTCCTCCTCCCCGGTGGTGACGACGGCGATACGCGACTCCAGGCTCCTGGGCGCCGTGCAGAACGCGATGCCGGACACCACCCCGGCCTGGTTCTCGCGGGCCACCTCGGCGCTGACCGAGGCGGGCTTCCCGCAGGTCTTCAACCCCTTCGAGAACGAGCCGGCGACGAGCGTCGCCCGGCCCTCCGGCGACAGCGTGACGGAGCGCGCGACCAACGCCGCCCGGTTCAGCACGGTCAAGATCGAGGGCGCCTCGGGCAACCAGGGCCGCGAAGGCAGCGGGTTCGTGTACGCGCCGCAGCGGGTGATGACCAACGCGCACGTGGTGGCGGGCATCGACGACCCGGCCGTACGCATCGGCGGCGTCGGGCGGTCGTACGGGGCACGGGTGGTGCTGTTCGACCCGCACCGGGACGTGGCCGTGCTCTACGTGCCCGGCCTTGAGGCCCCCGTGCTGCGGTTCGACGACACGGCCGCGCGCGGCGACTCGGCGGTGGTCGCGGGCTATCCGCAGGACGGCGCCCTGAACCTCCAGGCGGCGACGGTCGCGAACCGCATCCTGGCGACGGGCCAGAACATCTACAACGACGGCACGGTGACCCGGGAGATCTACTCGATCCGCTCCACGGTCCGCCCCGGCAACTCCGGCGGCCCGCTGCTCACCACGGACGGCCGGGTCTTCGGCGTGGTCTTCGCCCGCTCCACCTCCGACAACGAGACGGGATACGTCCTGACGGCGACCGAGGTCGCCCAGGACGCGCAGCGCGCGACGCACGCGACCGTCCCGGTGGACACGGGCCGGCTGGTGACCTCGTGACTCAGGGCCTCACGTCGGGTCTCTCCTCGGGTCTCTCGTCCGGGTCGGACCCCGCGGTTCACAGGGGGCGGCCCATGAAGACGTCGTCGACGTAGACGCCGTCCAGGTGGAACTCCTCCGGCAGAACACCCTCCACCACGAAGCCCTCGGACTCGTACAGCTTGCGGGCGGGGGCGTTGTGGCCCAGCACCCGCAGGGTGATGCGGCGGGCTCCCTGGCGGCGGGCCTCCTCGACGGCGGAGCGCAGCAGCGCGCGCCCCACCCCCTCGCCGCGGGCCTCGTCGGCCACGGCGAGTCCGCGGATCTGCCGGACGTGCGCGTTCGACGCCAGTCCGGTGGGGAAGCCGAGGCGGATGTAGCCGACCAGCCGGCCGTCGAGTTCGGCGACCAGGTGGTCGCGCGGTCCCGACCGGGGCGTGAAGAAGGGTTCGTAGGGCTGCCGCGGCGGCGGGGTGACGGAATGCGTCGGGCCCAGGTCTCGCGGTCGAGCCGGCCGAGGGCGTCCTCGTCGTCGGGCACGGCGAGGCGCACCTGGGGAATCGGCATGGCGGTCACCCTACGGCGCGGTGGAAGGGAGTTCCACGGGATTTCCGCGCCGCGGCAGGCAGGATGGACGCATGGAACGTTCACGCATCGTGGTGGCCGGCGCCTCCGGTCTGATCGGCGGCGCCCTGGTGCGGTCGCTGGTCGCGGACGGGCACGAGGTGGTGCGCCTGGTGCGCCGTTCGGCCCACGGCGAGGACGAGGTCTGCTGGGATCCCGTCGGCCGGTACGTGGACACGGCGGGGCTCGCCGGATGCGACGCGGTGGTCAACCTGGCGGGCGCGGGCGTGGGTGACCACCGGTGGACGGCAGCGTACAAGAAGACGATCCGGGACAGCCGGGTGCTCGGCACGGCGGCGCTCGCCGAGGCCGTCGCCTCCCTGGACGCGCCCCCGCGGGTGTTCGTCTGCGGCAGCGCGATCGGCTACTACGGCGACACCGGCGAGCGCGCCGTCGACGAGGACGCGCCGCCCGGGGACGGTTTCCTGCCGGCGCTGTGCGTGGAGTGGGAGCGGGCCGCGGCTCCCGCGCGCGAGGCGGGCGTGCGGACGGTGTTCGCCCGCACCGGGCTGGTGGTGGCCCGTGAGGGCGGGGCGTGGGGGCGGCTGTTCCCGCTGTTCAAGGCCGGGTTGGGCGGGCGGCTGGGAGACGGCCGGCAGTTCTGGTCGTTCATCGCGCTGCACGACGAGGTGGCCGCGCTGCGCCATCTGCTGGACACCAAAAGCCTGTCCGGGCCGGTCAACCTCACCGCGCCGCAGCCGCTGACGAACCGTGAGATCACCGCGGCCATGGGCCGGGTGCTGAGCCGGCCCACACCGTTCGCCGTGCCGGCGCCGGTCCTGCGCGCGGTGCTCGGGGAGATGGCGGGCGACGTGCTGGGCAGTGCGCGCGTGGTGCCGAAGCGGCTGCTGGAGTCGGGGTTCTCGTTCGCGTTTCCGGGGATCGAGGACGCCGTGCGCGCGGCGCTGTGACGGCTGCGACCGCTCGCCGTGCCACCGCGCGATCGCACCCACGACGGCTCGCGACCGTGCGTGACCGCCGTGCGACCGCCGTGCGACCGTGCTCTGCCCATGCGCGACTGTCCCCGACCGGGCTCGGTCCTAGTCTCGACGCGAACTCGGGTATTCCTGACGCCGGTCGCGGGCATCACCGCTTCACCGGCCGCGCAACCTCGAGGAGGGGCACGTGCTTGAGCCCGCGTATCAGGCGGACGTCGTCGTCGTGGGAGCCGGGGTCGCCGGGCTCGCGGCAGCGCATCGACTCATCAGCGCAGGAGTGACGACCGCGGTCCTGGAGGCCGCCCCTTACGTGGGTGGCCGCATGTCGACGGAGAAGGTCGACGGGTTCCGGCTCGACCGGATCGGACAGCTGCTGAACACGTCGTATCCCCAACTGGCCCTGAGCCCCGGGCTCGACGCTTTGGTGCTGCGGCCCTTCGCGCCGGGGGTCCTGCTGCACAGCGACGGACGGCATCTCCGCGCGGGTGCTCCGGCACACGGAGGGAGCGCGAGGAGCGCACTTCACGTAGTACGCGCCCTGGCGAGCGCCCCCCGCCCGCCGGTCCCCCGGCCGTCGTCCCTCGCCCGCGCGTCCCTTCCCCGCTTGTCCGTCCCCCGACCGACCGCCGCGCCCTTCCCCGACGGTCCGCCTCCCGGTCGCCGCGGGATCGGCACGCCGCTGCGGCTGCGTTCCGCGCTCGGCCGGATCGCCGCCACACCGGTCGAACGCCTGCTGGCGCGCCCGGAACTGACCGCCCGCCAGGCACTGGCCGCCCGCGGCCTGCCCGCCCGCACCGTCGAGGGCTTCCTGCGTCCGCTGCTGGCCGCCCTGCTGTACGACCCCGACCTCACCACGTCCAGCCGCGTCGCGGACCTCGCCCTGCGCTCCTTCGCGAGCGGCCGGCTGTGCCTGCCGGAGGGCGGCGCGGAGGTCCTTCCGGAGCTGCTCGCGCGCACCCTGCCGCACGGCACCGTGCACACCGGCGTGCGGGCCACCTCGGTCTCCACCACCTCGGTGACCACCGCCGAGCACGGCGAGATCCGCTGCCGCGCCGTGCTGGTCGCCACCGACGCGCGCGCCGCCGCCGAGCTGCTGCCCGGCCTGCGCGTACCGGACTTCCACCCGGTGACGGTGGTCCACCACACGACCGACGAGCCCCCTCGGACGGGCGGGTACCTGCTGCTCGACGCGGACCGCGGAGGTCCGGTGGCGCACACGGCGGTGGTCAGCCAGGTCGACCCCTCCCGCGCGCCCGCCGGCCGCGCCCTGGTGTCGTCCACGGTCCTGGGGGTGCCCCCGGCCGACGTCGACACGGCCGTACGCGACCACCTGTCCCGCCTCTACGCCACCTCCACCGCCCGCTGGGAGACCCTTGCGGTGCACCGCACCGCCGAGGCCGTCCCCGCGATGCGGCCGCCGCACGACCCGCGGCGCCCGGTGCGGCTGCTGGCCGGCCTGTACGTGTGCGGCGACCACCGGGACACCAGCACCGTCCAGGGAGCGCTGCACTCGGCCCACCGGGCCTCCGCGGCGATCCTGGGGGACCTGGGGGCCGGACGGCCGATGCACCGGGCGGACCCGGCGGCGACGGCACCGAGCGCCGCCGCCTGACCGGGAGACCCGTGCCGGTGCTCAGCCCAGCGCCGCCACCCTGTCCCGGTAGCCGCGTACGGGTGTCGCGTCCTTGTACGGCTCCAGCCGGCGTTCGAAGTCCCTGACGTACTCCACCGCCCGCACGGAGCGCATCTCCGCGGCCTGGGCCGCCGCCTCGGCGGCCAGGCGGCAGGCCTGGTCCAGGTCACCGAGGCCCAGGCGGGCGGTGGCCAGGACCATCCGGCAGAACAGCCGGCTGCGGGCGTGGGCCGGGGCGCGCAGCCGGAGGGCGCGTTCGGCGTGCTGGGCGGCGGCGCGGTACTGCTGGAGGTCCCGGTGGCAGTGCCCGGAGTCGTCGGCCAGCAGGGCCTCGTCGAAGCGCGCCCAGGAGGGCACCTCGTCCCCGGCCCGCGCCGCCTCCAGGGCGCGTTCGGCGCGCAGCAGGGACGCGGTGCAGGCGCGCACCTCGCCCAGCACGCCGTGCCCGCGCGCCTCGGCGGCGTGCAGCAGCGCCTGCACGGCGGGCGGGGCGGACCCGCCGAGCCCCTGCTGGGCCACCCGGGCGAGCTGCACGGCCTCCCGCCCGTGGCCGAGGTAGACGGCCTGCCGGCTCATGGTGACCAGCACATAGGCGCCGTAGGCCCGGTCGCCTGCGGCCTGGGCGAGTCGCAGCGCCTGCACGAAGTAGCGCTGGGCGAGCCCGTGCGCGGCGATGTCGTACGACGTCCAGCCGGCGAGCCGGGTCAGGTCGGCGGCGGCCGCGAAGAGCCGGCGGCCGGTCTGCTCGCCGTAGGTGCCGCGCAGCATCGGTTCGCACTCGTGTTCCAGGTAGCGCACCAGGGCCTGGCGGGCGTGACCGCCGCCGTACAGGTCGTCGAGGGTGCGGAACAGCTCGCCGACCGAGCGCAGGGCGGCGATGTCGCCCGCGGTGACCTTCTGGCCCGACTCCCGTCCAGCAGGGCCCCGTTCGGCCCGGCCGCGCTGCCGGGGCACGCCGGACACCGCGGAGTCAGGGGTGTCGGGCACGGCGAGGGCGGACCGGTCCGGGCCCCCCTGGGCGGGAACCCGGGCGGCCGGTGCCTCCGCGCGGGCGACCCGGTCGTCGGCCCGGCCGATCAGCCAGTCCCGGCTGGGCACGACGAGCCCGGCCGGGGTGAAGGCGATCCTGCGCAGTTCGGCGTGGCTGCCGCAGTCCTTGCGCCACAGCCCGCCGACGATGTCGACGGCCTCCTCGGGGGTGGCGGCGAACTCCAGACCCGCGTACACCGGGGCGCAGGCGTCCAGGCCGAGGTCCTGGGCGGTCAGGCGGCGCCCCAGGCGCCGGGTGAAGACCTCCGCGATGAGGGCGGGCGTGGTCCCGCGCGGCTGCTGACCGCGCAGCCAGCGGGTCACCGACGTCTTGTCGTATCTCAGGTCCAGCCCGTGTTCGAGACCGAGCTGGTCCACGCGGCGGGCCAGACCTGCGTTGGAGAACCCCGCTTCGGCGATGAGCGCGGCGAGCTGGCGGTTGGGAGTGCGCTGCGCGGGTCGTTCCGTCATCTGCGGTGCGGTCTCCTGCCTTTCGGGCATCCACGCGGCCGCGTGGTGCCCGGATTGCCTGTGAGCAGCCCTTATGGCCCCATGAACGGCGCGAATGTAGCGGAGAGTGAGCAACCGGCCGCAGATTTCCACCACCATTCATCCGATCGTGTGAGGATTGCCCGCGCGGCTGACGCGCACCGGCCGGACGTACAGTGACGTGGGCACGTTTCGTGCCTTACCACCTTGCAGGGAGGCGTTTGCCGTGAGTGAGCTGCGGTTCGTCCGCATGGGATTCGGCACCGAGGCCGTGGACTACGTCCAGGCCTGGGACGAACAGCGCCGGGTGCACGCCGCCCGGTTCGCGGACGAGGTTCCCGACACGGTGCTGCTCCTGGAACACCCGCCCGTCTACACGGCAGGCCGGCGCACCGAGGACAGCGAGCGCCCGCTCGACGGCACGCCCGTCATCGACGTGGACCGCGGCGGCAAGATCACCTGGCACGGGCCCGGCCAGCTGGTCGGCTACCCGATCCAGAAGCTGCCCCGCCCGGTGGACGTGGTGGCCCACGTGCGCCGCCTGGAGGAGGCGCTGATCCGCACCTGCGCGGAGTTCGGCCTTCCGACCACGCGCGTCGAGGGCCGCAGCGGCGTGTGGGTGCTCGGCGACCCGGTCGAGCAGCGGCCCTCCCTGGGCGGGCTGTCCCTGGACTTCGACCCGCGCCTGGCCGACGAGGAGTTCGACCCGCGGCTCAACGGGCCGGAGTACGCCCCGTCCAACGCCGGGCAGCGCCGCGAGGACCGCAAGATCGCCCAGATCGGCATCCGGGTGGCCAAGGGCGTCACCATGCACGGCTTCTCGTTCAACGTGACGCCCGACATGAAGTGGTTCGACAAGATCATCCCGTGCGGCATCCGGGACGCCGGCGTCGCCTCGCTGGCGGCCGAGCTCGGCCGGGACGTCACGATCGAGGAAGTTCTGCCGGTCGTCGAACGGCACCTGCGGGACGTCCTGGAGAACGCGGACCTGAAGCCGCGGGAGATCGACCGGGCCACCGCCTGATCGGGGCCCGCCACGGGGAATGATCCCCCAGGCCCGCAGGTTGGCCTCCACGACGGGGCGCAACAAGCACGGGCGTACCCTGGTGTACGCCGAAGAATCGAAGCTACAGGGAGCCGGTCGTGTCCGCAGTCGCACCCGACGGACGCAAGATGCTGCGCCTGGAGGTCCGCAACAGCCAGACCCCCATCGAGCGCAAGCCCGAGTGGATCAAGACCCGGGCGAAAATGGGTCCCGAGTACACGAAGATGCAGAACCTCGTGAAGAGCGAGGGCCTGCACACGGTCTGCCAGGAAGCCGGCTGTCCGAACATCTACGAGTGCTGGGAGGATCGCGAGGCGACCTTCCTCATCGGCGGCGACCAGTGCACCCGGCGCTGCGACTTCTGCCAGATCGACACCGGCAAGCCGGAGGCCCTCGACCGCGACGAGCCGCGCCGCGTGGGCGAGTCCGTGGTCACCATGGACCTGAACTACGCCACCATCACCGGCGTCGCCCGCGACGACCTGGAGGACGGCGGCGCCTGGCTGTACGCCGAGACCGTGCGCCAGATCCACCAGCAGACGGCGGACCGCGAGGACGGCCGTACGAAGGTGGAGCTGCTCGCCCCCGACTTCAACGCCGTTCCCGAGCAGCTGGCGGAGGTCTTCGACTCCCGCCCCGAGGTCTTCGCGCACAACGTCGAGACGGTCCCCCGGATCTTCAAGCGGATCCGCCCCGGCTTCCGCTACGAGCGCTCCCTGAAGGTCATCACCGAGGCCCGCGACTTCGGCCTGGTGACCAAGTCCAACCTCATCCTCGGCATGGGCGAGACCCGCGAGGAGGTCGTCGAGGCGCTCAAGCAGCTCCACGACGCGGGCTGCGAGCTGGTCACCATCACCCAGTACCTGCGCCCCTCGGTGCGCCACCACCCGGTGGAGCGGTGGGTCAAGCCGCAGGAGTTCGTGGAGCTGAAGGAGGAAGCCGAGCAGATCGGCTTCTCCGGCGTGATGTCGGGTCCGCTGGTCCGGTCCTCCTACCGCGCCGGGCGGCTGTACCGGATGGCCGTCGAGAAGCGGGGCACCTACGTCGCCGTCCAGGCGGTCTGACCCCGGCCGACCGTCCGTCACCCTCCCGCCTCGCACCGCCCCGCAAACGGGCGGCGAGTGTGTGAAATCGGGCACAAGAACCTACTGTCCGGTACAGTCGGATAGGACGCGGTCCCGACCGTCGCCGCAGATGGGCGCCCCGGTCAGGGCCGCGTCAGCCTTCCGGACCGTGGCCGCGAGGCTTCATCGGTGTTTGACCGTCCGGTCATGCCCTGGTAACACCAAGCAGTGACCCTGGACTCACAGCCCGTACACCAAGAGCCGTCATGAGGGGGACCTCCCATGCAGGCTGCGCACGTTCGTGCCACCGCGATCCCGTCCTTCACCGACGCACTGCGTGCGGTCGAGTCCCTGCTCATGAGCAGCGGCCAGCGCACCGCCCGCCGCAACGCCTGGAACTCCGTCCTGGAGGACCGCCGCCGGGCCAAGGACCGCGTCGAGGCGCAGCGGGTCCTCGACCAGTTCCCCGCCGTCGGCCCCTGACGCGTCCCGCGGCCCCTTTCCGCCCCGTTGTCCCCGGGCCGTAGGGGCACTGCCGTCGTGGGCCGCTCCGGGAGCCACGTAGACTTCGTGGCATGGCGAGGAAGGACAACGCAGCCGAGGCTGCCAACCCCGGGCGACTGAAGCAGATCGCCCTGACCTACAAGATGACCCGAAAGGCCGACAACAAGATCGGTCTGGTACTCGCGGGCGTCTTCATCATCACCTTCGGTGTCCTTCTCGCGATCGGCTTCGCGATCGGCCACCCGCTCTACCTCGGCATCCTGGGCCTGCTGCTCGCCTTCCTCGCGACGGCGATCGTCTTCGGACGCCGGGCCGAGCGTGCCGCGTTCGGGCAGATGGAGGGCCAGCCGGGCGCCGCCGCCGCGGTTCTGGACAACGTGGGCCGGGGCTGGACCACCACCCCGGCGGTGGCCATGAACCGCAGCCAGGACGTGGTGCACCGCGCGGTCGGCAAGGCCGGCATCGTGCTGGTCGCCGAGGGCAACCCGAACCGGGTGAAGTCCCTGCTCGCCGCCGAGAAGAAGAAGATGAACCGGATCGTCGCGGACGTCCCGGTGCACGACGTGATCGTGGGCAACGGCGAGGACCAGGTCCCGCTGAAGAAGCTGCGCACCACCATGCTGAAGTTCCCGCGCGTACTGACCGGCCCGCAGGTCACCACCACCAACGACCGGCTGCGCGCCCTCGGCGACCTGATGAGCAACATGCCGCTGCCGAAGGGCCCGATGCCCAAGGGCATGCGCATGCCGAAGGGCGGCCCGAAGGCCCGCTGATCCCGCTCAGACACCCTCTACGACGACGGGGCGCCCGGAGACCACTCCGGGCGCCCCGTCGTCGTAGAGGGCACCTCCGTCGCCCGCGGACATCACGCCTCGCGCCGCCGTGGGCACGGGAACCGCGGCCGACTCCCGCAGCCGACTTCCGCGGCGGGCGCCTGCGGCTAGATCCGTACCTCCACCGTGCCCGCCAACCGGTCGTGCAGGCCGCGGCCGTCGCGGTCCCAGATCAGGGCGGGAACGGCCAGGCACAGCAGGACCGTGCGCAGCAGGGCGCGCAGCGGCTGGACCCGGCCGGTGCCGAGGGCGACGACGCGCAGGCCGAACAGGCGCTTGCCGGGCGTGAACCCGATCGTGCCGACGGTGAGGACGCCGAGCGCCAGGAAGATGAGCAGCGCCCAGTTGCTCGTGGCCTGGTAGTAGCCGTGCGTGATCAGGCCGTAGGCAATCCACAGGCACAGCGCCCAGTCGACGGCCAGCGCGCCGAGCCGGCGCCCCGGACCGGCGATCGACCCCGGCCCCTGCTCCGGCAACCCCAGCTCCCGGCCCCGGTAGCCGAAGTCCGCGCCGGCGTCCTCCATGGCCGCGCGCGGCCCGGAAAGCCATGATCCCATTGCTTGCCTGTTGTCCACCCGACCACCGTACTGCGAGGCTGGAATCAGGGGGGTCGGCGGGGTGTCCGCGACCGTGACCACCACCCGAGCCGGTTAACTTCTGCGAAACAATTGGGTCACGCCCGGGAAATCACCCGTCCCTAGGGTCCTCAAGGTGGGCCAGCGCACCGGCCGCACCAACGATCTACCACCCCGGCGGGACGGTCGGGAGTAGGAGGAGCTGGATGTTCCAGAACGCCGACGAGGCCAAGAAGTACATCGCGGACGAGGACGTCAAGTTCGTCGACGTCCGCTTCTGCGACCTGCCGGGCGTCATGCAGCACTTCACGTTGCCCGCCGAGGCGTTCGACCCCGACGAGGAGCAGGCGTTCGACGGGTCGTCGATCCGTGGCTTCCAGGCCATCCACGAATCCGACATGTCCCTGCGCGCCGACCTGTCCACCGCACGGGTGGACCCGTTCCGCCGGGACAAGACGCTCAACATCAACTTCTTCATCCACGACCCGATCACCGGCGAGCAGTACTCCCGTGACCCGCGCAACGTGGCGAGGAAGGCCGAGGCGTACCTGGCGTCCACCGGGATCGCCGACACCGCGTACTTCGGTCCGGAGGCGGAGTTCTACGTCTTCGACAACGTCCGGTTCCGGACCGCCGAGAACGAGTCCTTCTACCACATCGACTCCGAGGCGGGCGCCTGGAACACCGGCGCGCTGGAGGACAACCGCGGTTACAAGGTCCGCTACAAGGGCGGCTACTTCCCGGTCCCGCCGGTCGACCACTTCGCCGACCTGCGCGCGGAGATCTCCCTGGAGCTGGCGAAGAGCGGTCTGCAGGTGGAGCGCCAGCACCACGAGGTGGGCACCGCCGGCCAGGCCGAGATCAACTACAGGTTCAACACGCTGCTCGCCGCCGCCGACGACCTCCAGCTGTTCAAGTACATCGTGAAGAACGTCGCGTGGCGCAACGGCAAGACGGCGACCTTCATGCCGAAGCCGATCTTCGGTGACAACGGCTCGGGCATGCACGTGCACCAGTCGCTGTGGAGCAACGGCGACCCGCTGTTCTACGACGAGGCCGGCTACGCGGGCCTGTCGGACACCGCCCGCTACTACATCGGCGGCATCCTCAAGCACGCCCCGGCGCTGCTCGCCTTCACCAACCCGACGGTGAACTCCTACCACCGTCTGGTGCCGGGCTTCGAGGCCCCGGTGAACCTCGTGTACTCGCAGCGCAACCGCTCCGCCGCGATGCGCATCCCGATCACGGGCTCCAACCCGAAGGCCAAGCGCGTGGAGTTCCGCGCCCCCGACGCCTCCGGCAACCCGTACCTGGCCTTCGCGGCACTGCTGCTCGCGGGCCTGGACGGCGTCAAGAACAAGATCGAGCCGGCCGAGCCGATCGACAAGGACCTCTACGAGCTGGCGCCCGAGGAGCACGCCAACGTCGCCCAGGTCCCGACCTCGCTGGAGGCCGTCCTGCGGGCGCTGGAGGACGACCACGAGTTCCTGCTCCAGGGCGACGTGTTCACGTCCGACCTGATCGAGACGTGGGTCGACTTCAAGCGCACGAACGAGATCGCCCCGCTCCAGCTGCGCCCGCACCCGCACGAGTTCGAGCTGTACTTCGACGTGTGATATCACCCCAGGTCAGAGCGGGTAACCGCTCTCCTGGGCCGTCTGTGGGCCGTCGGCCGTGCTCTTCCTCGTTGGGAGAGGCACGGCCGACGGCCTTGTTTCGGAGCGTGCACCGCGAACGGCTGTCGAGGGCTTACGCCGGGCCGCCGCTCGGGCCGGCGCATCGGATTCGCCAGGGCCGCGGTCCGCACCAACTCACCACGGTGTTGCCGCGACCCCTGGAATCCGCCGGATCACCTCGGCGGCCTTGGGTTACGCCTCATCTTTGTCGATCACTTGCCGTAGTACGCGCTGTAGATCGAGATCACCGAGGTGTTGCCCTTCTTGTCGGTGATCTTGGCGCGGTAGGAGATGGCCTTCCCCTTCGCCGGGTTCTTGACGGTGATCTTGCCCTTCGTGACGGTGACCTTCTTCCAGGTCTTGCCGTTGTTGTACGACACCCAGACGGTCAGCGACTTGAGGTTCTTGCCCGCGGCGGCGCCCTCCACGGTGACCGGGAAGGTGGCCTTCTTGCCCGCCGAAACACGGTTGTCCAGTCCGGTGGTGGCCTTGAAGCGGGCCGAGGAGGCCGGGAGCTGGGACGCGCGCGAGCCGGACGGCTTCTTGGAACGGAAGGTCCAGGTCGCGTCGATACGGGTGGAGGCGTTCGCGATCTTCGCACTGCGCTTGACCGAGGTGGTCAACTTGTACTGGGCGTCACCAGAGGGAACCGCGAACTCCCCGTCCCCGAACAGCGGGTCGTTGTTGGAACCGACCTTGTTGCCGTTGCGGTAGAGGGTGGTCTTCGCCGAGGTGAACACCGAGGCGCCGGCGTGTCCGGCGGAGTCGGCGAACAGCGGCAGCGAGCCGTAGATCGCGTTGCCGCGCCGGAACAGACCGTAGTCCCGGCTCAGACGCGGGCCGAACACCGCCCGGTTGAAGGACTTGGTGTACGTCTTGCCGCCCTTGAAGACCTGCGGCGCGCCCAGCGTGTAGGACGCCTCGGTGATCGGCCAGCCGTCGCGGTCGTGGCCGCTGTACTGGTCCACGTTCCAGGACCACCGGATGCCGTTGCCCGTCGACAGGTGGAGCGTGCGCGTGCCCGGCAGCTTCTGCTCGACCGGGAAGCCGATGACGAAGTCCTCGGGAAGCTCGCCCCAGGTGGTGATGCCGCCGGTCTTGCGGGAGCCGCCCGCGGCGATGGTGTTCTTCACCGTGGCCAGTTCGCGTGCCGCGTAGTGGCGTACCTTGCCGCCCTGGAACCGCTTGACCTTGGCGGTGGTCGCCACGTCGTACTCGGCCTTCGCGCCCTTGGTCCACTGGCCGTTCCAGGTCTGGCTCAGCCCGCCGACGTCTCCGCCGAGGGAACCGGTGCGCAGGTCGGACCAACGGTCGAGGCCGAAACCGAAGCCAACCATCGCAGGGTCGTAGGAGTAGCTGATCATCGCCATGACCTGCCGCGCGGCCTTGTCCGGCACGGTGATGTCGGCTGCCTTGGTGGTCCGGGCGTCGATCGTCAGCGTGAGGTTCTTGGTCACGCTGAGCTTCGGCTGGACCAGCCAGTCCAGGCCGCCCTTGAAGGTGTCGAAGTCCTTCGCGATCCAGGCGTCCACGAGGTAGGTGCCCTTGGGCACGCGCACGGTCGCCGTGCCGGAGCCGCCGGGCACCTCGTAGTCGCGGTCCGTGCCGAGGCCGGTGTAGCCGAACAGGATGGTGTTGTAGCCGGTGGTGGGCTTGCCGTCCCGGCCGATGTGCTTGACGGTGACGTCGTACGACTCGACCTCACGCTCCACGGCCGCGGCCGTGCGGACGGTCTGCCCGCCGCCGGTCGCCGTCACGTACGCCGAGTACGCGCCGTCCAGGGTGCCGCCCAGCCGGGTGTCCACGGTCAGGTCGACGGAGGCCTTGGCGCCGGCCGGGACCGTCACCTCCGTCGCGCCGAGCGTGAAGAAGCCGGCCGGGGCGGGCCGGCCCTTGGGGTCGGCGGCCGTCACGGCCAGGCTGAGGATGACGTCCTCGGTGCCGAGGTTGCGGTAGATCAGCTGCTTGGTGACCGACTCGTCGTCGGTGTGCGGCCAGGTCTGGGTGGGAAAGCTCACCGACACCGGGTCGGCGATCACGGTCTGCTGGAGCGCCTTGTCGACGGCGATACGGCCGGCGCCCTGCTGGAAGGGGGTGTACGGGCCGCCCTTGGCGGAGCCGGTCAGCGCGCCCTTCAGCTCGGCGTAACCCCAATCGGGGTGCTGCTGCTTGAGGAGCGCGGCGGCACCGGCGACGTGCGGGGTCGCCATCGACGTGCCGTCGATGGTCAGGTAGCCGGCCGGGTTCTCGCCGACCTCCTGGGCGATGAGGCTGCCCTTGGCCGCGGCGGCCGTGATGGCCACGCCCGGCGCGGTGACGTCGGGCTTGATGGCACCGTCGCCGACGCGCGGGCCGGTGGAGGAGAAGTCGGCGAGCTTGTCCTTCTTGTCGACGGCGCCGACGGTGAGGGCGGCGTCCGCGCTGCCCGGCGAACCGAGCGTCCCGGGGCCCTCGTTGCCGGCGGCGATCGTGAAGAGGATGCCCTTCTCGGCGGAGAGCCTGTCGACCGCCTCCTTCAGCGGGTCGATTCCGGGCATGTCCGGACCGCCGAGGCTCAGGTTGACGATGTCGGCACCCTCCTGGGCGGCCCACTCCATGCCGGCGAGGATGTTGGAGTCGTCACCGTATCCGTCGTCGTCGAGGACCTTGCCATTGAGGATCTTGGCGTCGGGCGCCACGCCCTTGTACTTGCCGCCCGACTTCGCGCCGGTGCCCGCCGCGATGGAGGCGACGTGGGTGCCGTGGCCGAAGGCGTCGTTGGTGTTCTTCGCGGTGGAGAAGTTCTTGGCCGCGATGACCTGGCTCTTCAGGTCGGCGTGGGTGGCGTCGACACCGGTGTCCAGGACGGCGATCTTCACACCCTTGCCGGTGTAGCCGGACTGCCACGCCGTCGGGGCGCCGATCTGCGGCACGGACTTGTCGAGGCTGGCCTTGCGGACGCCGTCGAGCCAGACGTGGGCGACGCCGGTGGCGGTCTTGTCCCCGTTGGTGAGCGCCTTCCACAGCTCGGGCGTGTCCTTGACCGGGGTCTGCACCGCGTCCGCGTTCAGCGACTTGAGGGTGCGGCGCAGGGTGCCGGCCTCGCGGACGTCGGCCCGTGCGGTGGTGGCGGTGCCCTGGTAGCCGACGATGACCTTCAGGCCGTTCTTGAGCGACCTGCGGTTGGTGGACTTGTTCAACTCGGTGATGTCGAACAGCCGTTGGTCCAGCTTGCCGGAGGTGACCAGGCGGGCCGCGTCGGCCGGTACGACGTGGGTGTGCCCGCCGGCCTTGCGGACCTGCACGGGTATGTGTTCGCGCCCCTTGGCCCGCTGCAGGCCGACCACGCGCCCCTTGGCGTCCACGGTGACCCGGTCGCCGGTGATGAGGGTGACGCTGTGGCGGGCGGTGAGCCGGGTGGCGTCGGACGAGTGCGGCTCGGGCCCCGCCGAAGCCGGACTGGTCATACCCGCGGCAAGCGCTACCGCTGCCGCTGTGGCGACCGTGGCCGCGCACGCTCTTTTCACTTGTCTACGCAAGACTCCCCCTGAAGATGAAGTACCGGGCGAATCTCCCGTCCACCCGGTCGAGGGAAATCTCGTACAAGTACGCGTACGCCCCCGGAACATGCAGTATGCCGGGGGCTGATCAACTGCTCAATGGAGAAGCGCAACAATCCGAGAGGCCCGCCTCGAGCAGTACGCCTACGCGCCTGCGTTCTCCTTGACGCTGACGCGGCCCTTGCGGATCGTCACCAGTCGCGGGGCCTTCTTCGCAAGGGCGGAGTCATGGGGATCATCGTCCGCTCGTTGGCGCCGATGGAGGCGCCCGTCGCGCGCCGCTGCTCGGCAGACGGCGCCTGCCCGGCGGCGGGCACGCTGCCGACGACGAAGAAGGACCCGTCGCCCAACTCAAAGACGTCGGAGCAGTTGTTGTAGCCGGTCGACCCGCGCTCGGTGAGGGTGGATCCGATGCGGCGCATGGTGCTCCTCGCAGCCCAGGCCGGAATCCCTGGACTTTAGGCCAGGGAGCACGTCAAAGCCGCACGAAGCTCACCATGAGCACAGCCAGGGACAGCAGTAGCATGCCCAGGCAGTTGACCCAGAACGTGGAGTTCAGGGCTCGCGCGCGAATGTGGGATGCGGCGGCCGCCAGGAAGTAGACAACGATCGCAGCAGTGGTCGCCAAGGCGATGCCGGGCACCCAGATCCCGACGATGAGCCCAACTACGGAGGCCGCCTTGAGGGTGATCAGCGCCCACCACCAGTCGCGCGGGAACCGTACGCCGTCCAGGCAGTCGACGATGAATCTCGGTGGACGGAGCATCATTGCGGCGTCGCCCGCCTGTATCCCGAGCAGGATCAGGATGGGCCAGACGGGAGACGGGAGTTCAGAGAGGGTCATCGGTCATCCTCTTCGTATACGGTGACGAATTCGGCGGTGCGCCGGATCCCGGTTGCCGTCTGCTGTCGGTCGGTGGATCCCGCGGCAAGCAGCATCAGCTCCCCCAGGTAGCTGGTGAACATCACCTGCGCACCGTGTCGGGCGCGGGGGTTGGGTATTCCCGCCTTCACCATCGCGGCGGTGAGATTGTCCTCGGTCAGCGTGCGCAGCGCGCCGAGGGCCGCGTTCTCGGGTTGACCTCGGGTCAGGGTCCGGAAGTACGAGCGCGCGAGTTCGTAGTTCTCGGCGAACAAATCGAGGAACGGGTCGAAGTAGTGGGCCAGGTAGTCGACTGCGGAGGCTGCGGACTCCGCCGCCGGTGGCGCGGGGATGCGGGCGGCGATGGCTTGGTCGTAGACAAGGCTCAACAGAGACTCCTTGTCCCCCACCGCCATGACGGCACCCACGGAAACACCCGCCTCCGCCGCGATCTGCCGCACCGTTGTGCCCTGGAAGCCACGCTCCTGGAAGAGCCTTTCGGCGGCTTCGACGATGTGGGTGGTGGTCCGCCGTTTTCGTTCGGCACGAGTTACCTGAACGCGTTCAGTGAACATGTTCAGAAGGTAGTCGGCGCGGCTGCACCGAGGCAATAGTGTCGGTCAGCACGGTTTCAGAACTCGGCACGCCGGGCCGGAGAGGGCACGTGGGCGCGCACGCAGAGCGCTTGATCGTGTGGATGCGCGTGGCGCAGGCCCAGTCCTGCCCATCACGGGTGCAGTGGAGGCAGCTTTCGGCGCTTCCGGCCGCCGCGGCCGTTTCGGAAGATGTCGTGGTCGCGCGCCACCAGAATGAAGCCAGCAATGCTGAATGCCAGACAGCAGGCAGCCACAGGCGGAGCCCCCGCTCAACGGGTTGGCGCCCCCGGCGGCGCCAGCTGCCAGGAAACCGCGGGTCGCAGGGCGTAGGCGGAGCCCGCGGTAAAGCTGCTCCCACCAGTGGGCAGGCATGTGCGTCCTTGATCCGCCGGACAGACGTTCGCTGATCGTGTCGGGGACCGGTATGGCGACGGAGGGACGGGTGTGGCTCAATTGCCGTCGGTTTGACGCCGTCGGCACGATGGCACGGACGGGGAGGGCGGAAGGCGACGTGGTGGGCGGGGACCGGTCCGTGATGTGGGCCGAGGCGGCCAGGGTGGCGGTGGGGTGCGCGGTGGTGCTCGCCATCACGTGGACCGCTTTGGAGCTGTTCGACGAGCGGCAGTTCCCGGTCGCCGCACCACCAGTGATGGTGCTGGGTCGGTGGTTCTACAACAGGCACCGTCAGTGGGGCGCCGGTGTGGTGGCCGCGGTCTCCGGCTTGGTGGTGGTGGGCACCCTGGTCGACCGGCTGCGACCTCATGCGGACCGGCTGCTCGCCGACACCATGGCGACCGCGGCGGGGCTGGTGGTCGCGATGGCCGTGTTCACGGCCCGCTCCCGCGTGCGGCGGAGGGCCTGACATGCCGTACGAGGGCGACGACCGACGTGGTGCCCGGCATGATCTGCGCCTGCGTACCCTCTGGCATCGCTGCTGGGGAGCCGTCGCCGTACTGCTCGGCCTCGCCGCGCTCCTCTTGGCCGGCATCGGGCTGAGCGCCGTGTCCGACGCCAAGGCCGCAGAGCGTGCCTACCGGGCTGCCCGCCCCTGTGGCGTGGCAGTAACCGTGGACTGCCTGCGCTCCGTACAGGCCACCGTGCGCGGCGCGGAGATCCGGGAATCCAGGCACGTGCGGGAGGAACGGTACGAACTCCTGCTCACCGGACCCCGCCCCGTGCCCCGGAAAGTGGACATGGGAGGAGCAGAGCCGCTGCTCAGGCACCTGCGCGCCGGTGACGTGGTCACCGTCACCATGTGGCGGGACTACGCGGTCGCCGTGGACAAGGACGGCGTGACGCAGTACTCCGACGACAACCCCGAAGGACTGGCCCTGTTCACCACGGGCATCGCCCTGGTCCTCATCGCCGTCGGCCTCTTCGCCGTCGACACCGGAGGACACGCGGTCGCCCACGCTCCCGGCTACACCTCGAGGGGGCTGACCGCACGCCTCAAGAGGCGCTGGATACAGACATGCGCTGCCGGGTTCTGTGTTGTACCTGCCGGACTGTTCGGCATACGGACCGGCCCTGTCGGAATGATCGTCCTGTGGTTGGCCCTGGCCGGAGGAGTTCTCGTGGCGACCCGGCGACTCGACGTAGTGCGGCTACGTTGGGGACGTTTGTGACTGTGCAGCAACTGGGGCAGGGCTGATCTTCGAGCCATGGCGCCGACGTCAGCCCTGCCTCCCCGTGAGCGAGCGCCCCCAGTGGCTCCGACCGAAGGGCGCCCAGCTGCCCCAGCCGCACTTCGCCGCGTGATCGGCAGGTGCCACGATGAGGGCCGCCCCCGGTGAGGAGGGCGGCCCTCGTTCGTGCTGCCGTCAGCGCACCACGATCACCACCGGGCCGCCGCCGTAGCCGCCGTAGCCGCCGTAGCCCCCGTAGTAGCCGCCGAAGCCGTAGTAGCCGTAGCCGGGGCCGAAGAAGCCGCCGCGGCCGTAACCGCCGCACCAGCGGGACCACCAGCCGCACCCGCCACCCTGGGGGACACCGGCGGAGAGGGTCGCGACATGGGCGGGAGTGGTCGCCGGGGTCGCCGCCGAGGCCGCGCCCGCCGTGCCGACGGCGGTGCCGGCCGCCATCAGAACGCCGACTGCGGACAGGGTGACGAGTCGCCTAGCACGCTGTGCTTTCATGGAAGTACCTTCCTTTCCACCCCCTCGTGCGGTTTCGGGCACGAGAAGAAGGGCCGCGGCCGCAGCGGGAAAGGGTTCGGCGGCGCGGTCGTGGGTGATGCCGCGAGTACTGGCGGCAGGGCCCGCGCGGGACGCGCTGTCAAGGCCCGTGAGCAGGGATTTCGGCCGACGCCGGGCCTGTTCCCGGACCGCCGTCCTCACGCATAGAGGCTAGCTTCCCGGCGACCGGGCAGCATCTTGAGCGATCGCTCCACAGCGACGATCGCTTCACAGGACTCCCGTGGTCAGGGGATGATTCCTCGTCGGTATCAAGGACGGATAAGGACCGGAGAGGTTACGGGGATGACCGAGCACGACGATCTGGAGCGCGAGTTCGATCACCGGTGGGCGCGCGCCGCCGAGCACAAGGAGCCGTCGGCCCGTGCCCGGATGCTCGCCGCGCGCTGGAAGCACAACCCGCCGGGACCGGTCCCGTTCCGCGCCGACCCGACCCCTATCGCGCCGCGCCGCTCCTCGTGGATATCCACGGTCGTGGTCCTCGCCTGCGTCGCCGCGGTGATCGTGCTGCTCGGGTACGCCCAGACCCACCGCCACTTCTAGTCCCGGGAGGCCGGGGACGGCGAGGCGATGGGCAGGCCGGGGACGGCGGGGAGACCCTGGAGGCCCGGGAGCGCTCACCGCGCGCGCACGCGGACTCACAGGCGGCTTTGCCCCTCCTGGAGCTGATCGGGACCCCTTCATGGGCATCCGCAGGTGCACACTGGATGTCGGGACGAGTGCCTGACTGCGGGGTGATGAGATGCAGAGCCGCTTCCGGAGCGACCGACGGCTGACCGTACGCATGGGGGTCACGCTGTTCCTGCTCGGGTTGCTGTACGTGGCGTTCGTGGCCGTGCTGATCGTGCTGCTGAAGTCCTGGGTGCTGGTCGTGGTGATCGCGGCCGGCGTGCTCGCCGCCCAGTACTGGTTCTCCGACCGCATCGCCCTGTTCGCGATGCACGGCCGGGTGGTGGAGCGGGAGGAGTATCCCCAGTTGCACGCGGTGGTCGACCGGCTGTGCGCCATGGCGGACATGCCCAAGCCGACCGTCGCCGTGTCCAGCATGGATATGCCGAACGCGTTCGCCACCGGCCGGAACCCGGACAACGCTGTGGTGTGCGTGACCACGGGGCTGCTGCGGCGGGTGGAGCCGGCCGAGCTCGAGGGCGTGCTCGCGCACGAACTGTCGCACGTGGCGCACAAGGACGTCGCCGTGATCACGGTGGCCTCCTTCCTCGGGGTGGTCGCGGGTCTGGTCGTACGGTTCGCCTTCTACTCGGAGCTGTTCGGCGGGCGGGGGCGCAAGGACCAGAACACGCTCGCCCTGTTCGCCATGGTGATGGCGGTCTCGGCGGCCGTGTACGCGATCAGCTTCCTGCTGATCCGGGCGCTGTCCCGGTACCGGGAGCTGGCCGCCGACCGGGCGGCGGCGCTGCTGACCGGACGGCCCTCGGCGCTGGCCTCCGCGCTCACCAAGGTGACCGGGGACATCGGCCGCATCCCGTCCGAGGACCTGCGCACCGCACAGGCCTTCAACGCCTTCTACTTCACTCCGGCGCTGGGCTCCGAGCCCGGCATCTCCCGGCTGTTCTCCACCCACCCGAGCCTGGAGCAGCGGCTGGAGCAGCTCGCGCGGATCTCCGCCGAGCTGGGCGAGGCCGCGACACCGGGGAAGGCGGGCTGAGGATGGGGCTCCTGGACATTCTGCTCGGCCGTACCAAACCCGTCCTGCCCGACCTGGACCAGCTGTTCGCGCTGCCGTCGGCGGCCGTGACCCTTCAGGCGGCGGCCGGCTTCACCCCGACCGGGCAGGGCGCGGTGTGCTTCGCCACGGTCGAGGGCGCGGCCTTCGAGCAGACGCACCGCGAGGTCCAGGCCCTGCTGGACGCCGACGCCGACCGCGAAGGGCCGCCCGTGGAGCTGTCCCGGGACTCCTACGGCTACTCCTGGCTGGTCTCCCGCCGCTCCCCCGACCAGCTGCCTGAACTGGTCAACGACCTGCACGCGGTGAACAGCGCGATGGAGGTCAACGGCTTCGGCCCCCAGCTCCTGTGCTCCCTGGCCGGCTTCCACGACGACTCCGGCCGGCGACTGGCCCTGGTGTACCTCTACAAGCGCGGCACCTTCTACCCGTTCGCGCCGCTGGCCGGCCGGCAGCAGCGGCGCGACAACCCGCTGGAACTGCGGGTGAAGGCGGTCCTGGCCGACGACCTGCGCATCGAGCCGGACCTGAGCCGCTGGTTCCCGGTGTGGGGCGCCCCCGGCCTGTGAGCGAAGGGCTGGATCGGGGGCCCGGTGTCAGTGCTGTCGGGCAGGATGCCCTCAGGCACTACTACGGGCGGAGGTCTCATGGACGGGGAACCCCGGTACATCGACGTGGCGGAGCGGCGGGCCAGGCTGGCCCTGCGGCACCGGCTGGCCGCCACAGCGCGGGCGAAGACGCCGCAGGAGGTCGCTCGGGCGCTGGTGGCACTGCACGGCACGGATCCGGCGACGGTGTACCTGGGCGTGGGCGCCCGCCTGGCGGAGCCCGCAGGGACGGTGCCGCAGGCCGAGCGCGCGCTGTACGAGGACCGCACGCTGGTCCGGATGCACGGCATGCGGCACACGGTCTTCGTCTTCCCGGCGGAGCTGACCGCCGTCGTGCACGCCTCGACCGGGATCGCTCTGGCCGCCCGCGCCCGCGCCGCCCTGATCAAGGACATGGCGAAGGCGGGCGCGCCGGACGCGGCCTGGCTGAAGGAGGTCGAGGAGTCGGCGCTTGCCTCGCTGGCCCGCCGCGGGCAGGCCACGGCCGCCGAGCTCGCCCAGGACGAGCCGCGCTTGCGGGAGCAGTTCGCGTACGCGGCCGGGAAGAGCTACGAGGGCGTGCACACGGTCTCCTCACGGCTGCTGCGCGTCCTGGGCGTGGAGGGCAAGGTGGTCCGGGGCCGGCCGCTCGGCTCCTGGACGTCCACGCAGTTCCGCTGGGCCCTCGCGCCCGAACACCCCGAGCTGGACGTCGTCGCCGCCCAGAGCGACCTGCTGCGCCGCTGGCTCGCGGCCTGCGGCCCGGCGACCGAGGCCGACCTGAAGTGGTGGACGGGCTGGCGGGTGACGGACGTGCGGCGGGCGCTGGCCGCGACGGGGGCGCGGGAGGTGCGGGTGGACGAGGGCACGGCGTACGTCAGCGAGGACGACGTCGCACCGGTGACCGGTCCGGCCGAGCCGTGGACGGCCCTGCTGCCCGGTCTCGACCCCACGGCGATGGGCTGGCAGCAGCGGGACTGGTACCTCGCGCCCCGGCTGCGGCCGGCCCTGTTCGACGGCAGCGGCAACGTCGGCCCGACGGTGTGGTGCGACGGCCGGGTCGTCGGGGCCTGGGCCCAGCGTCCCGACGGCGAGGTCGTCTGGCGGATCCTGGACCGGGAAGGGGTGGGCGCGGAGGCGGAGGCGGCGATCGCCTCGCAGGCGCGGGAGCTGGAGAGCCGGCTCGGCCCGACGCGGGTCACACCGCGCTTCCGCACACCGCTGGAGAAGGAGCTGGCGGCGTCGTAGGCCGGGCCGGGCGCCCCGTTTCCGCGGGACACCCGGCGTCCGGCGTCCGGGTCAGCGCGAGTACCGCATCAGTGCCCGCACCATGTGACACGTCGTGGCCGACGGCGGGTGCACGCCGATGAGTTCGGCGATACCGCGGATCGTCTCGTCGCGGGCCTGCTGCGGCAGGTGGACGCCCGAGTCGAGCAGGGCGATGGCGAGCCGCATCGCCTTCAGACGGCGGTTGTGGATGACGTACCACTCCCGCGGCCGTCCCGGCGGCAACGGCCGCTTCGCCACGGGTTCGTAGGGCAGGTCGAGCAGGACGGGACGCTTCGCGGTGGACTGGGTCGGCAACGGCTTCGGCTTCAGTGCGGCAGCGGCCACAGGCATCCTCCTGTCGCGGTGGGAGCGCCGCGAAGGGGTTCCGGCGACGCTCTCGAACACTGCCTCAATTCTACTGCCGGGCACTGACATCCGGTGAGTCCACAGAGCCCGCAAATGGCCAGGTGGGCAAGGGAATTGGCGCCGTGTCACACCAGGTGCGCGAGAGGTGTGTGAGACGGCAGCAATTCGAACAAGACAGGCGTCGGCTTCGGTCTCCTGGACTGGTTGACCATCCACCGCGGCGATACCTACTTCTACGGCAACGGCCTCGACTCGAATCGAGACGCTCCCGCCCGCCTGCGGAGAGCGACGCGGCGCCAACTCCCCCGTGACACAGGTCACTCCGTCTGGTGCCGCAACCGGTGAGTAACCTCGTTCGGCATCTCGTACCTAGCGACGTACGCTCCCCCACCTCTTCAGGAGGCGCGCATGTCGCGTAGGCGAACTGTCAGCACGAGGAAGAAGGTCGCGCTGCTGGTGACGGCCGCGGCGGTGGCGGGCGGCGGGGCCTTCGCCCTGGCCGCCACGTCCAACGCCGCGCAGCCGGAGGCCCCGCGGACGCTGTCCGCCGCGGACTCGACGGTCTGCCAGGGGCTGGCCACCGCCCTCGGCAACAACCAGAAGTTCATCGACGGCCAACGGGCCGACCCGGACGCGCTGTCCGAGGCGCGGATCGCCAACCGGCAGGCGGTCATCGAGGAGATCGAGCGCAAGCAGGCCGCGTCCGGGTGCACGGTGGGGGAGTCGGCTCAGGACTCCCCCACCGGCCAGCAGGCGCAGAATGGTCAGCAGAGCGACCAGCAGAACGGGCAGCAGGCCGAACAGCAGAACGGTCAGGGGGCCGGTCAGCAGGACGGGAACGCCGGTGGCGGCGTCGCCGCGTCCGGCCAGCAGGTCTGCCAGGGCTCCACCGTGACGCTCTCCGGCGAGGGCGGCGCACCGGCCGCGTCCAGCAACCAGTTCCCGGCGGGCACCACGCTGAAGGTCACCAACCTGGACAACGACAAGTCCACCACGGTGAAGGTCACGTCCGTCTCCGGCAGTTGCGTCCTACTCAACGACGCGGCCTTCGAGGAGGTCAGGGAGCCGGGCAAGTTCCTGATCCGGCGCGCGCTGGTCGAGAAGGTGGGATGACGCCCGCAGCACAGGAACCGCAGGACAGGGGAATCGCGCCGCGTGAACCGTGCCACATCGGGTCCGGGTAACACGGGGCTCACATGTGAGCAATGGCCGGGAAACCGCTCGTTGACACGCTGCTGAACAGCCGCCGCGGCGCACCGTGCCGCGGCGCGTGTGAGCGCGGTGCGAGTGAGACCCCGGAGGATGGCCCGTGACCTTCAAGGCTGAGTACATCTGGATCGACGGCACCGAGCCGACGGCCAAGCTGCGTTCCAAGACGAAGATCCTCGGCGACGACGCCAAGGGCGCCGAGCTGCCGCTCTGGGGCTTCGACGGGTCCTCCACCAACCAGGCCGAGGGCCGCTCCTCCGACTGCGTCCTGCGGCCGGTGTTCACCTGCCCGGACCCGATCCGCGGCGGTGACGACATCCTCGTGCTGTGCGAGGTCCTCGACACCGCGCTCGCCCCGCTCCCGTCCAACACGCGGGCCGCGCTGGCCGAGGCCGCGGAGCGGTTCGCCGCGCAGGAGCCGATCTTCGGCATCGAGCAGGAGTACACCTTCTTCGACGGCTCCCGCCCGCTGGGCTTCCCCGAGGGCGGCTTCCCCGCCCCGCAGGGCGGCTACTACTGCGGGGTCGGCGCCGACGAGATCTTCGGTCGGGAGATCGTCGAGGCCCACCTGGACAACTGCCTGACGGCGGGGCTCGGCATCTCCGGCATCAACGCCGAGGTCATGCCGGGCCAGTGGGAGTTCCAGGTCGGTCCGCTGTCCCCGCTCCAGGCCGCCGACCAGTTGTGGGTGGCCCGCTGGCTGCTGTACCGCACCGCCGAGGGCCACGGCATCTCCGCCACTCTCGACCCCAAGCCGGTCAAGGGCGACTGGAACGGCGCCGGTGCCCACACCAACTTCTCCACCAGGGCGATGCGCGAGGGCCCCGAGGGCTACGCCGCGATCATCACCGCGTGCGAGGCGCTCGGCGAGGGCTCCCGGCCGATGGACCACGTCAAGAACTACGGGGCCGGGATCGACGACCGCCTCACCGGCCTGCACGAGACCGCCCCGTGGGACGCGTACTCCTACGGTGTCGGCGACCGCGGCGCCTCGGTCCGCATTCCCTGGCAGGTCGAGCGGGACGGCAAGGGCTACATCGAGGACCGCCGGCCGAACGCCAACGTCGACCCGTACGTCGTCACGCGCCTGCTGATCGACACCTGCTGCACCGCCCTGGAGAAGGCCGGACAGGTCTGATCCGCACGGGTGGCGCTGATGCCGGGCTGCCGCCGGGCGCCGGCCTCCGTCCGGAGAGGTGTCCGCGCAGTGAGAAGAGGGTCCGGTCCGGACCCGGGTTCTGCTTCAATGGGGACATGGTCGGCTTCCGGAAGTACGTCGCGACGAGTCGCGACGACCTCGAGCCGTTCTGGCCCTCCCGTCAGCATCACGACTTCGACCTGCTCTGTCGCCGCGCGCCGCGCGCGCGGGCCCGGTGAAGCCTTGACCCCGGCCTCCGGCCAGCGCGGAACGACGTACGTCCCGACGCGCCCGACCACGAACTCGCGGCCGTCGGGCCCCCGGCGAACCTCTCCCGCGAAAGAGCTGACCTGCCATGGCGACCACCCGTTCTCTGACTGACGCCGCCCTCCCCCACCTCACCTCCTCCCGTTCTTCCCCCTCCCCCTCCCCTTCCCCCGCCTCCGCCCGGCACCGGCTGCGGGCCGTGGACCGGGACGAGGTCGTCGAGATCGCCGATCTCCTGCCGCCCGGCGCCACCTGGCTGCCGGCTCCGCAGCACGCCCTGCCCAGGCTGCCGGGCCGACCGCCGATGGTCGGCTACCTGGTGCTCGTACCCGCCGACCAGCAGCCGCCGTTCCTCCCGGCGGCGGTGCCGGACCGGCCGGCGGCCGGCGTGGACGGCACCGCCGCGCCCGGTGCCGGCGACCCGCTCGTCCGCATCGACACCGCACGGCGGGTCGCGGAGGTGGACGGCCGCGAACTCGACCTCACCTACCTGGAGTTCGAGCTGCTGGCCCATCTCGTGGCCCATCCGCACCGGGTGCACACCCGCGACCAGCTGGTCACCACGGTCTGGGGCTACGGCCATGTGGGCGACGGCCGCACCGTCGACGTCCACATCGCCCGGGTGCGCCGCAAGCTGGGCACCGAGCACCGCGGGGCGATCCAGACCGTACGCCGCGTAGGCTACAAGTACGCTCCGCCGACCGGACGTTGATCTCTGCCGAGGGCAGAATCCGGTTCCCTGCCACGGCCCGGACGGGCACAGTCACCGGTATGAGACTTCTGGTGCTGGGTGGTACGGAGTTCGCGGGGCGGGCCGTCGCCGAGGCGGCGGCCGGGCGCGGCTGGGATGTGACGGTCCTGAACCGGGGGCGGCTCGCGCCCGTCCCCGGGACGCGGTCGCTGCGCGGCGACCGCACCGCGCCCGACGGGCTCGCGGCCCTGGCGGACGGCGCGTGGGACGCGGTCGTCGACACCTGGTCGGCCGCTCCCCGCGCCGTCCGGGACGCGGCGCGGCTGCTGCGGGACCGCGTCGGCCGGTACGTGTACGTATCGACCTGTTCGGTGTACGCCTGGGCCCCACCCGTCGGCTTCACCGAGGCGGCGCCGCTGGTCGAGGGCGCCGACCCCGGTGCCGAGCGGACGGATTACCCGCGGGACAAGCTCGGCGCCGAGCTGGGCGCGGTGGAGGCCTTCGGGGCGGACCGCTCGGTCCTCGTACGGGCCGGGCTGATCCTGGGACCGTACGAGAACATCGGGCGGCTGCCGTGGTGGCTGAACCGGATCGCGCGGGGCGGCCCCGTACTGGCACCCGGTCCGCGGGACCTGCCCCTCCAGTACATCGACGTCCGCGACCTCGCCGCGTGGATCCTCGGCGCGGTGGAGCGGGGGCTGAGCGGGCCGTACAACATGATCAGCCCACGGGGGCACACGACGATGGGTGAGCTGCTGGAGGCCTGCGTGCGGGTCACCGGCGCCGACGCCGAACTGCGCTGGACCGATCCGGAGACGGTTCTCGCCGCGGGCGTCGAACCCTGGACGGAGCTGCCGGTGTGGACGCCGCCGGGCAGCGAAGGCCACCGCGCGCTGCACGGCGCCGACGTCGGCCGGGCCCTCGCGACCGGTCTGCGCTGCCGCCCCGTGGACGAGACGGTCGCGGACACCTGGACCTGGCTCCAGAGCCTGGGCGGTACGGCTCCCCAGCGGCCGGACCGGCCTCCGGTGGGCCTGGATCCGGCTCTGGAGGCGAAGGTGCTCGGGCTGTAGGCGGGTTCGGACCCTCGACCGACGGTGCCACAACTACCGTTGGAAACACGAACGTTGTGGCCTGAGCGACCCATGGATCGGGCGTGAGTTCGTGGGTCGGCTGAACACACCCGGGACCATGTCCGTATCCATGGGAGCCGCTTCACTCCTGTCGGGCGCCCGATACCGCCCCGCAAGGAAGTCAGAGGAGTTCCATGGGACGCAACACACGCAAACGCCGAATGCCGCTGGCCGCCAAGGCCATAGCCGGAGCGGCGGCCCTAGCGCTCGGTGGGGGCGGGCTCGTCTGGGCGAACTACTACGCATCCGCGCACGAGTCGAAGAACGACGCGTGGGGAGGCAACCGGACGAAGGCCGTCAACGCGCAGGTCGCGACGATCTCGTGCCCGGACGTCGGCCAGAAGCTCACCGCCGTGCCGGAGCAGGCCCGTGGGGAGGTCGACGGCGAACTCGCCACGCTCGACCAGCAGATCACGGAGGCGTACCAGCGGCTGGCCACCACACGCGACGCGCAGGCCGGGGACGCGAGCTTCGTCCAGAACTCCATCCTGGGTCCGCTGAAGGACCGGCGGAAGGTGATCCTCGACCGGATCAGGCTGGAGATCGACCGGGCCGGCGGCAGGACCCCCGGCAACCTGGACGACCTCGCGCCCTGCACCGGCACCCCCGCCGAGCAGGACCAGACGGACGCGGGCGACGGCGAGGCCGGTCAGGACACCGGGCAGAACGACGGCCAGGAGACCGGGCAGCCGGGCGACAACGGCGGCCAGCAGGACGGCGACGGGCAGAACGGCGACGGGCAGCAGGGCACTGGCGGTCAGGCCGGAAACGGCCCGGTCGCGGCGGACTTCGTGGACATCACCACGGTCCAGCCCAACGTCCCGGCCAAGCCGCGCAAGAACCGCAACGCGTCGACCGGCACCTTCACCACGCGCTGTGGTGTGAACGCCAACGGCAACCACAACACCGACAACGTGATCGTGGCGCCCGGTGTGGCCAACGGCGCCCACCACCTGCACGACTACGTCGGCAACCAGAAGATCGACGCGTTCGCGAGCAACGACACGTTCCTCCAGGGCGGCACCAGCTGCCAGAACAAGGACGACCTGTCGTCGTACTACTGGCCGGTGGTCCGGGTCCAGGACGGCACGCAGGACTTCGACCAGGACGCGGACGGCGGTGGCAAGGAGGGCAACGTCGGCCGGATCCTCAAGCCGCTCCAGGCGCAGATCAAGTACGTCGGCAGCCCGACCGGCAAGGTCGTCGCGATGCCGCAGTTCCTGCGCATCATCACCGGTGACGCCAAGACCACGACCAACGGTCTGGCCAACGCCAACGCGCACTGGAGCTGCACCGGCTTCGAGAACAAGGTCCAGCTGACGGAGCAGTACCCGATCTGCCCCGAGGGCAGCAGGATGGTCCGCACGTTCGCCTTCCAGAGCTGCTGGGACGGACAGAACACCGACAGCGCCAACCACCGTACGCACATCGCCTTCGCCGACGATCGCGGCAACTGCCCCAGCGGCTTCAAGGCCATCCCGCAGCTGACGATGCGCCTGGTCTACGACGTGCCGCGACCGACCGTAGAGAACGGTGTGGTCACCAACGCCTACGCGGTCGACGGGTTCCCCGAGCAGCTGCACAAGGCACACACCGACCACGACGACTTCATCAGCATCACGACCGGCGGCCTGGCGAACAAGATCGCCAACTGCGTCAACTCGGGCCGCACCTGCCAGTGAGGCACGGGGCCGGTGACCCGTCGGTGATCCGTTGAGGAAGGCCGGCGGCGGGAGATCCCGCCGCCGGCCTTCGCCGTGTGCCCATGGGCCCATGGGCCCGAGAAACGGGGCCGGCGGTTCAGCCGCCGTGGGCGCTGTGGTCGGTGCCGGTCTCCACGTCACCGCCGAGAGTGGCGCGCAGCGCGGTGACCACGCCACTGTCGCCGACGGCGACCCACTTGCGGCCGACGAGGTAGGAGCCTCCGTAGTCCTTGGCGTCGTTGATCCACTCCCGCTGGCCGCGGTCGGTGGCGAAGGTGGCCAGGATGAACTTGCCGGTGGCGTTGGTGCAGATCGCCTGCCGGATGGTGTCGGCGTCGGTCTGCATGTCCGGCTCGCACCTCACCTCGGCGGCCAGGCTCTCCAGACTGCCGGTCGCCGTCGGCGGCACCTTCGCCGCCGCTCCGTCGCCGGAGCCGCACCCCGTCAGCGCCAGTGCCGCCGCGGCACCGGCCACCGCGAGCATCGGTCGGGTCACCCTCATCTGTTCCTCCGGTCGCTTCCGGCACTCCGTTCCCGGCGGCACGCTCCGCACGCGTCCCGCACCGGACCCCGGCAGGGGGCCGTCCTTCGATACGGCTCCGGCGCGCACCGCGCTCAATCCAGTGGACGTCGCCCGCACCTGTGTGCGAGCGTGCTCCGGTGAACCAGGACTGGGAAGACCGCGTGGCCGCCGCATGGGCCCGTTTCGACGCATACTCCGAGGACGAGGCGGCCGCGTTCCGGGCCCGGATCGATGCGCTCGTCACCGAACTTCCGGACGGCAGCCCGCTCGGCCCGTTCGAGCAGGCCTGTGCCTGGGACTCCACCGGCCGCTCGGACCGGGCCGTGCCGCTGTACGAGGAGGCGCTGGCACGCGGGCTGAGCGGCTACCGGGGCCGCCGGGCCCGCATCCAGCTGGCCAGTTCGCTGCGGAACACCGGCCGGGCGGAGGAGGGCGTCAAGCTGCTCACGCCCGAACTGGAGGCGCCCTCCGACGAGTTGGACGACGCCGTCCGGGCGGCCCTGGCCCTGTGCCTGTCCAGCCTCGGCCGTGACCGGGAGGGCCTGTCCCTGGTCCTCGGTGCCCTCGCGCCCCATCTGCCCCGCTACCAGCGCTCGATGGCGAACTACGCCCGGCTGCTGGTCGAGCCGGAGGACTGAGACCGCCGGGCGGCCGGGTGACCTGGGACCGGCTCGCTCGTTTGCCTGGACGTGCAGTCACAGGATGTCGCCCCGCGCCACAAGTCCTCCTCCGGGCCGGTCGTCGATGCCGAACGGGCCGAGGCCGCGCTCGTCGAGCACTATCCGCGACTGGTCCGGCTCGCCTACCTGGTGCTGCCGCCCGGGCTCGGGCGCGGCCGCCGCGTGCTGACCGCGCACGCGCTGGCGCAGCGGGCGCTGCCGCGGGGCCGGTCCTCGGCGTCCGTGATCCCGGCCCAGTCGGCCGGCCGCGAGTCCGACCCGGGCTACGCCTTCGTCCGCCTCCAGGTGATCCGCACGGCGCTGCGAGCGGACCGCCCGCTTCGGCGCAGGAGCAGGTCCAGGCGCGTCCAACTGCCCCCGCTGCTGCCCCTGGTGTGGGGCATGCGCCTGTTCCCGCGTTCGGGCGGCGCCGAGGAACTCGCCCTGGACCAGAAGCTGGCGACCGTGGCCGGGCCGGCCCGTGCCGCCTACGTCCTGCGCGGCCTGGAGCGGCTCCCGGACACCGCGGTGCGGGAGGTGCTGACGGCCGCGGGCGTGGCCGACCCGGCCGCCGCGCTGCGCCAGGCCGACCGCCTGCCCGCCCAGTACGCGCTCCTCGGCTCCCCCGAGTTCGACCCCTGCTCCCTGCAGGCCCGGCCCACCGATCTGAAGCGGCGCAGGCAGCACACCAGGGCCGCGCTCGCCGCGGCCCTGGCCCTCGTCGTGTGCGGCGCGCTGGTCGCCCTGCCGGGCGGCGGCTGGGGTCCCGACGGCGCCGCCGCGCCCGCCTACGCGCAGAACCCTTCCGCCGAGGCCGCGCTGGACCCGGGCAGGCTGACAAGAATCGCCCCCACCGCATGGCGGACCTCCGCGCGCCTCGACCTGTCCGTGTGGCCGGCCCGCGGCGACCTGGCCAAGGACACGGCCCTGCTGCGCCGCGCCCTCGCCGTCTGGGCCCGCCCCGGCGAGTCCGTACAGGTCTCGGCCACCCCCGGTACCGCCTCGGGCGGCCCTGCGGGACCACCGCAACTGCTCTACGCAGGCGACGTCGACAACACGCACGTGGTGCTCTTCTACGACGGTCTGCGCATCGCCCGCTACGCCGAGCCGAAGGACTCCGCGGCCCGGGCCGCCCTCGACTTCGCCCGGGTCGACGGCGCCACCGGCGCGGAGGCGAGCGCGGTGGTGCTCGGCCGCTCCGACGGCAACGTCCGCTATCTGACGGCGCCCTGGGTGACGGCGGCGGCTGAACGGGACCTGCTCAAGCCGGACGCGGGAACGATGGACCTCGGCATCAGGAACGGGGTCACCGGGCCGCTGGCCAGCCCGGTCCAGCAGACCGGCGCCTGCACCTCGTGGAACGTGCTCCAGCTGACCGGCGAACCCGGCACGCAGGTCCTGGCCGACCTCGGCGAGCTGGTCCCCGCCCGCCTCACCACGGGCCGCCCGGCCGCCCCGCAAGGGGTGTCCGGTGCCGCGGGGCTGCGCGCCTGGGCGCCGCTGGCCTGCTCCCTGGCCTCCGTGCGCGCGGAGGGCGTCCGGTCGGTCAACGCCTGGGCGTACGCCGAGCAGCCGCTGCCCGACGCGACCGGCACGGCCGCGTGGGTGTGCACCCGGGCCGAGACCTGGCGCGGAGACGGGTCCCGGACGCTGGCCCAGTTGCACGCCCCCGGGGAGAAGTACGCGGCGGTCGCGGCCAAGGCCGACAGCGTGCCCGCCTGCGGCGCCCGCGATCCGCACGTGCTGGCCGGGGTGCTGTGGAAGTCGGAGGCGGGCACCTGGTATCTGCTCGCGGCAGGCAGCCGGGACACCGCCTCGATCAGCGCCACGGGCGGGGTCAGCGCCTCCGCCCAGGGCCACCTGCTCGCCGTACAGACCCGGCAGAGCGCCCAGGCCGACCTGAAGGGAACGCTGGACGACGGCCGGTCCGTCGACGTGCTGCGCCAGAAGTGACCGGCCGGCGCGGGAGGGTGTGAGCGCCGAGGGCGAACACCGCGGTCGGCCCGATCCGGTTCGCTCCGGCCCGTTCGGGGCCGGGACCGCTCGGTAAGGTGTTCGTATGACTACCGGGGTTCGCCGCAGGATGGGAGTCGAGGAACGACGGCAGCAGTTGATCGGCGTCGCCCTCGAACTGTTCAGCCGCCGCTCGCCCGACGAGGTCTCCATCGACGAGATAGCGTCGGCCGCGGGCATCTCGCGCCCGCTGGTCTACCACTACTTCCCGGGCAAACTCAGCCTGTACGAGGCCGCGTTGCAACGCGCCTCGGCGGATCTGGCGAGCCGGTTCACGGAGCCGCACGAGGGCCCGCTGGGGGTGCGGCTGCTGCGGGTGATGCGCCGGTTCTTCGACTTCGTGGACGAGCACGGGCCCGGCTTCTCGGCCCTGATGCGCGGCGGTCCGGCGGTGGGCTCGTCGAAGACGAACGCGCTCATCGACTCCGTGCGGCAGGCCGCGTACGAGCAGATCCTCTCGCATCTCGGGATCGGGGAGCCGCCGCCCGCGCGACTGGAACTGGTCGTCCGCTCGTGGATCTCACTCGCCGAGTCGACGGCGCTGATCTGGCTGGACGGCCGGCGCATCCCGCGCGCCGAGCTGGAGCTCCAACTGGTGCACGACTTCGGCGCGCTCGTCGCGGTCAGCGCCGCCCACGACGAGGAGATGGGCGTACTCATGCGCCGCGTCTTCGCGGACGAGCCGGCCGAGGGCCCCTTCATGGACCTGGTCGGCCGGCTCGTCCGACTTGCCTCCTAGCGCGACTTCCCGGCAGCACTTCCCAGCCGCGCGCCAGGCGTCGAACCGCTAGTTCCTGAACACCGCGACCGTACGCGCCGGGACCGTGAACGTCCCGGTCGCCCTCTCGTACGACGAGGTCTTCACCACCGGATCGGCGCCCGCCGTCTGCGCCGGGTGCAGCCGGTAGCCGGTGCCCGCGAGCTCCGCGACGCGCTGCCGCTGCCGTTCGGGCGTGGCGTTGAACACCACGACCAGGTCACCGAGCCTCATGGTGATCACGCCGGGCGTCTCGTCGCCGCCCGACAGCGGGAAGGACAGCTTCTGCTGCACCTGCGCGGCCGTGGCCAGGGAGAAGGCCCCCTCCGTGGTGCGGATGCGCAGCAGGTCCCGGTACGCGGCCGAGGCGCCCTGGATCTGCGGGCAGCCCACCGTGACGGAGGCGAGCAGCGGCGTGGCGTAGGGCCACTTGTCCTGGTTGTCGGCCGCCATGGGCAGCCCGCGCCCGAAGCCGTTGCCGTCGGCGCAGTTCCAGTGGACGGCGTTGAACCAGTCGCCGCTGTCGTAGGAGTTGCGGTCGAGGGACTTCGAGCGCAGCAGGTCGGTGCCGGCCTGGGACAGTGCGGGACCCTGCGACAGCGTGGCCGTCGCCATGGCCAGTACCTGCATGCGGGCCCGGTCGTCCGCCGAGGTGTCCTTCGGCAGCTTGTAGGCCAGGGCGTCGAACAGCGACTCGTTGTCGTGCGCGTCGACGTAGGCGAGGGCGTCGCCGGGGGCGTCCGCGTACCCGGCGGGCGCGCCGTTGTAGTCGACCTCGGCGCCGGTGACCTGCTTGCCGCCGGTGTCGGTGAAGCGGTACGCGGCGAGGTTGCCGCTCAGTCCGACCTTGATCAGGTCCTGGTAGTGCAGCAGGCGGGCCTTCTGCTCGGCCGTGGTGCCGTTGCTCGCCGAGGAGTTGGGGTCGGTGTAGAGGCCGGAGGCGAAGCCCTGGACGCCGGGGTCGTCGTCGAAGGGGCCGCCGCCGCGTACCGCGTCACGGGCCCGGTCGGAGAAGGTGGCGATGCCGGTGCCGGCCATGTTCTTCTGCGTGGCCTGCACGAACCTCGCGTCGTCGGCGATCTCGCCGAAGTTCCAGCCCTCTCCGTACAGGATGATGTTCCTGCCGTCCACGCCGTCCTTCTTGAGCGTGAGCGCGTCGAGTGCCTTGCGCACGGCGAGGATGTTGGCCTTCGGGTGGTGGCCCATGAGGTCGAAGCGGAAGCCGTCGACCTTGTACTCCTTGGCCCAGGTGACGACCGAGTCGACGACGAGCTTGCCCATCATGGCGTTCTCGGGCGCGGTGTTCGCGCAGCAGGTGCTGTCGGCCACCGAGCCGTCGGCGAGGAGCCGCTGGTAGTAGCCGGGGACCACCTTGTCGAGGACGGAGGTGTCCGCCTGGCCGCTCGCCGCCGTGTGGTTGTAGACGACGTCCATGACGACCCGCAGCCCGTCCTGGTTGAGCGCCTTGACCATCTGCCGGAACTGGACGGTACGGGCCGTGCCGTCCGGGTCGGTGGCGTAGGAGCCCTCGGGGACCGTGTAGTGGTAGGGGTCGTAGCCCCAGTTGTAGGCGTCCTGGGCGGCGGTCCGCGCCACGCAGGCCTGCTGCTGGTCGGAGTCGGCCGGGTAGGAGGCCAGGTCGCACTCCGGGGTCGCCTGGTCGGCCTTCCTTTCCGGGATGGTGGCGATGTCGAAGGCGGGCAGCAGGTGCACGTACGAGGTGCCGGCCTTCGCCAGCTCCCGCAGGTGCCGGGAGCCGTCGCTGTTCTGGTCGGTGAAGGCCAGGTAGGTGCCCTGGTCCCGGGCCGGGACCGTCCGGTCCGCGACCGAGAAGTCCCGGATGTGCAGTTCCTGGATCCGGGCGTCCCGCAGCGGTACGGCCTTGGGCTTGGCCAGGCCCGACCAGCCGCTCGGGGCCAGTGCCTTGTCGTCCAGGTCGACGACGAGGCTGCGCTCGGAGTTCGCGGTGAGGGCGACCGAGTAGGGGTCGGTGACCTTGTTGGTGACGACCTTGCGGACGGTGGGCGCCCAGACCTTCACCACGTACCGGTAGGGCTTGTTCTTCCAGGACGCGGGCCCGGTGACGGACCAGACGCCGGTGCGGTCGTCGCGCTTCATGGCGACCGTGGAGCCGTCGAGTTCCAGTGCCACGTGCTGCGCGGTCGGCGCCCACACGGCCAGTGTGGGACGGCCGTCCCGGAAGGTCGGCCCGAGGTCGGCGCCGGTCGCGTCGTACAGGTCGTCCAGGACGCCGGCGATCTGGACGCCCGTGGCCGCAAGGACCGCGCCGTTCACGGCCCGCTGCGAGGCCACGATCTGTCCGCCGAGGGCCTGGCGCACCCGGTCGCGGTCGCGCGGGTCGACGGACCAGGCGGTGTAGTCGCTCAGATGCGGGAACTTCGCCTTCTGCGCGTCGGTCAGCGTGGTCCTGGACAGCCGCAGCCAGCGCTCGTCGTCGCTGGTCAGCGTCCCGTCCTGGACGGTGATCGAGCCGTCGTGGGAGTAGACCAGCTGGGTGGAGGCGGCGCCTTCCGCTCCGTTGAAGGCCACCGTGTCCCGGTCGATCCAGACCGCCTTGGATGTGGTGAGGTCGAGGGCGCCCGCGCCGCCGACGGGCTGCGGCAGCAGGGGCTTGTCCTGGCCGCTCATCAGCCAGACCTCGTGGCCGTTGGCCGCCGTGAGGTCCAGGGACTGGTCGGTGGGCAGGTCCTTGTCGTCGCCCTTGTGGACGATGTAGTTGAGGCTGGTGGCACCGTCGGTGAGCGGTACCTCGAAGACCGCGCCATAGGAGTCAGTCTTGACCGGCCGGAGCGGTTTCGACCAGTCGGTGGGGTCGGCGGCGCCGGTCCACACGTGCAGGCCCCAGCCGTCGTAGTCGCCGTCCGGGCGGTGGTAGTGGAGGACCGCCCTGGTCGTGTCCTGCGCGGGGTAGTCGGCCGTGGGCCGCTCGGTCCGTACGGCCTCCTCGCCCTGCTCGACCCAGACCTCGCCCGTTCGGGTGACGTCGATGGACCGGTCGGCGGAGACGTCCTTGGTGCCGTCCTTGTCGATGACGAGGAAGCCGACGTCAAAGGCGCCCGGCTTCAGCCTGACGTAGGCGAAGGCGCCGTAGGCGTCGCGGCCGGTGAAGGGGTGGCTGTCCGGCCAGGTGGTCGACTCGCCGTCGGCGAGGTCGCCCCACGCGTACAGGCCCCAGTTCGCGTAGTCGCCGTCGGCGCGCTTGTAGTGGACGATCGCGTAGTCGCGGGAGGCGGCGGTGGGGACCTCGGGGGCGGGCGGGGTGCCGGTGGTGGAGGTGGCGGTCGCGGTCGCCGTGCGGCCGGCGGAGTCGACGACGACCGCCTTGTAGCGCAGGGCGGTGCCGGCCGGGACGGTCGCGGCCAGGTTCTGGGTGACCTTGTAGGGGGCGTGGTCGGCGGTGCCGAGCACCTGCCAGGGGCCGTTGCCGACCTGGGCGGCGAACACGACCCGGTCGAGCTGCCCGCCGGTGACGTCGGCGTCCAGCTCGACGGTGCCGGTGGCGCCGGCGGCGGGGGCGGTGAGGGTGACGTCCGGCTTGGTGGCGGGCCGGTCCAGGGGGCCGGCCGCCTTGAGGACGACGGCGGATCCGGCGGGGACGGTGACGGTGACCTTGCGGTCGGCGTCGGAGGTGACGGCGGCCCTGGTGCCGTGGATGCCGCGGTACGTCATCTTCGCCGAGCCGGTGGCGAAGGTCGCCGTCCTCGCCTGGTCGGCGTTGTTGAAGGCGACGACGTACTCGGCCCCGCTCCTGGCGTCCGTGCGGGTGACGGCGTAGACGCCGGCGCCGTCCGCCGCGTACCGCTCGGTCTGGACGCCGTCCGTCAGCGCCGGGTTGTCCTTGCGGAGCTTGGCCAGATCGGCGATCTGCCGGTAGAGCGGCGCGGTGCTGTCGTAGGCGTCGCTCGCGTGGGTGCGGTCGGTGCCGATCTGCTCGTCGGCGAGGTAGTCGGCGACCTGGGAGGCGAACATGGTCTGGCGGGCGTCCTTGTCGCCGCCGGAGCCGGTGAAGCCCTGCTCGTCGCCGTAGTAGACGACGGGGTTGCCGCGGCTGAGGAACATCACCTCGTTGGCGAACCTGTCCTTGGCGAGCAGTTCGGCGTCGGTCGCCTCGGGGTTGTCCTGCTTGAGGAAGTACCCGATGCGGCCCATGTCGTGGTTGCCGAGGAAGGTGACCTGCTCGTAGGCGTTGGCCTTGTCGGTCGTGTACTTGTAGTCGTCGCCGAAGACGCCCGCGAGCCGCTTCGCGCTGCCGCCCTGGGAGGCGTAGGCGCGGACCGCGTCCTGGAAGGGGAAGTCGAGGGTGGCGTCGAGGCGGCCCTCGGTGACGTAGGGAGCGTTGTCCGAGGTGTCGGAGGAGTAGACCTCGCCGAACATGAAGAAGTTCTTACGGCCGTGCTGCGCGGCGTACGTGTCGAGCGCGGTCGCCCACTGGGTCCAGAACTCCATGTCGACGTGCTTGACGGTGTCGATGCGGAAGCCGTCGACGTCGAAGTCCCGCACCCAGCGCTGGTAGATCTTCTCCATGCCGCTGACCACCTCGGGACGCTCGGTCCACAGGTCGTCGAGGCCGGCGAAGTCGCCGTAGGTGGAGTTCTCGCCGGTGTAGGTGGAGTCACCGCGGTTGTGGTACATCGTCGGGTCGTTGAGCCACGACGGGACCTTGAGGTTCTTCTCGGCGGCCGGGACGACCGGGGTACGCGGGAAGGAGGAGGTGTCGACGGCGGGGAACTTCGTGCCGCCGGCGGCGTGGTCGGCGTCGTCGAAGGGGCGCCCGTCCTTCGTCAGGTACGGGAAGGCGCCCTTGGAGAGGTACTCGTGGGAGCCGCCCGCGTAGTCGATGACGTCGGCGGTGTGGTTGGTGATGACGTCGAAGAAGACCTTCATGCCCTTGGCGTGCGCCGCGGAGATGAGGGTTTCGAGGTCCTTGTTGGTGCCGAAGTGCGGGTCGACCTGGGTGAAGTCGGTGATCCAGTAACCGTGGTAGCCGGCGGAGGCGTCCTTGCCCGTCCCCTGCACGGGCTGGTTCTTGAAGATCGGCGCCAGCCAGATGGCCGTGGTACCCAGGCCCTTGATGTAGTCGAGCCGGTTCGTCAGGCCCTTGAGGTCGCCGCCCTGGTAGAAGCCCTTGTCGGTGGGGTCGTATCCGGTGACGAGCCGTGAACCGGTGAGTCCGCCCCGGTCGTTGGCGGTGTCCCCGTTGGCGAAACGGTCCGGCAGGACGAAGTAGAACTGCTCGCGGGTGCTGTCGTGCCGGGCGGGCTCGGCTGCGAGCCTCGCGTCCGAGGGCGGCGGGGGCGGCTGTTCGGCGGCCCGCGCCGTCAGCGGCGGGAGGAGGGCTGCGGCAATCGCGGCCGCGGTGACGGCGGCGACGCGTCTGCCTGACGGGGTGCGGCGCCGCGAGGGCGCCGGCCATCTCGGTATCACGGGATGAACTCCTTGGCGGTACGGCTCACTTGAATGCGGCCCCTCGCTCCGGCTGCGACGCCGCCGCCGGGCGTGGGCGCGACCGTATCGCCTGCGCAAGGCTTACAGCAAGACCCCTGAAACTCACAGCAACTCTTTTCAACCCGGAGGTCGAGCCGGTATCTCGTCCGGCTCGACCGGCCGCGGGAGCGGGCGCGGGGTCGTCAGCAGCTCGACTTGCCGGCGTAGAGGGCGAGGGCGGTGTTCGGGGCGACCGACGCCTGGAACCAGCCGTTGCCGTCCACCGTGACGGTCCTGTTGCCCTGCACGTCGCAGTAGGTCCCCGCGGGCAGCGAGGTGTGGTAGGAGCGGTCGGCCGTCGTGTTCTCGTGGTTGACGACCACGTAGCCCTTGCTGCCGCGGCCGAAGGTGATGAGGTTGTTGCCGTTGTCCCACCAGTCGGTGACCGGCTGGCCGTGGGTGGCGTTGCGGAAGGCGACCATGGACTTGATCTCCGGCCAGGCGTGCTGGCACTTCCAGCCGTCCTGCCAGCAGGCGTCGACCTTGCCGCCGTTGGGCGGACCGGCGTCCGCGTTGGACCACTCGTAGCCGGAGTTGATGTCGGGGGCGCCGTAGGGCCAGGCCAGCATGAAGACGTTGGCCAGGGTGTAGTTGGCACCGCTCTTGTAGTTGAGCGTGGCGCCGTTGCGTTCGGTGTCGTGGTTGTCGACGAAGACAGCGGCCGCCGAACTGCCCAGATAGCCCCAGCCCTCGCCGTAGTTGTTCAGGTAGGCGAGCTTCTCGTTGTTGAAGACCCGCTTGAGGTCGTAGGCGTAGCGGAACTCCTGGACGTCACCGGTGCCGGTGTACTCGGTCGGCTGGATCGGCTCGCCCGCGCCGTGGATGAACTCCTGCTTCCAGTAGGCGGAGCGGTTGGTCAGACGCGACTTGATGTTGGCGAGGTCGGCCGCCGGGATGTGCTTGGCCGCGTCGATGCGGAAGCCGTCGGCACCCAGGGAGAGCAGGTCGTTCATATAGCCCGCGATGGCCTGACGGACGTACTCCGAGCCGGTCCTGAGGTCGGCGAGGCCGACCAGTTCGCAGTTCTGGACGTTCCCGCGGTCCTGGTAGTTGGTGATGTCGGCCCTGCAGTCGTTGAAGTCGTTGTTCGAGTACAGGCCCGGGTAGTTGTACTTGGTGTACGACGAGCCGCCGGTTCCGGTGCCGCTGCCCGCCGACATGTGGTTGATGACCGTGTCGACGACGACCTTCACACCGGCCGCGTGGCAGGTGTTGACCATGTTCTGGAAGGCGGCGCGGTCGCCGAGCCGGCCGGCGATCTTGTAGCTCACCGGCTGGTACGACGTCCACCACTGCGGGCCCTGGATGTGCTCGGCGGGCGGGGAGACCTGGACGTAGCCGTAGCCGGCCGGGCCGAGGGTGTTCGCGCACTCCTTGGCGACCGAGGCGAAGTTCCACTCGAAGAGGACCGCGGTGACGTCCTTGGTACCGGGTGGGGAGGCGGCGGCGGGGGTCGTGAGGGCGAGCGAGGCGCCTGCGGCGAGGGCGGCCGCGGACGCAAGGGCTCTGCGGGGGGTCATGTGGGGGTTCCTTCGTCGTTGAAGGCTCTTGCTGAAAGGTTCAGCAAGTCGATGACCCCGGATGGTAGAAGGCCCGCTGCCTCAACGGGCAGCGGGCCGCGGGGAGTTGATGTGAAACTGTGACCTGTCCCCGTCAGGTCGCCGAGGTCAGGCCGTGGTCCACCACACCGTCGTGTCGGACGGGATCTTCGCCTCGCCGTCCGCCTCCGTCACCTCGCCGCTCGTGAGCAGCACACGGCCGTACGCCGGGGTGGTCACCGACTCGCCGGTCGTGTTCGCCACGCAGACGAACTCTCCGCGCCGGAAGGCGAGGACGCCCTCGGGCGCGCGCAGCCACTCCACCGCGTCGCCGGCGCCCAGGTCGGCGTGGGCACGGCGGGCGGCGAGGGCCGCGCGGTACAGCTCCAGGGTGGAGCCCGGCACGCCTTCCTGGGCCTGCACGCTCAGCCGGCCCCAGTGCGCGGGCTGCGGGAGCCAGGTGCCCCCGCCGCCGAACCCGTAGGAGGAGCCCTCGCGGGTCCACGGGATCGGCACCCGGCATCCGTCGCGGAACCCGTCCTGGCCCTCGCCCCGGAAGTACGCCGGGTCCTGGCGCACCTCGTCCGGCAGGTCCACGACGTCCGGCAGGCCCAGTTCCTCGCCCTGGTAGACGTACGCCGAGCCGGGCAGCGCCAGCATCAGCAGCGTGGCCGCGCGCGCCCGGCGCAGGCCCAGCTCGCGGTCGCCGGCGCTGCGGATCTGGGTGCCGAGGCCGGGCGGGTTGGCGAAGCGGGTGGCGTGCCGGGTGACGTCGTGGTTGGACAGCACCCAGGTGGCCGGGGCGCCGACCGGGCGCATGGACTCGAGGGTGCGGTCGATGACCTCACGGAGCGGGTCGGCGTCCCAGTCGGTGCCCAGGTACTGGAAGTTGAACGCCTGGTGCAGTTCGTCGGGGCGCACGTAGTTCGCGGTGCGCTCGACGGTCGGGGTCCACGCCTCCGCGACGAAGATCCTCTCCTCGTCGTACTCGTCGAGGATGTGCCGCCACTGGCGGTAGATCTCGTGCACGCCGTCCTGGTCGAAGAACGGCATGACATCGTTGCCCAGCAGCTTCAGCTGGTCGTGGGAGCCGAGGTCGGGCAGGCCCTCGGCCTTGACCAGGCCGTGGGCCACGTCGATGCGGAAGCCGTCGACGCCCATGTCGAGCCAGAACCTCAGGATCGAGCGGAACTCGTCGCCGACGGCCGGGTGGTCCCAGTTGAAGTCGGGCTGCTCGGGCGCGAACAGGTGCAGGTACCACTCGCCCGGGGTGCCGTCCGGCTCGGTGACCCGGGTCCAGGCGGGGCCGCCGAAGATGGACTCCCAGTCGTTGGGCGGGAGTTCGCCGTCCGCGCCCTTGCCGGGGCGGAAGTGGTAGCGGTCGCGCAGCGGGGAGCCGGGGCCCTCCGCGAGCGCGCGCTTGAACCATTCGTGCTGGTCGGAGGAGTGGTTGGGCACGATGTCGACGATGACCCTCAGGCCCAGCGCGTGGGCGTCGCGGATCAGCGCGTCGGCGTCCAGCAGGTTGCCGAACATGGGGTCGACGGCACGGTAGTCGGCGACGTCGTAGCCGGCGTCGGCCTGCGGGGAGGCGTAGAACGGGCTGAGCCAGACGGCGTCCACACCGAGGTCGCGCAGGTACGGCAGGCGGGAGCGTACGCCTTCCAGGTCGCCCATGCCGTCGCCGTTGCTGTCGGCGAAGCTGCGCGGATAGACCTGGTAGATCACCGCGTCCCGCCACCAGTCGCGGCGCGGGGCGACGGTGGTGGCAGCCGCTTCGGAGAGGGGGGATTCGGCCGGGAAGTGCTGCTTGCTCATGGCGTCCTTGGTGCGTCGGGGGTGCCCCGGCTCGGGCGAGGGCGAGAGCTCGGGGCGCTTGCTTGTCATGGGTGCGGGCGACGGCGTCCGGGTGAAGAGGCGCGCGGGAGCCGTTGTCCGGCGCGTGTGGGGGTCAGCCCTTGGTGCCGCCCGCGGTGAGGCCCGTGACGAGGTTTTTCTGGACAAGGTAGAAGAAGACCGACACGGGAATCGCGATCAACACCGCGGTTGCGGCCATGTAGTTCCACTGGGCGTCGTGCTCGCTGACGAAGCTCTGCAGGCCGACCGCGAAGGTGTACTTGGAGTCGTCCAGCATGAAGGTGGTGGCGAACGCGACCTCGCCGACGGCGGTGATGAAGTTGTAGAAGGCCGCGACGGCCAGTCCCGGGCGGGCCAGGGGCAGGATGAGCCGTACGAAGGTGCCGAAGGGGCTGAGCCCGTCCACGCGTCCCGCCTCGTCGATCTCGAAGGGGATGGTGTCGAAGTACCCCTTGAGCAGCCAGGCGCTGTAGGGGACGGCCGTGGTGCAGTTGATGACGATCAGGGCCCAGTAGGTGTCGATGAGACCCACCTGGCTGAAGATCTCGTACATCGGCACGATCAGGATGGCGATCGGGAAGGCCTGGGTGAGCAGCAGCACCCACATCAGCGGCTTGTAGCCGGGGAACCGCATGCGGGAGACCGCGTAGCCGGTGCTGGCGGCGACGAGGACGCCGATCAGGGTGGTGCCGAGGGCCACGATCATCGTCGACTTGAGCCAGTCGAAGAAGGCGGTGTGCTGCAGCACGAAACTGTAGTTGGAGAAGGTGAGCCTGCCGAAGATCTTGCCGGGGTGCAGGTAGTCGTCCTTGTCCGGGCCCAGCGACAGGAAGAACAGCCAGGCCACCGGGGCCAGCGCGACGAGGCTCGCCACGGCGAGGCCGCCGTGCAGCAGGACGACACCGAGCCGGCCGGACTCGCCCCGCCGACGGGTCCGCCGCGGGGACGAAGCGGCGGGGGCCGGCCCGGCCGGTGTCTTCTCGAGGGTCGTGGTGCTCATGGCGGCGGCTCCTGCGGCGTCAGACGGCGAGCTGGTCATTGCGCTTCAGCCAGCGGAAGTAGAAGGAGGTGAAGACGGTGAGGATCGACAGCAGCAGTACGCCGTACGCGGCGGACTGGGCGAAGTCGCGCGGCTGCTGTCCGAAGCCCAGGCGGTAGGCCCAGGTGACGAGGATCTGGGCGTCGGGCGCGCTGGTGGTGCCGAACAGCAGGAAGATGATGACGAACTGGTTGAAGGTCCAGATGATGCCGAGCAGCACCACGGTGGAACTGACCGAGCGCAGACCGGGCAGCGTGACGTGCCGGAACCGCTGCCAGGCGTCCGCGCCGTCCATCTCCGCGGCCTCGTAGAGGGTGGAGTCGATGGACTGCAGGCCGCCGAGCAGGGAGAGCATCATGAACGGCACACCGCACCAGGTGTTGACCATGATCGCGGCGAAGCGCTGCCAGAAGGTGTCCTCCAGCCAGTGCGGCTGCGGCAGATGGAGCGCGCCGAGGATCTGGTTGACCGCCCCGGAGTCGGCGAGCATGATCCGCCAGGAGAAGACCGTGACGAAGGTCGGCACGGCCCAGGGCAGGACCAGCAGCAGCCGGTAGAAGGTACGGCCGCGCAGCTTCTGGTTGAGCATGAGCGCGAGGCCGAGGCCGATGGAGTAGTGCAGGAACACGCAGGCGGCCGTCCAGAAGACGGTCCACAGGAAGTGCGACCAGAACCGGTCGTACGCGGTCGGGCCGAAGAGGATGTCCTGGTAGTTGTCCAGCCCGATGAACTTGTAGGTGGCCTCGATGTGGTTGACGCCGATGGTACGCGCCGAGTTGAGGCTGTTGGCGTCGGTGAGGGTCAGGTAGAAGCCCCGCACCAGCGGGTAGCCCACGATGCCGCCGAGCACGACGATCACCGGTGCGATCATCACGTAGGCGTACCAGTACTTCTGGAAGCCGTTCTTCAGGCGCTGCCCCAGCCCGGGCCGAGGCGCGCGGTCACCGCGGCGTTCGCCGGTCGCGCGGTCGATGGCGACTGTCATGGTTCGACACCTTTTGCAAGATCAGGGAGTGGGGCCGGGCGCGGCCGGTGGCCGCCGGAGTCCCCCCGTCGTGGGAGGACTCCGACGGCCACGCGGGCTCACTTGCTGAAGTCGGGGACCAGCTTGGAGATCTCGAGTTCCGCGTTGCTCAGGCCCTTGTCCAGGGACTCCTTGCCGGCGGCGACCTTGGCCAGCTCGGTGTCGAGCGGGCCCCACAGGGAGCCGTACTCCGGCAGCGCCGGGCGCGGCTGGGCGGCGGGCAGGACGCCCTGGTAGCCGGCGATGCCGGGGTCGGCCTTGACCTCGTCGGTGTAGGCGTCGTCGCGGGTGGGCAGCGTGGAGTTCTTCAGGGCGATGGTCGCCTGGGACTCCGGCGAGGTCATGAACTTCACGAACTTCAGGGCCGCGTCCTGGTGGGCCTTGTCCGAGCCGGCGTAGACCGACAGGTTGTGGCCTCCGGTCGGGGCGCCCGCCTTGCCGGCGGAGCCGCCCGGGACGGTGGCGATGCCCAGGTTGGACTTGTCCTTGAAGGCGGAGCCCCCGTAGAAGTTCGTGATCTCCCAGGGGCCCTGGATGATCGCGGCGACCTTGCCGTTGATGAACGCGTCCTGGATGTGGGCGTAGGCGTCGGCGGTGGTGTCGGCCTTGTGCAGGCCCTTGCCGTCGAACAGGCCGAGCCAGGTGCCGTAGGCCTTCTTGGCGGCCGGCGAGTTCATGGTGATCTTCTTGGCGTCGGCGTCGACGGTGTCGGTGCCCTCGCCGAAGAGGAAGCTCTGGGCGTAGTAGGCCTGGGTGGAGCCCCAGTAGCCGTCGACGCCGGTCTTGTCCTTGATCTTGGCGGCGGCGGACTTCAGCTCGTCCCAGGTCTTGGGGGCCTCGGTGATGCCGGCCTTCTCGAACAGGGCCTTGTTGTAGACCAGGGCCAGGGTGTCGGTGACGAACGGGACACCGTAGGTCTTGCCCTCGTACTGGGCCTGCTTGATCAGGTTGGGCTGGAACTTGTCCTGGTCGGCGAGGGCCTCGGTGCCGTCCAGCGGCACGAAGTAGCCCTTCTTGGCGAAGGCCGGGGTCCAGCCGACCTCGGAGCGCAGCACGTCCGGGGCGCCCTTGGAGCCGGCGGCCGTGTCGAACTTGTTCTGCGCCTGGTCGAACTGGACATTGACGTACTTGACCTTGATGCCCTTGTTGGCCGCTTCGAACTGCTTGGCCAGGGCCTGGTACGTCGGTGCCTCGTTGGTGGCGTTGGACGTGTCCCACCAGGTGATGGTCACCGGACCGTCCGACTTCTCGCTGTCGCTCCCGCCGCACGCCGTCGCCGCGAGGGCGAAAGACGCCACCAGGGCGGTGGCCGCTATGCCACGCCGCATGAGTTCTCCTTGAGGGTTAAGCCCGTGAGCAGGGAACGGCCCCGTCCGCCGCCCTGCGCCTTCCGGCCGCGCCATTGCCGCCGCCGGGCGACCGAGAACGTAACAGCGTTGCAAGCTTCGCGAAAGACCTTGCAGAAAAAAAGTGCAAGAAGACGGGCGGGTTACCACTTCGTGACCTCTGTGGGCGGGCCCCACGGCCCTGATTTCACGCGGGCAGGCGGCCCGTCGGACACTTGTGCAAGACTCTGCAAGCCCTTGCCAGACCGTGGTGGGGGAGGAATCATCCCGTTGCGGACCGGACGCCGAGACCCGGACGCCGACCGGCCGCCGACCGAACACGAGGGATCGCGATGACGCAGCAGCCCGCAGCGGGCCGTTCAACGGCTCGCACCAGGCGCCCCGTCGGTGTGCAGGGCGGGGGCCGGCCGGTACAGTCCGGTCATGTGACCACACGGCTTGCCGACATCGCCGCCCAGGCGGGGGTGAGCGAAGCGACCGTCAGCCGCGTCCTGAACGGAAAGCCTGGTGTCGCCGCCACCACCCGCCAGTCCGTGCTCGCCGCCCTCGACGTCCTCGGCTACGAGCGCCCGGTACGGCTGCGGCAGCGCAGCGAGGGCCTGGTGGGGCTGATCACCCCGGAGCTGGAGAACCCGATCTTCCCGGCGCTGGCCCAGGTCATCGGCCAGGCGCTGACCCGGCAGGGCTACACCCCGGTGCTCGCCACCCAGACGCCCGGCGGATCCACGGAGGACGAGCTGACCGAGATGCTGGTGGACCGCGGGGTCGCCGGGATCATCTACGTCTCCGGTCTGCACGCGGACACCACGGCCGACATGGAGCGCTACGAGCGCCTGCGCGCGCAAGGCGTGCCCTACGTCCTCGTGGACGGCTTCTCCCCCAAGGTGCAGGCGCCGTTCATCTCCCCCGACGACCGGGCCGCGATGACCCTGGCGGTCACCCACCTCGCCTCCCTGGGGCACACCCGCATCGGCCTGGCCCTCGGCCCGAAGCGCTTCGTCCCGGTCCAGCGCAAGATCGAGGGCTTCGTCCGCGCCGTGCGGGACCAGCTGGGCCTGGCCGCGGACGTCGTCGAGTCGCAGCTCATCCAGCACTCCCTCTACACCCTGGAGGGCGGCCAGGCCGCGGCCACCGCGCTCATCGAACGCGACTGCACGGCGATCGTCTGCGCCAGCGACATGATGGCGCTCGGCGCGATACGGGCGGCCCGGCAGCGCGGCCTCGAGGTCCCCCGGGACGTCTCCGTGGTGGGCTTCGACGACTCCCCCCTGATCGCGTTCACCGACCCGCCCCTGACGACGATCCGCAAGCCGGTGCCGGCGATGGGCCAGGCGGCGGTGCGCACGCTGCTCGAGGAGATCGGCGGGACGCCCGCGCCGCACAGCGAGTTCGTGTTCATGCCGGAACTGGTGGTGCGCGGTTCGACCGCCTCGGCCCCCGGGGACCGCCCTCGTCCGTGAGGCGGAGGACATGCGACGGGAACCCGACCGGGGGATGACCGGCGGGCGAACGGTTTTCTGGCAGACTCTGTGCCTATGGGTGACTCGACCGTGACACGCCGGGATGGCCGGGAAGGCCGGGAAGAGACCGTTCCCCACCTCGCCACGGACGAGGAGGCCCCCACCGTCCTGGAGCGGCTGCGCACCCCCCGTCGCCCGCGGCTCTGGTTCGAGATCCTGCTGATCGCGGTGAGTTACTGGACGTACTCGCTGATCCGCAACGCGGTCCCGGAGCAGAAGGGCAAGGCGCTGCGCAACGCGGACTGGGTCTGGAGCGCCGAGCACCAGCTCGGCATCGCCGTCGAACACTCGGTCAACCATGCCGTCGACTCGGTGACTTGGCTGATCATCGGCATGAACTACTACTACGCGACGCTGCACTTCGTGGTCACCATCGGCGTCCTGGTGTGGCTCTACCGCACGCACCCGGGCCGCTACGCGGCGGCCCGGCTCACCCTCTTCGTGACGACGGGCGTGGCCCTGCTCGGCTACTACCTGTACCCGCTGGCGCCCCCGCGCCTGATGACCGGCGGCCACTTCGTCGACACGGTCCAGGTCCACCACACCTGGGGTTCCATGGCCTCCGGCGACCTGAAGAACATGTCCAACCAGTACGCCGCGATGCCGTCCATGCACATCGGCTGGTCCCTGTGGTGCGGGCTGACCCTCTTCGCCCTGTGCACGGTCCCGTGGCTGCGCGTCCTCGGCCTGCTCTACCCCGTGGCCACCCTGGTCGTCATCGTCGCCACCGCCAACCACTTCTGGCTCGACGCGGTCGGCGGCGTCCTGTGCCTCTCCTTCGGCTTCACGGTGGCCCGCCTCTGGTACGGGGCGCTGCCGCACGCCCTGCCGCGGCGGACGCCTGCCCTGCGGCCGGCGCAGGCGCAGGCGTAGGGCAGGCCCAGGCACAAGCGGGGGCCTGCCTGCGCACCCCCCACCTCTCACGCGCCGTAGAACAGCTCCTCCATGACTGCCCGGGCCCGGCGGGTCGTTCGCCGGTACGCGTCGAGCATGTCGCCCGCGTGCCCCGGCCCATACCCCAGGTACCGGCCCACCGCGGCCAGCTCCCGCGGCTCGGTGGGAAACGTGTCCCCCGCCCGCCCCCGGACCAGCATCACCGCGTTGCGCACCCGTGTGGCCAGCACCCACGCCTCGTCGAGGGTCGAGGCGTCCTCCGGGGACACCAGTCCCGCCTCCCTGGCCGCCGCCAGCGCCTCACGCGTGCGCGTGGTCCGCAGCGACGCCTCTTTGGCCGCGTGCCGCATCTGGAGCAGCTGCACGGTCCACTCCACGTCGGACAGCCCGCCCGGCCCCAGTTTGGTGTGCAGCTTGGGATCGGCGCCGCGCGGCAGCCGCTCGGACTCCATCCGGGCCTTCAGCCGCCGGATCTCCCGCACCGCCTCCTCGCGCAGCCCGCCGCGCGGATAACGCAGCGGGTCGACCAGCTCGACGAACCGCCGCCCCAGGTCCTCGTCCCCGGCCACCGGTTCGGCCCGCAGCAGCGCCTGCGACTCCCACACCAGCGACCAACGCCGGTAGTACGCCTCGTACGACCTGAGCGTCCGCACCAGCGGGCCGGACTTCCCCTCGGGGCGCAGATCCGCGTCGACCAGCAGCGGCGGATCCGCGCTCGGGATCTGGAGCAGCCGCCGCAGCTCGGCGACCACCCGGGACGCGGCCTCGGCGGCCTCCCGCTCGTCGGCGCCCTCCCACGGCTCGTGCACGAACAGCACGTCCGCGTCCGAGCCGTAGCCCAGCTCGTGCCCGCCGAACCGTCCCATGCCGATGATCGCGAACCGGGTCGGCAGGGTGTCCCCCCACTCCTTGCGCACGACCGCCCGCAGGGTGCCGGCCAGCGTCGCCGCCGTCAGGTCGGACACCGCGCCGCCCACCCGGTCCACGAGCGCGCCCTGGTCCGCCTCGGCGGGCTGGGCCTCGGTGCCGTAGGTGCCGACGATGTCGGCGGCGGCGGTACGGAACAGCTCCCGCCGCCGTACGCCGCGCGCCGCCGTGACGCCCTGCTCGGCGGTCTCCGCACGGCGGACGGCGGCGAGGACCTCCTGCTCCAGCTGGGCGCGCCCGCGCGGTTCGAGGCCGCCCGCGTCGCCGTTCCCCAGCAGGGCCACCGCCTCCGGTGCCCGCATCAGCAGGTCGGGGGCCAGCCGCCCGGCCGACAGCACCCGGGCGAGGTTCTCGGCGGCGGCCCCCTCGTCGCGCAGCAGCCGCAGGTACCAGGGGGTCTTGCCGAGCGCGTCCGACACCTTGCGGAAGTTCAGCAGCCCGGCGTCCGGGTCGGCGGAGTCCGCGAACCACCCCAGCAGCACGGGCAGCAGGGTCCGCTGGATGGCCGCCTTCCTGGTGACGCCGGAAGCCAGCGCCTCCAGGTGGCGCAGGGCCGCGGCCGGATCGGCGTACCCGAGCGCGACCAGCCGCTCCCGCGCGGCCTCCGGCCGCAACCTGGCCTCGCCGGGAGCGAGTTGGGCGACGGCGTCGAGCAGCGGCCGGTAGAACAGCTTCTCGTGCAGCCGGCGCACGACACTGGTGTGTCGTTTCCACTCGCGGGTGAGCTCGGTGATCGGGTCGCTGCGCAGGCCGAGCGACCGTCCGAGCCGGCGCAGATCGGCCTCGTCCTCGGGGACGAGGTGGGTGCGCCGCAGCCGGAACAGCTGGATGCGGTGCTCCAGGGAGCGCAGGAACCGGTAGGCGTCGTCGAGTTGCACGGCGTCCACGCGGCCGACGTACCCGCCGGCGGCCAGCGCCTGCAACGCGTCCAGGGTGGAGCCGCTGCGCAGCGAGCGGTCGGTGCGCCCGTGCACCAACTGAAGCAGCTGCACGGCGAATTCGACGTCGCGCAGACCGCCGGGACCGAGCTTCAGCTCACGCTCGACCTCGGCCACGGGGATGGTCTCGACGACGCGGCGGCGCATCTTCTGCACGTCGGCGACGAAGTTCTCGCGCTCGGCGGCCTGCCAGACCAGCGGGTCGAGTGCGGCGATGTACTGGCCGCCCAGCTCCAGGTCGCCGGCCACCGGGCGGGCCTTGAGCAGCGCCTGGAACTCCCAGGTCTTGGCCCACCGCTGGTAGTAGGCGACGTGGCTGCTGAGGGTGCGCACCAGCGGCCCGTTGCGGCCCTCGGGCCGCAGGTTGGCGTCGACCGGCCAGATCGAGCCCTCCACGGTCGTCTCGGAGCAGATCCGCATCATGTGCGAGGCGAGCGCGGTCGCGGCGCGCAGGGCCTTGACCTCGTCGGCCCCGTCCGCGGCCTCCCCGACGAAGATCACGTCGACGTCGGAGACGTAGTTGAGTTCGTGGCCGCCGCACTTGCCCATCGCGATCACCGCGAGCCGGCACAGCGCGTCGTCCTCGGGCGCGGCGGCCCGCGCGAGCCGGAGCGCGGCGCGCAGGGTGGCGGTGGCGAGGTCGGCGAGTTCGGCGGCGGTCTCGGCGACATCGGTGGTGCCGCACACGTCGCGGGCCGCGATGGACAGCAGGCAGCGCCGGTAGGCGACGCGCAGCGCGACCGGGTCGCCGGCCTCGGCGAGCCCCTGCTCGAACTCCGCCACGCCCGGGTGCAGGTCGCGCGGCTCGTAGGTGACCAGCGCCCGCCAGTCGCCGGCGTGCCGGGCGAGGTGGTCGCCGAGCGCGGCGGAGGCGCCGAGCACGCCGAGCAGCCGGTCGCGCAGCGGCTTGGCCGCTATCAGCGTGTCGAGCAGCTCGCGGCGGGCCTTGGACTCCGGCTGCGCCTCCAGCAACCGGACCAGACCGCCCAGCGCGAGGTCCGGGTCGGCGGTGGCGCCCAGCGCCTCCAGCAGCACCGGGTCGTCCCGGAGCGGGGCGAGGTCCGGGCCCTCCAGCAGCCGCTCGGCGTCCGAGGCATGGATGAAGCCGTGCCGCAGCAGCCGCGTGAAGGTACTGCTCCTGCGTCCCGGCGCCGTCATCCCGGCCTCCCGTCGGATCAAGCCCGTCCTGGCCAGAGCCTATCCGCACTCCCGGCCCGGGGCCCTGACGGCGGACCCGCCTTCCCCCGCCGGTCGAAACCGGACGGCACCGGCAGGTGCTTCTCCGGGCCGACGCCGGCGGCCACCGGAGTGCAGCCACCCGCACACGTACCGTGAAAGTCACGAAAACGTAGCGGACATATCACGCACCAACCTTCACAGCAGTCACACGCGTTGGCTAGCGTGCCCGGCGGGCACCCCGTACCCCCGCCGGCGAACAACGCCGGGACGGGTGGCCCGCGCCGAGTCCGGTGCGCTTCACGGCAGCCGGAGCCGGGGACCCAACTCATCCCTGGGGTGAATCGGTCCCGTACACGCGTCCCCCACAGCGTGCACGGGACGGTAGGGCAGCCCTTCCGACCACCCGCCCGAACCCGACAGCCAACCCGGTAGGCGGTCCGTGGAAGGAGTCGCCACCCTTGGCGTCGCACCGCAAAGCCCGGCCCACGGCGACCCGCATCGCCGGACTGCGCACGTCCCCGGCCCTCGGTCTGACGACCGCGGCCCTCACCTCCGTGGCCCTGCTGTCCCAGACGGCGAACGCCGCGCCCGCGCAGCCCGGCAGACCCAGCCTCGAAGAGGTGCAGAAGAGGGTCGACGACCTCTTCCACCAGGCCGAAGTGGCCACCGAGAAGTACAACGCGTCGAAGGAGAGGACCGCCACGCAGCGCCAGCGCGTGAACGGCCTCCTCGACGACGTGGCGAAGCGTGCCGAGAAACTGAACGAGGCGCGGAACGAACTCGGCTCGTTCGCCGCCGCCCAGTACCGCACGGGCGGAATCTCCGGCACCGCGACGCTGCTGCTCGCGAAGGACCCCCAGCAGTACTTCGCCCAGGACCATCTGATGAGCCAGCTCACCGAGCGGCAGAAGAAGGCCGTGGACGACTACCAGACCGCGCAGCTCGCGACGGCGAAGAAGCGCACCGAGGCGGCGGGGATCCTGGAGTCGCTGACCACCTCGCAGAACGAGCTGAGGACCAGCAAGCAGGACGTCCAGCAGAAGCTCACCGAGGCACGCCGGCTGCTGTCGACGCTGACCGCCGAGGAGAAGGCGCGGCTGGCGGCGATCGAGAAGAAGAAGCAGGAGGTCGCCCGGCAGAAGGCCGCGGAGCTGGCCCGCCGGCAGGCGGCGGAGGAGGCGGCGGCGGCGAAGAAGCGCCAACAGGAGGAGGCGGCGAAGAGCTCCGACGCGCAGGCGAGCAGCGGAACGGGCGCGGACACGAGCGCCGGATCGAGCACGGGTACGGGCACGAGCACGAGCGCCGGATCGAGCACCGGCTATGCCGCCAAGGCCGCCAAGGTCATCGACTTCGCAAGGGCCCAGATGGGCAAGCCGTACGTGTGGGGCGCCTCCGGCCCCGACTCGTACGACTGCTCCGGGCTCACGCAGGCCGCCTGGAAGTCCGCCGGGATATCACTGCCGCGCACCACCTGGGACCAGGTGGGGGTCGGCACGACCGTCCCCGTCTCCGAAGCCCAGCCCGGCGACCTGGTCTTCTTCTACGACGACATCAGCCACGTCGGGATCTACATCGGCGACGGCATGATGATCCACGCGCCGCACTCGGGCGCGAACGTCCGCGAGGAGTCGATCTACTACATGCCGATCCACAGCGTCGTCCGCCCCGCGTGACGCGCGTGCCGGACGCCTGGTGCTGGCACCGGACAGGGAAGGGCCCGCACCCGAAGGCGCCGGCCCTTCGCTGTCGGCATGCGGCGGGTGGGGCCGCGGCGCACGCTGGTTCTTGTACCTGCCGGAGGCGGGAGGCCGCGCGGGCGGACAGTGGAGGTGCGTCGTCCATGTGCCGTTGGCTTGCCTATGCGGGGACACCCGTACTGCTCGATGACGTCCTGTACCAGCCGGACCACTCGCTGATCGACCAGAGCCTGCACTCGCGGATGGGCATGGAGACGACCAACGGCGACGGGTTCGGCATCGGCTGGTACACGCCGGAGGCCGACAGCCCGGCGGTCGTGCGGGACACCGGCCCGGCATGGAACAACCGCAACCTGCGGGAGATAGCGCAGCACGTCCGGTCACCGCTGTTCTTCGCCCACATCCGGGCCTCGACCGGCACGGCGGTGCAGCAGACCAACTGCCATCCCTTCCGCCACGGCCGGTGGATGTGGATGCACAACGGCGCGATCAACGAGTTCGACAGGCTCAGGAGGGAACTCTGCCTGGCCGTCGACCCGGGGCTCTTCTCCCGCATCGAGGGATCGACGGACTCCGAGGTGATGTTCTTCCTGGCCCTCACCTTCGGCCTCGACGACGATCCGCCGGGCGCGGTGGCACGCATGGCGGGGTTCGTCGAGCGGACGGGCCGCGAGCAGGGCGTGCGGCACCCGCTCCAGATGACGGTCGCGGTCTCCGACGGCGACCGGACCTGGGCATTCCGCTACTCCAGCGAAGGTGCCTCGCGGAGCCTCTTCTACAGCACCCGCTTCGACGCCCTGCGGGTGCTCCACCCCGACGTCACGTTCCCGCGGGGGCTGTCGGAGGAGTCCCGCCTGATCGTGTCGGAGCCCCTCAGCAGCCTCGCCGGCGCCTGGAACGAGGTTCCGGAGGGCAGCTACGGCGCCGTTCGCCCGGATTCGGACATCCTGCGCCCCTTCGAACCCCAGCCCGCGTAGACCGAGGGCGTTCCGGTCGCTGCCCGAAGACCTGTAGCGCCCCCACGCCCCGGCCCCGGCTTCCCTTGCCTCGTCAGGGCCGCGGGACCGGGGCACCGTGCTGAACAGGCATCGCCCATCCCAGCCGAGCGCTACAGCACCGGCAGATGCTTCTTCAGCTCGAAGGCCGTGACCTCCGAGCGGTACTCGTGCCATTCGGCGCGCTTGTTGCGGAGGAAGAGGCGCGGGTCGGGAGCGACCTCGCGCGATCAAGGCTGGCCCAGTTCAGACCAGTAGCCGGGCAGTCGTCGTTGGTCTTCGTTGGTCGCTGTCGGCCGCCCTTCGACGGCCCACAGACGGCCCCGCAGGGCGACCCGGCAGATTTACAGCGGGCTCATTACGCAACTTCTGAGCAGGCCATTTCCCATGCTGAGCCCCCAGCGGGGGACGTCTGGGGGAAGCCGGGCGCTCCGGGGCGTCCACCACGGCAGGCGGGCACGACCCGGTAGCCGACGACCCCGGCGTTTCCCAGCGCCGTCGTCGCCGTCCCGTTCATCTCGGTCGTGTCGGCGGTGCTGCGCGCCGTGCCACGGTGTGCGGCCCGGTCACGCAACCGCACACCGCGGTTTCAGTTTGTGCTTTCCGTCAAGCCTCTAGGAGGCCGCCGATTCAATCAATCTCATGCACAATACCCGCAAGATTGTAAAACTCGAAGCGTCGCTCGGTTAAGCGATTTCCCTTGAATGCGGAATGTTGAAGGCCCAGGACTTGACCTGGGCCTATTTGGTCGATCCTCCATCATTGCGTAAGCGCCGAGCAGGCAGGGTCTAATGGCCAACGCCGCTGTTGTTGCTGCGGTTATGTATGTGCAGGTGGATGTGGGTGTGGCCGCCGCCTTGGCCGCCCCTTTGGCCGCCGCCGTAGCCGCCGCCGTAGCCGCCGCCATGGCCGCCGTGGCCGCCGTGGCCGCCGTGGCCGCCGCCGGGGTCGCCGTAGTCGCTGCTGTAACCAGAATGGTGACCCTGGTCGTAGCTAAAGTCATGCGCCGAAGCAGTCCCCGCCGCGCCGCCGCCCGCCCAGGCTCCACGGGCGAGCGGCGCGACCACGGGGCCCCACTGACGTTTTCTCAGCGAAATGATCTACGCGAAGCGTCATGAACCACTCGATGCGTGAGCAGGCCGGACGAGCTGGGCCCGGCCGTGGACAGACGTAAAGCCCCTGGTAGGACAGGTCTCACCACAAGATCATGTCCGTAACCACCAGAGGCTTCACGTTGGTCACCTATGTTGCCACGCTCGATGTCCCGCGCCACGTCGTGGACCACCTCTCGCGTCTGCTCGCTGCCCACCGCCGCCGAATCGGCACCCCGCGCGGCAGCCGCGCGCTCGGCTCGTTCCGCCAGGCCGTGCTGGTCCTGCGCTGGTTCCGCGAACGCGGCTGCGTCCACTGCCTGGCCCGCGACGCTGGCATCTCCCAGGCCACCGGCTACCGCTACCTGCACGAAGGCATCGACGTCCTCGCCGCCCAGGCCCCCGACCTGCACGAGGTCCTGGACCGCTGCCAACAAGAGGGCATGACCCACGTGATCCTCGACGGCACGCTCATCGAAACGGACCGCCTCGCCGGCGTCCGCGACAACGGCAACGACCTGTGGTTCAGCCAGAAGCACAGGGCATTCGGCGGGAACGTACAGTTCCTGTCCGCCCCGGACGGCGCCCCGTTGTGGGTCTCCGAGGTGGAGCCCGGCTCCACCCCCGATATCACCGCCGCCCGCATCCACGCGCTCCCCGCGCTGTACAAGGCGGCGGCCGACGGCCTGCCCACCCTGGCCGACAAGGGCTACATCGGCGCCGGCATCGGCATCCTCGTCCCCGTCCGCCGCCCGAAGGGCCGGTCCGAACGGGCCCTGGACGCCGATACGCGCACCACGAACAGCCTGATCAGAGGCGTCCGAGCTCTCGGTGAACGTGCCGCAGCCGAACTCAAGCAGCGCTGGCGCACCCTGCAGTACATCACCCTCAGCCCCAGCCGGATCGGCGACATCGCCCGCGCCGCCCTCACCCTCAACAGAATCTGGAAATGACCACCGCTGAGAAAACGTCA